>JBOHGT010000301.1:0-4085 GCA_050700385.1 Pseudonocardiaceae bacterium | reverse complement strand
GACCTGCGCCAGCCCGCCCGAGCCAGACCGCTGCTCGACAGCGCGATGCGCACCATCGATGCGAACTTCGTGCGGAACCGGACACTCCACCACGCCTGGAGCGCCGACGTATACCTGCAAGACGGCGAGCTCGACCTCGCCTGCGAGGAGCTCGGGTCAGCGGTGGACCTGGCGCACCGGACCGGCTCGGTGCGCTCCATCGCCACCATCAGGCAGGCGCGGCAGGCAATGTCGCGCTATGACCACGAGACCCGGGTCCGAGAACTCGACCGCCAGCTCGCCACCCTCGCGGCATAACAGCAGGCGTGACCATCGCATGCAGGCTCACCCGCTGGTAGGTGTCTCGGCGCGCCCGCTGGTAGGTGTCTCGGCGCGAAGGACTGTCGTGCCGCGCCGTTAGGGTGAGTCCGCACGACGGAAGGAGCGCGATGGCCCACCCGGAGCCCCACCACGCCGAGGTCTGCCCTGGCCCGGACTCCCGTGTCCATATGCAACGCAGCTCGGAGCAGGCCGCCGATGAGACGGCGAGGCGCCAGATCGCCGAGACGCTATCGAACATCGAGCAGGCCATCCGGCGAGCCGAGAAAGGCGAACGCATCGTCCGCGAGACAGTCGACGAGCCGAACCTCGTGGTCGCGTTGGCGACGGCCAGGGAGCAGCTGGAGGCGGCGCACAAAAAGCTGTTCCAGCTCGGGTACTTCGGCGGCGATCAGCAGCGGTTGCTGTGAGCCATGCGCAGCGGCGATGAGATCCAGGCCGCTCTGCGTCGCTTCGTGTCCAAATGGGAGGGCTACCAGGGCAGCGAGCGCAGCGAGGCACAGACCTTCGTCAACGACCTGTTCGCCTGCTACGGCAGCGACCGTCGCGAGGTCGGGGCGGGGTTCGAGGACGACCGTTCGACTGGTGCGGGGATCATGGACCTGCACTGGCAGGACGTCGTCCTCATCGAGATGAAGGCCCCGAGCCAGGCGAAAAGGCTCAGCGAGCACCGTAAGCAGGCCCTCGACTACTGGCGCGACTGCGCCGATGTCGCCACCGACCGATCCGCCCCGCGCTACGTCGTGCTGTGCGCGTTTCATCGCTTCGAGGTGTGGGAGCCGGGCCGCTTCCCCAACGCGCCGCGCGCGGAGTTCTCCCTGGCGGAACTGCCCGACCGGTACGAGTCGCTGCTCTTCCTGACCGCCGCAGGCGACGAGGCGCTCTTCGGTACCGTCAACCGTGAGCTGACGACCGAGGCCACCCGGGTGGTAGCCGACCTTTACGACTGCCTGATGCGCAGGGGAGCCGCCCCGTCGGAGACGATCCAGGCGTTCGTGCTGCAGCTCGTGTGGTACCTGTTCGCCGAGGACTACGGAATGGTCAGCGGCCACGCGACGCAGCATCTGGTCAAGGCCATCCTCGACAACCCGTACTGGACTTCCTACATGATGCTCGGCGGCCTTTTCGAGTCGCTGAACGACCCCACCGACTACGGCCGGCGTGGTGTGCTGGCGGGAACGCGCTACGTCAACGGCGAGCTGTTCGCCCGGCCCGCGAAGGTCCACCTCGAGCCGGAAGAGCTGCGGCTCATCATGGCAGCCGCCGAATACCAGTGGCGCGACGTCGACCCGACGATCTTCGGATCGCTGATGGAGGGATTCCTCGCCAGGCAGCGGAAGGGTCTCGGTGCGCACTACACGCACGAAGCCGACATCATGAAGATCGTGCGGCCGACGATCGTGCGGCCGTGGCGGGAGCGGGTCGACTCGACCTCGACGCCCGCCGAAGCGCAGCAGCTCTTGGAGGAGCTGTGCCGGTTCCAGGTCCTGGATCCGGCGTGCGGGTGCGGCAACTTTCTCTACCTCGCCTACCGCGAGCTGCGCGCGCTGGAGTCCGAGCTGAAGCAGCGCGTCACCTCGCTCGCGCGGCAGACCGGGCTGCCGACCCCGGAAGGACCGCTGCCCTACTACCCACTGGCCAACCTACACGGCATCGATATCGAGCCGGTCGTGACCCAGATCGCGCGCGTCACGCTGTGGATGGGGCACCGGCAGATGGCAGACCGCTACGGGGCAGCCGAGCCGGTCCTGCCGCTCGTCGAGCTTTCCACGGTCAAGGCTGGCGACGCGCTCGCGATGGAGTGGCCCGAGGTCGACTGCATCATCGGCAACCCGCCGTTCCACGGCTCGCAGCACCTGCGGGAGGCACTGGGCGACGACTACCTGACGTGGCTCAAGCGGACCTTCAACGTCGGGATCAAGGATTACTGTGTCTACTGGTTCCGGAAGGCCCAGGACCATCTGACGCCGGGCCAGCGCGCCGGACTCGTCGGCACCAACTCCGTGTCCCAGAACCGCGCCCGCTCGTCCAGCCTGGAGTACATCATCGCCAGCGGCGGGGTCATCACCGACGCCGTGTCCACACAGAAGTGGCCGGGCGAGGCCAAGGTCCATGTCAGCCTCGTCAACTGGATCAAGCAGCCGGCCGCATCGTCGGACTCCTTCAGCATCGACGGCGAGCCGGTCAGCGGCATTACCGCCGAGCTGCGCCCGCCGGAGCGCTCGACCGGAGAGATCGCCCGCCTCAACGCGAACAAGGGGTGTTGCTTTCAAGGCCCGATCCCGGTCGGGGAAGGGTTCATCATCTCCGTCGAGGAGGCAGCGGAACTAATCGAGCGCACGGACGCCGACTACCGCAGAGTCGTGCGTCCCTACGTCACCGGAGACGACATTGCCGACGATCCAGCCCAGCGGCCACGGCGCTGGATCATCGACTTTGCGCAGCTCCCACTCGAGGCGGCGATGCGCTACCCAGCAGCGCTGGAGATCGTCAAAGAACGGGTCCGGCCCAAGCGTGCCGCGAACAACCGCAAGCTCTATCGCGAGCGCTGGTGGCAGTTCGGCGAGGGACGCCCAGGCATGCGGAAAGCACTGAGTGGCCTCCCACGATATGTCGCTGGCGTGGCGCAGGGCAAGCGGCTTCTTTTTTCCTGGTGCGAAGCTTGGACGTGTCCGAGTAACCTTACATATGTCTTCGCACTCGGCGACGACTACTCTATGGGTTTGCTTTCATCTCTTGCCCACGGCGCCTGGGCCAGGGCACGAGCGTCGACGCTGAAGGGCGATATACGCTATACGCCTACCACCGTTTTCGAGATGTTCCCCTGGCCTCACCCAATAACAGACGAGCAGCGGGAGCGGGTCGCCGAAGCCAGCCGTCGGATCATCGCTCGTCGGCAGGAAGTCTGCGCGAAGGAAAACATCGGGCTCACCCGGCTCTATAACCTCGTCGACGAAGGCGCCTACGTCGACCTGAGGAAGCTGCACACCGAGCTGGACGACGCGGTGGCCGCCGCGTACGGCTGGCCGAAGTCGATCATTCAGGATCGCGACGAGATCGTACGGCGGCTGCTGCGGCTCAACCGCGAGATCGCGGCAGGTGAGCGCCCGTACCATCCTTTCGAAACCAGCGTAGGGCAGCACGTCACGCAGACGCTCGACTTCGATCGTTCCGAACTGGTCGCCTCGGAAATCAATCTGACCATCGGCGAGGACACATAAGATTGGTTTAGTGTCCTACGAAGTAACAGCACCCTCTCCACACCGCCGCTGGTAGGGCCGCACGGTGCTACGCGGCGGTCGCGCCCAGGCGGCTGCGCAGGTCGGCGACACCGGCGCTCGTGTGCAGCGGCCGCAGCACGGTGTCGAGGGTGCGCAGCCTTTCGATCGTGGCGACGTTCCTTGAGGTACTCCCCGCGCAGCCCTGGATCGGTCGCGATCAGTCGCAGCGCGACCAGATCCGGCTCGGCGGGCCCGACGGTGCACCGGTGCCCCAGACTGGCATCTAGCGAGGGCGGAGGTTCGGGGCTCTACTGATCTCACAGATGAACTCGAGGGGAGGCCCACCGTGCAGGCGAGCCAGAAACTCCTCGAGATCGCCACGATGCGGCTCCGCCCGGTCATGGGGCGAGCCGAGACACGTCGCTGGCTGGAGTGGCCGGTCGGCGGCTGGAGCACGACGCCCGGGAAGTTCCGCGTCGCCCGCGCGGCGCTGGTGCTCGCGGTCCTGGTGTCGGGCGCCGCCGGCGGCTATGCCGCGAACGTTCA
>JBOHGT010000300.1:0-5822 GCA_050700385.1 Pseudonocardiaceae bacterium | reverse complement strand
GTCTCCATGCGCTCGGGGTCGGTGACGAAGTAGGGCGAGATGTAGCCCTTGTCGAAGCGCATGCCCTCGGTGAGCTCGAGCTCGAGGCCGAAGGTCTGGCTCTCCTCGACGGTGATGACGCCTTCCTTGCCGACCTTGTCCATCGCCTCGGCGATGAGCTCGCCGATCGCGGGGTCGCCGGCGGAGATCCCGGCGGTGGCCGCGATCTGCTCCTTGGTCTCGACCTCCTTGGCCGAGTTCAGCAGCTGCTCCGAGACGGCCTCAACGGCCTTCTCGATGCCCCGCTTGAGTGCCATCGGGTTGGCGCCGGCTGCGACGTTACGCAGACCCTCGCGCACCAGTGCCTGGGCAAGCACGGTAGCGGTGGTCGTGCCGTCACCGGCGACATCATCGGTCTTCTTGGCAACTTCCTTGACGAGCTCGGCCCCGATCTTCTCCCACGGGTCCTCGAGCTCGATCTCCTTCGCGATGCTCACACCATCATTGGTGATGGTGGGGGCACCCCACTTCTTCTCCAGGACGACGTTGCGGCCCCTCGGGCCGAGCGTCACCTTGACGGCGTCGGCGAGCTGGTTCATCCCCCGCTCGAGACCGCGGCGGGCGTCCTCGTCGAACGCGATCATCTTGGCCATTGCGGTGTGGTCCTCCGGTCATGGGCGCCACGGTGGTCCCGCGGCAAGGACTCTGTTTCCTCCGCCTGCGAGGCGGACCTGGGTGCTCGGCCAGGCTCGGTGCCCGCGACGGACGTCCGGCTCACGCGCCGGACTCACCGTCCCGACCTGTGTTGCTGCGCTGGCACTCGGCGTGGCCGAGTGCCAAGTTCGTGTTTAGCACTCGCACCCGCCGAGTGCAAGGCGGGTCAGCGCGTGGGCACCACGAGATCGCTGGGCAGCGTCCGTGCCGGCTCACCGACACCGATGCGCGGCGACGGCGTCGCAGGCTCGGCACCACCACCACCGTCCCCGCCGGCACCCAGCACCGCGAGCAGCACGAGCAGCAGCGCCAGGACGACGAGGCCGAGCACGGCCGGCACCACCCACGCACGGCCACCCTCGCCTCCCTGGCTGGCGAAGGTGTCCACCTGCGCGGGCAGCGGGTCACGTAACCGCACCGGGGCCGGGGGCGGCCGCGGCGGTCCGGGACGCGCCGGTGGCGCCGGCCGGTTGTCGGCGGGAGCACCGGGCGGGGAAGCGGGTGGCCGCCGGGCGGCCGTACGGTGCGACACCGCGGGATCGTGCGACACCGCGGGCTTCCAGGACGGCGGCTGTTCCGGCCGGCGCAGCGGGGGCGGGCTGCCGGGCCTGGCGACGGTGGCGAGCGCCGCGCGGGCGGCGCCCATCAGCTCCCGGCAGTTGCGGTAGCGCCCCGCGGGCTCCTTGGCCATCCCCCTGCGGAGTACGTCGTCGATCCCCGGGGGCAGTACGACCACCGAGGTGACCGCCGGGATCTCCTCCCCGAGGTGGCCCTGGATCACGGCGGGGACCTTGCCGCGGTAGGGCGGGCGCCCGGTCAGGCAGGCGAACATCACGCAGGCCAGCGCGTACTGGTCGGTGCGGCCGTCCACCGGCTCGCCGCGCAGATGCTCGGGGGCGGCGTAGGTGGGCGAGCCGAGGAAATCCCCGGACGTGGTGCGGTGCCCGGTGGCGCCGCGCCGGGTGAGCCCGAAGTCGGCGAGGTAGACGTGCTCGGTGCCTGCCGACTCCCGGGTGGTCACCAGTACGTTGGCCGGCTTGACGTCCAGGTGCACCAGGCCGCGACCGGCGAGCATCTCCAGCGCGTCGGCGACCTGCCCGAGCAGGATCAGCGTCCGCACCGGCGAGATCGGCCCTTCGGAGATCAGGCTGGCCAGGTCCGGGCCGTCGACGAAGCGCATGGCGATGTAGAGCAGCCCGTCGACATCGCCGAAGTCGTAGAGCGGTACGACGTGGGAGTGGTCGATCGCCGAGGTGTTGCGGGCCTCGTCGACGAACCGCTCCCGGAACTCCGGGTCGCCGGACAGGTGCTGGGCGATGACCTTCAGCGCGACCTTGCGGCCCAGCCGGACGTCGGTGGCGCGGTACATCACGGCCATGCCGCCCTTGCCGATCACTCCGTCGACGCGGTAGTGACCGAGCTGCCGCCCGGTGAGGTCCTCCGACACGGTCCGCAGCCTAGTGCCGCACGGCGGCGCGCTACGAGCGCGCGCCCAGGCCGTTGGCCTGCAGCCAGGAGACCAGCCCGCGGGGGTTGCGGGTCTGGGTGAGCACCTGCCCCGGGCCTGCGAAGTCGAAGACCAGGCCCTCGCCGCTCTTCATCGACTGCATCATGCCCTGGCTGACCGGCCGGATCCGGGACTGCACCCCGTCGGCGTAGGCCACCACGTGCCCGGTGTCGATCGTGACGTACTCGCCGGGCTGCAGCGCCACGACGTCCAGCGCGCCGTAGCACGACAGCACCACCGCTCCGGTGCCCGATGCGCGAACCAGGAACCCGCCCTCGCCGCCGAAGAGGTTGCGGAACCCGCCCCACTGCGTCTGCAGCTCCACACCCACCGCCGAGGCCAGCCAGCAGCCCTTGGTGATGCAGAGCCCGCCGTTGCCGTTGAGCTCGGCGACGTGCAGGTCGCCGGGCAGCGTCGGGGCGACGTCGACCCAGCCGCCCTGCTGCGGCGCGGTGTAGGTGGACACGTAGAACGACTCCCCGCCAAGCGCCGCCCGGGCCAGCGACTTGAACAGCCCGCCCTCGGCGCGCGACTCGACGGCGACGCCGTAGCTGGTGGCCAGCATCGCGCCGGACTCCACCCGCACCGGCTCGCCGGGCGCGAGCCCGAGCCTGGCCACTCCGAACGACGGTGTGTGACGGGTCTGGATGTGCACGGCCCCTGGCCCCTCCCCGATCCGGCGAGCATGTCGCTCACGGAGTGTGGCACGCGTGCCTCCGTGCGGCGGGTCGAGGCCGAACAGGGCACGATGCCCGAGTGAACCTCCGGTCCGTCGCGGAGCACCAGTCGGCCGTCGCCGCGCTGCTGCCCCGCACCCCCGTCGCCCACCTGCCGCTGGTGGAGTGCGCCGGCCTGGCGCTCGCCGAGCCGGTGACGGCCGCCGTGACGCTGCCGCCGTTCGACAACTCCGCGATGGACGGCTACGCCGTCCGCGCCGTCGACATCGCCGCGGCGACGCCCGACTCTCCGGTCGAGCTGCCGGTGCGCCAGGACGTCCCGGCAGGCCGCACCGATGCGCCTGCGCTGCTGCCGGGGACCGCGCACCGGATCATGACCGGCGCCCCGATACCACCCGGCGCGGACACCGTGGTGCCGGTGGAGCGCACCGACGGCGGGCAGCACCGGGTGCGGATCGGCGCGGCGGCCGCCCCGGGCGACAGGATCCGCCGCGCCGGTGAGGACGTGGCGGTGGGCGACGTGGTGTTGCCCGCGGGGACGGTGCTGGGCCCGGCGCAGCTCGGCGTCGCGGCCGCGATCGGGCGCGCCGAGCTCCCGGTGCACCGTCCGGTCCGGGTGCTGGTGCTCTCCACGGGTTCGGAGCTGGTCGCCCCGGGGACGCCACTGCAGCACGGCCAGATCTACGAGTCCAACGGCGCCCTGCTCACGGCCGCGGCCCGCGAAGCGGGAGGCGTGTCCCGGCAGGTTCACTTCGTGCCCGACGACGTCGCGCAGCTCGAGGCCGCGCTGGCCGAACAGCTCGACACCATCGACCTGCTGGTCACATCCGGAGGGGTGAGCGCGGGCGCCTACGAGGTGGTCAAGGACGCGATGACCGGTCACGGGGTGGACTTCGTCAAGGTGGCGATGCAGCCGGGGGCACCGCAGGGTGCCGGGCGCTACCGGGGCGTGGCGGTGGTCGCGCTGCCCGGTAACCCGGTGAGCTCCTCGGTGTCCTTCGAGATGTTCGTTCGCCCCGCACTGCGGGCCGCGATGGGGTTGCCACCGGACCGGTCGCGGACCCGGGCCAGGCTCACCGAGGCGCTCGACTCCCCCGCCGGCCTGCAGCAATACCGGCGCGGTGCGCTCGACGCCGCCGCGGGCACCGTCGCGCCGGTCGGGGGGCCCGGGTCCCACCTGCTCGGCGCACTCGCCCGCGCCGACTGCCTGATCGAGATCGGCGCCGACGTCACCCACCTGGAGTCCGGGACCGAGGTGACGGTGCTGCAGTTGCGCAGCGCGTGACGGCCCCGTTGCTGTCCTGCGGGCTTCGGCGGTCGCGTACCGTGAGGCCCCCGGCGACCAAGGCCCGCCGCCCGACCCGAGGACCGCACGCCCGTCATGCCGCTCCCTGGCCCCGTGTCCGCCCGACGCCTCGCCGCGTCCGTGCGACACCTCGCCGCGCTGGCGCGCGCGACCGTGCCACCCATGCACCCCGCAGGTCGCCCGTTCGTGCTCGGCGGCGCCGCGGCGACACTGCTGGCCCACCGGGTGTCGCACCGCGCCGGAGTGCTGGGCGCCGTCGCGACCGTCGTGTGCGCCCTGTTCTTCCGCATGCCGCACCGCGTCGCACCGCAGCGCGACGGGGTCGTGGTGGCCGCCGCGGACGGCACGGTGAGCAGCGTCGGCAATGCCGAGCCGCCGCCGGAGCTGGGAATGGGCGGCATGCCCCGGCCGCGGGTCAGTGTGTTCCTCTCGGTGTTCGACGTGCACGTGCAGCGCGCCCCGGCCGACGGCGAGGTGCAACGGGTCGCCTACCGGCCGGGCGCCTTCGTCTCCGCCGATCTGGCCAAGGCCAGCGACGTCAACGAGCGCAACAGCGTGCTGCTGCGCGGCACGTCGGGCCACGAGCTCGCCGTGGTGCAGATCGCCGGCCTGGTCGCCCGGCGCATCGTCTGCTCGGTCCGCGCCGGGGACACCGTGCGCGCCGGCGACACCTACGGGCTCATCCGCTTCGGCTCCCGGGTGGACGTCTACCTGCCGCCCGGCAGCGAGGTGCTGGTGCGGGCCGGGCAGCGCACGATCGGCGGCGAGACGGTGCTCGCCCAGCTGCTACCCGGGACGGGGTGAGCAGTGCCCGCTGCGAACCCGGGGGTGCGGCTGCTGCCCAACGCGATCACCGTGCTCGCGCTGTGCTCGGGCCTGTCCGCGGTGCATTTCGCGCTCGACGGCCACAACCCGGCGGCGCTGGCCGCGATCACGCTGGCGGCGTTGCTCGACGCGCTGGACGGGCGGCTGGCCCGGCTGCTCGACGCCACCTCCCGGATCGGCGCCGAGCTCGACTCACTGGCAGACTGCATCTCCTTCGGGGTCGCGCCCGCGGTGGTGCTGTTCGTGTGGGGGCTCGACGGTACCCGGGCGGGCTGGCCGGTGGCACTGGTGTTCGCGGTGTGCGTGGCGCTGCGGCTCGCGCGGTTCAACACGCTGCTCGACGACGTCGAGGCGCCCCCCTTCGCCAAGGAGTTCTTCGTCGGAGTGCCCGCGCCCGCCGGGGCGCTGGTGGCGCTGCTGCCGCTGGCGGTGTTCCTGCAGCTCGGCGGGGGGTGGTGGTCGGCACCGGTCACGGTGGCGGTGTGGACGGTCGCGACGGCGCTGCTGATGGTCAGCCGGCTGCCCACGCTGTCGGCCAAGACGGTGCGGGTGCCGGCCAGGTCGATCGCTCCGCTGCTGGTGCTCGTCGCCGGGCTCGCCGCGGCCGTCATCACCTTCCCGTTCGTCTCGCTGGCCGTCGCGCTGCTGCTGTACCTCGCACACCTGCCCTATGCCACCTACCGTTACCGGTGGCTCGAGCGGCATCCCTCGGCGTGGGAGGTGCCGCCCGGGCAGCGCAGGGCCATCCGGCGGACCGCCCGCAGCATTCGCCGGCTCGGGCTGCGCCCACCGCTGCGTCGCCGAGTGGCCGGGG
>JBOHGT010000299.1:0-3828 GCA_050700385.1 Pseudonocardiaceae bacterium | reverse complement strand
GCAGGTCGAACCCGAGCAGCTTGGTGACGCCGAACCCGATCTCGGACTGGCCATGCGAGTCGACGTAGTTGGCCTCGACCGCCATGTCGGTGCCATGGCGGATCACGCCATCGACCATCCGCAGATGACTCGGAGCCTCCACCGCCACTCGGGCCCGCCACCCGGCGAGGACCCTCGGCGCCACATCGACGAACAAGTCAGCAGGCAGGCCCACCGCGCGCACCGTCTCCAGCTTGGCAACCTCAGCCAGCATCGTGTTCAGGCTGACGTTGCCCGGCTCGGACCGGATCGAGGCCAACTCCGCCGAGCCATCCGTCTCCCCGAGTTCCTCGCCACCGTCGAACGAGACCAACTCCCGCAGCCGCGCCCGCACCACCGAGGGCAATCGCCCGACCACCCAGGCGACCAGCAGCTCTTCGCCACGGTGCAGCGCCGAGCGGACGATCCGGTCGATCCGCCCAGCGGTCGGAGGCTCGATCCGCTCGGCCAGCAGCCTGGTCAGAAGCTCCTCGCGGACCTGCTCGCCCCGGCGTTCGGCCTGCGTGACGTTCGTGACCAGCCACTCGGTGAGCTTGTCGGCATCGGCGACGCCGCACTCCCGGAACCCCAACGCTTGCCCGGGTCGATCGAGGTAGCTATTCAGCTGGGGTGAGTGCTGGGGGTAGCCATGCGCCGGTGGTGAACAGCTGGCGGAGGGCGTCGAGTTTGTCGAGTCCCCACTTGGCGGCGGTGTCGAGGTAGGAGTGGACGAGGGCGAAGTCGATGAGTCCTTGTAGGGTGCGCCAGGCGCCGCCGGAGGTGCGTTGCTGGAGTTTGACGGGTCGGATGGCTCGCTCGGCCGCGTTGTTGGTGAAGGGCACCGTGAGATCGACTGCGAAGCGCAGGATCATGTCCTCGAACCGTCTGAATCGGGTGATCAGGCTTCGGGCCTGGGCAGCGAGCTTGGTGCGTGTGCCCTGGTTATCGGCCTGTCCGAGGGCGAGTGCGCCGTGGTAGTGGTTGCGGATGCGGGCCAGGGTCTGGTCGTCGAGGCCCTCAGCGCCGCGGTCGCGGGCCTCGGCGGCGGCGTGGTGGGCCTCCAGCAGGGTGTCGGCCATCGCCAGGGCCCACAGCTGCCCGTCAGGGTCGGCATCTGACAGTGATCGCAGGTCCCTGAGCAGGTGGGCATTATCCCGAGTTCGGGATAACGCGCATCTCCTGCGTGATCTCGATGGTGCCGGGCAGGTCTACCCCGACGCGCACTGGCCACCCCAGATCGCCGAAGCGCTCCGCGGATTGATCCACCAGGCCAACCTCGCCCGCGACCAAGGCCTCGAGGCGATCCCGGCAGCCGTCAGGAACGAGCTGATCACCCGGTTCCGCGACGGCGTACTGGTCGGGCTCTCCGCCACCACCACCCACGGCAGCCGCCCGGGTGAGCGCAAGGCCCGGCTGCTGCTGGAGGTCCTGCGCGACCGCGAAGCCGACGTGCTGCGCTTCGCCCACGACCTGAAAGTGCCACCCACCTCCAACCAGGCCGAGACCGCTACACGATCCGCGGAGTCCTCTCCACCGCCGCCAAGCACGGCCTCAACATGATGACCGTCCTCCACGACGCATTGCTAGGCCGGCCATGGACACCAGCACCACCCACACCCACCTAACCCGCACACCACCCCGACACGACCGGAAACCACAAGCCCCCGGTCATCACACAACGCCACCACGCGGAACATTCGCGTACTCAGGCTGAATGTTTAGAGCGCCGGGATAAACCGGCATGGAGAAGGAGATGAGAGCGCTCTACATCGAAGGGCTAGCGACCCACGATGGCCCCGAGTCATGCGTCGGCGTCCATGAGGGTGTCGGCGAAGCGTTGATAGGGGTACGTGCAGGCCGGGCTATTGAGCCGCGAAATCAAGGAGGTCGGGGTGCCGACGCCGTTAAACAGGTCGGAAGGCAACATCGCTGGTGGCGTTATTCGCGAGTCACCAGGGGACCCCGCGCGGTCGGAGAACCTGTGCATGTACGGAATCTCCATGCGCGAGAACCGGGAGATCCCACGATCGCCCGCCCGGGTGATGACCGGGCGGGCCGCTTGGGGAACGCTGAGGCGGTACGCCTGAGATGAACGAGCGTGGGAAGTCTGACAGCCCCGTAGTACCTGCGAAGCCGCCGAACAAAGCCGCGTCAGCGGCGGCGGAGGTGGTGGAGGAAAGGGGGCTGGCCAAGGGGAACACGGCCAGCAAACCGCGCCCCGGACACAGAGCCGGATCAGGCGCGCCACATGCGCTGGATCGTGTGCGTCAAGTAGCACGAGAGGACAAGGAAGCACGGTTCACGGCGCTGCTTCACCACGTCGATCGGGTACGTCTGCGGGCGGCCTATTGGGCGATACGCCCGAAGGTCGCGCCGGGGGTGGACGGGGTGAGGTGGGAGGCGTACGGGCAGGACCTGGAGGCAAACCTTCACGATCTGCACGCACGGCTGCACACGGGGCGCTACCGGGCAAGGCCGTCTCGGCGGGCGTATATCCCGAAGGCGGACGGGCGGTCTCGGCCGCTCGGCATCGCCACGCTGGAGGACAAGATCGTCCAGCGGGCGGTCGTCGAGGTACTGAACGCTATTTACGAGGCGGACTTCCTGGGCTTCTCCTATGGGTCCGGCCTGGGCGCGGCCCGCATCATGCGTTGGATGCGCTCGCGGTCGGGATCGAGCGCAAGAAGGTGAACTGGGTGCTCGACGCGGACATCCGCGAGTTCTTCACCAGCCTTGACCATCGCTGGCTGGCGAAGTTTCTTGAGCACCGGATCGCGGATCGACGGGTCCTGCGGCTGGTCGGTAAGTGGTTGAGCGCAGGGGTCATCGAGAACGGGGAGTGGTCGCAGACCGTGGAAGGGGCACCACAGGGGGCATCGGCGTCGCCGTTGCTTGCTAACGTGTACCTGCACTACGTCTTCGACCTGTGGGCCCGGTGGTGGAGAAGCCGGTACGCGCACGGGGATGTGATCATCGTGCGTTTCGCCGACGACTTCGTCGCCGGGTTCGAGCATCAGGAAGATGCGCAGCGGTTCCTCGCCGACCTTCGCGAGCGGTTCGCGAAGTTCGGGTTGGAGCTGCATCCCGATAAGACCCGGCTGCTCAAGTTCGGGCGCCACGCCACCCAGCAGCGGGCGGCACGAGGCATCGGGAAACCGGAGACGTTCGACTTCCTCGGCTTCACGCACCTGTGCGGGAAGACCAGGACCGGGCGCTTCTGGCTCAGACGCATCACCATCTCGAAACGGATGCGGGCGAAGCTGAGCGAGGTCAACACCTCGCTCAAGCGACGCCGGCATCAACCCATCCCGGTGCAAGGGCAATGGCTGGCTAGCGTGGTGCGAGGCCACCTCGCCTACTACGCCGTGCCCGGCAACACCGACGCCGTAGCGGCCTTCCGCACCCAGGTGACGTGACACTGGTTCAAGGCGCTACGGCGCCGCAGCCAGCACACGCGACTCAACTGGACGCGGATGAACCGCCTGGCGACCCGGTGGCTACCACCCGCCCGCGTGAGACATCCCTTCCCTAACATGCGCTTCGACGCCACCACCCGAGGCAGGAGCCCAGTGCGTTAGCAGCGCAAGCTGGGATCTGCGCGGGGGGCCGCCCGCAAGGGCGGTCCCTACCGCGATCCACGCCGGACGGGTCACAGCCACCACCCGGAAATGAACACTGGAGAGCGGTATGCGCCGAAAGGCGCCCGTACCGTTCGGGAAGGGGCCGACGGAAAAGGACCCGAACCACGGACACCTCGCCGGCGGCCTACTTCACCCAGGAGACCGTCCAGACTTCCGATGTCGTCATCAC
>JBOHGT010000298.1:0-4981 GCA_050700385.1 Pseudonocardiaceae bacterium | reverse complement strand
TGGCGGGGCCGAACGCGGCCAGGTACCGCAGCACCATCGCATCCGGCGAGAGGGCATCGTCCAGCGGGCGACCCAGCCACGCCTCGGCCGTGGTCACGGTGAGCTGCCCGCTCGCCCCCCAGATGCCGCGCGGCGGCAGCTGCACCAGCGGTACCAGGCAGCGCACGGCCATCGCCAGCGCGGTCGGGTCGCGGTCGGGCCATCGCTTCGCGATGAGGTCGCCGAGCTCGACGGTGCTGCGGGGCCGTTGCTCGACCAGCTCCCGCCCGGCGGCCACCAGCTCATCCGTGTGGATGCCGGCAAGTAGTTTGCCGTGCGCGCTGTGCGCCAGCTGACGCTCCAGCACCGCTGCCACCACCGGCCGCAGCGCCAGGCAGTCGCGAGCGGTGACCAGGTGCACTGTCCCGCGCATCAGCGCGATGCGCACCACCTGCCGGCCGGTGATCAGCTCGGCGAGGTCGTCGGGCCGGAACCCGGCCAGCCGGGTCCACAGGCCGTAGTAGGGCGGCATGGGCGCCTGGGCCTGCATCCCGACCAGGCGCTCGATCACCTCGGTGACGCTCGACGAGCCGCGGCGCAACAGCAGCTGCCGTTCGAGCAGCGCACGGTTCAGCGCGCGCCGGCTCAGCAGGTCACCGTTTTGTGAGTGCCGAGTCCGCATGCTCGCAACGCTAACTCGCTCGTGGATCACCGCAGCGGTGTCATCTACGGGCACACTGCGGGATGTGACGCGCTGGGTGCTGCACGTCGATCTCGACCAGTTCATCGCGGCGGTCGAGGTGCTGCGCCACCCGGAGCTGGCCGGCCGCCCGCTGATCGTCGGCGGTGCCGGCGACCCCACCCAGCGCGCGGTCGTGGCGACCGCGTCGTATGAGGCGCGCGAGTACGGCGTGCGGTCGGGGATGCCGCTGCGCACCGCCGCGAAGCGCTGCCCGGATGCGGTGTTCCTGCCCAGCGACCACGCCGCCTACGAGGAGGTCTCGGCCAGGGTGATGGCAACCCTGCGCGAGTTCGACGTGGTGGTCGAGGTGCTCGGTTGGGACGAGGCGTTCCTCGGCGCGCAGCTCGACGACCCTGAGTCGGGCGACGCTGAGTCGGACGGTCCCGAGTCGGACGGTCCCGAGGCGCTGGCTGGCGACGTGCAGCGGGCGGTGCTCGCGGCCACCCGGCTGTCGTGCTCGGTGGGTATCGGGGACAACAAGCTGCGCGCCAAGCTGGCCACCGGCTTCGCCAAGCCAGCCGGTGTCTTCCGGCTCACCGCGCAGAACTGGTACGCCGTGATGGGCGAACGACCGACCGACGCGCTGTGGGGCATCGGCCGCAAGACCGCCCGAAAGCTGGCCGAACTCGGCTTCGTGACGGTACGTGGGCTGGCCGCCGCCGACCCGGCCGAGCTCGGACGGCGGCTGGGTCCGGCGATGGGCCCGTGGTACGTGCAGCTGGCCCGTGGCCTGGACCGCTCACCGGTCGTCGGCACACCGTACGTGCCGCGCTCGCGCAGCCGGGAGACCACCTTCCAGGCCGACCTCACCGACTGGACGCAGGTGCGCGCCGAGGTCGCCACGCTGTCCCGCCGGGTAGCGACCGACGTGCACGACGACGGGCGCGCGGTCGCCCGGGTGGCCGTCAAGGTGCGGTTCGCGCCGTTCCTCACCCATACCCGCAGCCGCATGCTGGACGCGCCGAGCGTCGACCCGGCCGTCATCGAAGCCGCTGCCCTGGAGGTGCTGGAGCGCTTCGAGTGCGACCGGCCCGTGCGGCTGCTCGGGGTACGCGGCGAGTTCGTCGGCGGGTGACGGCGGACTTCGCGCGCCACTTGTCGCCCCGAACCACCATGCGCGTACTTATGGTGGTTATTCGCACGGGCATGACCACCACAAGTACGCATATGGCGCATGTCCGGGAACTCGACGAAGGTCTCCGCCCGGTGGGTCTCGGCCCTCCTCGCCCGTCGTCGGCCGGACGGAGGGCGGGGCGGCGAGGGCGGCGTCTCAGGTCACCCCGGTTTCACTGCTCCGTTCGGGCAACTCTTCCGGCTCGATGCTCAGGTAGGTGTTGTCGATCTTGGCGTTCCCGGGAGAGCTGCGTCGTCACCGGGCGCTGGCCTTCCCCTCGCAGCTACTCTCCTGCCGTGCGAACCGTCGGAATTGATCTCGCCGCGGGCGACGCCGGTACCGCAGTCTGCGTGATCGCGTGGGCAGACGGGTTGGCTACCGTCGAAGAACTGTCACGCGGGAGCAACGACGGCGAGCTCGTGGCGGTCTGCGTGGACACCAGCGTAGCGAAGGTGGGCGTCGACTGTCCGTTCGGTTGGCCCGAACCGTTCGTGGACGCGATGACTGACCATCGCACGCAACGCGGTTGGCCGGGACCTGGAAGCTCGTCACCCGAGGAGTTCAACAGGAGTCTCCGTTATCGCACCACGGATCTGCACGTCCACCGTTGCACCGGTACCTGGCCGCTGAGCGTGTCCACCGACCGGATCGGTGTCACTGCCATGCGCTGTGCATCCCTTCTCGACACACTCGTGAAGCGTCAAGTGCCGGTCGACCGGGTAGGTACAGGGAAGGTGATGGAGGTATACCCCGCAGCGGCTCTCGGCATCTGGCACGTCCGGCAGCGCGGCTACAAGAAGCCGACAGATGAGAGCCGAACGAAGCTCGCCGCGATGGTCGACGCGCTGCGGAAGCAGCTTCCCGGACTCCGACTCGACACGAACCACGAAGCGCTGTGTCGGACCAGTCACGATGCGTTCGACGCCCTCGTGTCGGCGCTTGTCGCTCGCGCGGGAGCGCTCTCGCTCACGGTGCCGCCGCAGACCGACGAACAGCGCCGGATCGCAGCCACGGAAGGCTGGATACACCTCCCGCGGACTGAGCCCCGGCGCCTACTCGCAGGCTGACCGGGTTACCGGCGGCAGCTGCCGGCAGGGCGATCTGGTGGCGGGGGACTGGACCGCCGAACGAGACGAACCCGGCGCGCAGCAGGCGGCGGGCCCGTCGACCGGAGGTGTCGTCGGTACGCTCCCACCCATGACGACTCCGCCGGAGATCGCGCGCAAAGTCCGCCAACTCGACAACGACGTCCAGGCGGTCTACGAGATGCTGGCCGGGATCTCGGCGACGCAGCACCGGCAGGGGAACCGGCTGGAAGAGATCGCCGCAGGTCAGGCCGAGCTTGCCACCGCCCAGGCTCAGCTTGCCGCCAGTCAGGCTCAGCTTGCCGCCAGTCAGGCCGAGCTTGCCGCCAGTCAGGCCGAGCTTGCCGCGACCCAGGCCGAGCTTGCCGCGACCCAGGCCGAGCACGGGACCAAGCTCGACACCATCCTGGAGCTGATGCGCAGCGACCCGCCCGCCGACGGTCGGTGACTTCTCAGCCGGCCCGATGTATCTGCCTACCGGGGCCTGCACTCCTCTTACCGGGAGCCTGCGCACACCCGGGAGGAACCGTGATCGAGCCGATCCAGATCATGTGGTCGCCTGCGGGGGTGACCATGCAGTCCGTGGGTGCTCGCGCGCTGGTCGACGTGACGGACGGGGACACGCCGAACATCCGCATGCCGATCCGGATGCTGTCGGTCGACACACCGGAGGTGACGGCGCGCAGCGAGCAGCGGGCGCGCGCGATCGACGAGGAGTTCCAGCAGCTCGCGGAGTGGATCGGGCAAGGTCGCGCCCCAATCTCGTCGCGGCTGGCCGATGTCGTGGCGCCGAAGCTCGCGACCGGCCGGGCGGGCACTCTGCAGTTCCGGCAGGGTCGCGACGCGTCGGCCTTCGCGAAGGACAACGCGCAGCAGCGCCTCACCCGCCCGAACGGCAGCAAGCGGAAGCTCTTCACTCGCATCGCCGAGCGCCCGTTCGACGACAACGGGCGGCTGCTCGCCTACGTCGCGCCGGACTACTCGGCGGCCGAACGCCGCACCCTGACGCGCCGCGAGCGCGCCACCTTCAACCTCGACCTCGTGGCGACCGGGTGGGCAGCGCCGTTCGTCATCTACCCCTCGATCCCCGGCGAACTCGACCTGCCGCTGCTCGTCGCGGCTGCCGTTGATGCGGCGACGGCTCGGCGAGGTATCTGGGCCAGCGACGAGACATTGCCCGCGTACGAGTACCGGGCCATGGAGAAGCTGTACCGCGTCACCAAGAAGATCGTCGAAGCCGGGGAGCTGCGGGCCGGTGAGGCGCACTCCTGGCGCGAGCGCTACTGCGCCGACATGCGCACCCGCACGCTGCACGGCCCCGAGGACTACGCCGATGTCCCGTCACCGTACCGGCTGTGGATCTGGCCCGACGACGTCGCCGAGGCCGTCGGCCGGCTGAACCTCGTCCCCGCCCCACGGCTGGTCGGAGCGACATAGCTGTCCCCTGGCCCGGCGAGGTCGCCACAGCCTCGCGGCGGCGACCCCTCACATCACGTCATGACTTGACCGAAGTCCTGGCTCCACCCTCACGGCTTGCGCGCCACGGCGCCGTGAGCGTCAATCGGCTCGACCTTGCCGACCTCGGTGGTGTCCGGCCGCCACTGCGTGATCGGCACCAGGCCGGGGTCCACCAGCTCCAGGCCCTCGAAGCACTGCCCGAGCTGCTGGGGGCTGCGCAGGTTGTAGGGGATGGCTCCGCTTTCCGCGTACTTCTCGCCGCCCTCGAGTATGGCCTCGCCGGTGTCGGTGCCGTCCCACAGCACCAGGTAGCTGCCGGACGGGACGGCGGCCATCACCCGCGCCACGATGGACCGCATCTCGTCGAATTCGGCGACATGGCCGAGCACGCCCATGAACATGACCGCGGCCGGCTGGCTGAAGTTCAGCACGTTGCGGGCATCGGAGATGATCAAGTCCGGGTCGTGGAAGTCGGCGTCCACGTAGCTGGTCACTCCCTCGGGGGTGGTGTTGACCAGCAGGGCGCGGGCGTGCACGAGCACCAGTGGGTCGTTGTCGACGTAGACGATCCGGGACTCGGGCACGATCTGCTGGGCGATCTCG
>JBOHGT010000297.1:0-23238 GCA_050700385.1 Pseudonocardiaceae bacterium | reverse complement strand
CGCCGAGCGCGTCGTCGAGATGGCGCAGCTCGGCGAGACGATGCTCCACCCGATCCACGGTGGCCGCGGTCAGCCACCCGGGATCGCCGACGGCACCCGATACGGCCGAGGCGCGTGCGCCCTCCAGTGCCCCGGCCCAACTCGCGACCACCCCGGACAGCGCTCCGCCGGTGACGACCATGAAGCCACGGCGATCCATCCGACCTCCTGCGATGTCGTGGAGCACTCGCACCGTCCCAGTAGGTGACCACGGTACGTCGAGCACCGACGGTAGACCAGCGACGGCGTGACCGAGCCATTCCGGCCACCCCAGGTCGGACACGAGCTCGCGCGGCCCTGGACTCGGCGCCGTGGGTGCGACTGACCACTGAAGCAGGGCGATCCGTTCCGCTTCCGGGTAGCTACCGGCGTCGTCGTGGTCGGCGCCGGGCGGTACGAGAACCCGATCGAGGTCACTCGGGACCTCTGTTGCTGAGCAGGGCGCGGCGGCTCCGCGCGGGGTCTGGTTCAGCCCACTGCCACGAGGCGTGGTGGGCCGTGAGGGCGACTGCCCGGCGGACGTCGCCTCGGCGGAGCGCGGCACCGATGTCGTCTTCGGGTCAGGTTGCGCTGCCGGTGCCGTTCCTCGGAGATCGCTTCCGCGGCCTGCTTGGTGGCCTGGGCCCTGTGGTGTTCCTCGTACAGCCACGCCTGGCCACATACGAGGATCGCGGCGGTTTCGTGGTGTCGTCGGCTTCCCACCACTCGGCGGATCCGTGCGTGGGCACGGCGCCGCCGAGCCTCGCGGTGAAGTAGACGAGCCGCAGGTCGGAGAAGCAGGCGATCCGGGAACAGCTCGCCGCGCTGCCGCCGTACGGCTGGCCGGTGGGTCAGTCGAGTAAAGCCCGGATCCGGGCGACGCTGCGGGCAGCGCTGAACGACGCCATCGGCCAGCAGCTCATCGAGTTCAACCCGGCCGCGCACGTCGTGGTGACGGCGCGGGAGCCGCGCCCGGTGGTGTGGACGGCCGAGCGGGTCCGTGAGGCGACCAACCAGCGCGTCGGCGGGAACCGGCGCGCAGGGCGATCCGGCACCCACCGCGCCCCGTCGGTAGAGCCGCCTGCTCTACGCCGCCCGTGTCGCGGCGACCTTCCGCGCCATACGGGCGAGTTCGCGGGCGTCGGCGCCGGGCCGGCCGTCCAACGCGTCGATCAGCGGAGTGACGCGCCGCCGGGTCCGCAGCGAGTTCAGCTGCGCCACCGCGTCGAGCACCGTCTTGGTCATCGTCAGCCCCCGCGGCTCCCCCGCGGCCACGTACACCGTGGCCAGCACGATGCCCGACCGGATGCGGCCACCGTCGCTGACACCCTCCCACCGGCGCACCGACGCCGCGGCGTGCTGCTCGGCCACGTCCAGCCGACCACGACCCAACTCGAACCGTGCGGCCACCCGGGCCGGGTCCCCGAAGGTGTCCTCGCGGGTGGGCTGCCATAAGTCCCGCGACTTCCCCAGCTCCGCCACGGCGTGCTGCTCGTGCCCGAGCGTGGCCAGGGCGGTCACCGAGTCCGCCAGCGCGCACGACTCCAGCGCCGCTCTCCCGCTCTCCCCGACCACCACCATCCGCCGGTCATCGCGGGGAATGCGCCAGGACGTGACCTGCCCCATCTGGAGCATCCGCAGCCCGTCGTCGGGGTGACCCGCCTCTGTGGTCATCATCCCGGCCTGGTTGAGGACTAGGGCTTGCAGGTAGGCATCGCCCACTTCGGTGGCCATGTCCAGTGCCAGGGCGAGGTGATGCATGGCCCGCTCGTACAGGCACGCGTCGAAGGCCGCCCGCCGTGCCTCGATGTGCAGCTCCGCCACCGCCGTCAACAGCGCCCGCCGGATCGGCTCGGCACCCGAGACGTTCAACAGTCGGGTCGCCCGGGTCGCGGCCTCGGAGCACACGTCGGGGTCGCAGATGCTGCCGTGGTCGGCCTCCCCCAGCCGGCGGATGGTGTCGCGCACCTTCGCCACGTGGTGCCAGCCAAGCTGGTTGGGCAGTGCTATGGGCTCCGGGCCGGGCAGCTTCAGCACCCCACCGAGCACCGGCTCCCCGATCGCGGCGACCGCCCCCGAGAGGATCAACTGGCGGCGACGCATGCTCGCATCGACCCCCTTCGGGGACTCGGTGTCGGCCGAAACAGCGACCGGAACACCTTCAACACTGCCAGCGTAGGCGCCATCCGGGCCGTAGTGGGACAACCCCATCAGCCACCGCGGCACCCCCAGGCCGTCCAGATGCGCACGAGCACGTCGTGCATGCGCACCCGCCGGCCCTGGATGATCTCGCAGACCTCCGACTGGGACTGCCCGGTGCGACGCGCGAGCTGGTGCTGGGAGATCCCGGCCTCGGTCGGCCGCCGATACACGGTGGTGATGTCGCACGCGGCCAGTGCGGCGAGCATCTCCGGCGGCTCGAACAACGCCGGATCCAGCGGGGCCAGGGGTTTGCCCGGCTTGTTCTTGTCGTAGCTCACGGTCTCTCCCTCGATGTGCTCGCGGTCACATGGTAGCGGCCGGCAACTGGGGGTGACACGCTGGTGCGGGCGGCTCGTCGCCAGCCGCGTCGAGGTGACGGTCGTCCGCGACGCCCGCCTGTGCCTTGCTGCGGGCCGGTCCTGGCGCCGCATCACGGCTCGGTTTCGCGAGGGCCTGACGCCCGGGTTTGGAGCTGAGCTTGAACGCCTGGCCCGCGTACGCGAGGTTTACAACCGCCAGCGGGTCGCCGAGCGTCTGGATCCCATCGAGATCGTCACGCACGACCGGCGCCGCGGCGCCTGTCGGATCGCCGCCCAAATCCAACCGCTCCCCAAGCCGCAGCACGATCGCGTGGAGGAGATCGAGTTTTGCGTCGGACAGCGCCAGGAGGCGAGGATGCTCGTCCATGACCTGATCGGCGAGCTGATCGAAGCCAACTACCACATCGGCGAGGTCCGCCGTCGCCTTCGCGACCGAGAAGACATCGAGCCGCTGAACGTCGAGATGGCCCGCAACGTCGATGCGGTCCTCGCCCGCGTGCTGAAGGAGATCGTGTCCGCGCAGAAGATCATCAAGTCCGCGCAATGAAAGCCTCCGGATGCTCAGCGCATCGGGCCACGTTGCTGAACCCGGCAGGCGCATCGCGTCACACGCTGGTCTAGCGGTGGCAGGCGGCGCGACAGTGGCGGCGACTTGGAACCGCGAATGAGCCGTCATGACGACGGCGCGCGGCGTGCTGCGCCCGTCCGGTCCTCGGCCGGTGGTGGGCGCTGGCGGATGCGGTGGATGACGCCGGTTGTTGAGTAGTCCTTCAGGTAGGGCAGGAGGACGACTTCGCCGCCGAGGAATTCGACCAGGGGCGCCTCGGGCAGCGTGTCATGCTCGTAGTCGTCGCCCTTGGCGTACACATCCGGGCGGATCGCCTCGATGAGCTCCGTTGGGCTGTCGGTGTTGAACGCGACGAGATGATCGACGCAGGACAGGGCGCCGAGCACGCGGAGACGGTCGTCCAGCGGGTTCAGTGGGCGGTCGGGGCCCTTGAGCCTGCGCACGCTGTCGTCGGTGTTCACGGCGACGATGAGCACGTCGCCGAGCGCTTTTGCCCGGGTAAGGCAGGCAATGTGGCCTCGGTGGACGACATCGAAACAGCCGTTGGTGAAAACGATGCGGCGGCCCTGTCGGCGGTGGCGGCGCACCAGCGTGATGAGACCGGTCGGGCTTGTGAGCGAGGAGTCGTCTCCGGCGAGTCGTTGCCGGAGGGCATCGGCCGGGCAGACGGTGGTGCCCGCATGGGTCACGACGATCGCTGCCGCGGCGGAGGCAAGCTCGCCGGCCGTCGGCGTGTCGGCGCCAGCGGCCAGCGCCAGGGCGAGCGTCGCCGCGAACGTGTCGCCGGCCCCGACGGAATGGGGAGTAGGCTGGGCGTTGGCGTAGGTGCGGTACGGGCGGGGCGTCGTCCCGATCAAAGAGCAGCGCCCCCTCGGTGTCCAAGGTGACCGCCACGAGCCGGGCGCCGAGCAGGGCGCACAGCCGACTCCCGTGCCGCTCGAGCTGCTCCGCGCGACGGCGGGCGCCGTGGACCTCCTCGAGGGCGAGAAGCCGAGCGGCCTCGTGATAGTTCGGCTTGCCGGCCGTCACCGAGAGCCGGCGGTATGCCTCCGGGCGTGTGGCGTCCACGACCACGATGCGGGGCGACTGGCCTTGGAGCCGCGCCAGACAGTCGAGGACGGCCTCCGTCACCACGCCCCAGCCGCGATCGGAGACCAGCACGACCTCATGGGCGAGGAAGCGCTCCGACAGATGGCGGAGCAGTCGCCGCTCAACCTTCTCGTCTGGGGGCCGGGCGTCGCCCTCGTCGATCCGGGCGAGCAACTGCCCGTCGGCGCGGATGCGGCACTTCGTCAGGGTGCGCCGGCCCGGCTCGACGAGCAAGCGACTGCCGACCCCAGTGCGGTCGAGCGCGTTGGCGAGCGTCTCGCCCGCGTTATCGTCCCCGATGACCGATAGCAGCTCGACGCGCGCGCCGAGACTCGCCACATTCGCCGCCGCGTTGGCGGCACCTCCCGGGACCTGAATCCGCTTGTCCAGTTCGACCACGGGCGCCGGCGTCTCTCGGCACAGGCGGAGGGCCCGGCCGTTGACGTAACTGTCTAGGACCGCGTCGCCAAGCACGAGTACTGACCGGTCACGGAATCGCCCCACGAGGCTCGTCAACGTCTCCGGCATGGGCTCCATGAGGTGTCGGGTCGCGGTGCGGGGGCGGCCAGGGCCGTCGTCCATCGCATGATACTTGTCGAGCGTGTCCCGTTTCTGCCATTGTCGTGCTCATCGCTTCGGCGCGCAGGCGTGGATCCGGTCACGCTCGGCCCATCTCCAGCTCGCACGCGCGTGGCTTCACGGGGACGGACGGGCGCTCCGGGCAGGCGCGCGGTCGAGGAACGGGACGGATAAGCTTCCTGCTTGCTGAGGAGGCCGCATGGCGGCGCTTGTGGGCGCATCGCCGCTGGGGTGGGCCTCGCGAGAAGGAGTGTCCATCCGGTGCCATATGTGAGCCCACCCGTACCGCGCGAAGCTGCCGCCAGTGCCACGGCGCAGGCCGCCTACCTGCTGGAGGATGGCTTCGCTGAGGCGCCGGAGGGCGCGCTGGCCGACAAGCTCGCCACCGGCAAGCCGCTCCGGGTCAAGTTCGGCGTGGATCCAACCGCGCCGGCCGTCACGTGGGGCTGGGCGGTTCCACTGCGGCGGCTGCGCCGCTTCCAGGAGCTGGGGCATACCGCCGTGCTCGTGATCGGGGACTTCACTGCGCAGGTTGGCGACCCCTCGGGCCGCTCGGCGACACGGGTTCGGCTGTCAGCCGACCAAGTGGAGGCGTACATCGCAGGCTGCATGGACAACCTCCTGGAGATCCTGTCCCCGGACAACCTCGAGGTGCGGCGCAACTCCGAGTGGCTGGGTGCGCTCGGCCCGTCGGAGATGCTCGATCTGACCAGCAGCGTCACCGTCGCGCAGCTGCTGGAGCGGCATGACTTCGCCAACCGGTTCAAGGCGCAGGAGCCGATCTCGGTGACCGAGTTCATGTACCCGCTGCTGCAGGGGCAGGATTCCGTCGCGGTGCGGGCCGACGTCGAGCTTGGCGGGACCGACCAGCACTTCAACCTCATGCTGGCCCGCCACCTGCAGCAGCGCGCAGGCCAGGAGCCGCAGGCATGCGTGACCGCGCCGTTGCTGGTCGGCACCGACGGCAGTCTCAAGATGAGCCAGAGCTACGGCAACTACATCGGCGTCAGCGAGCCGCCGAGGGAGATCTATGGCAAGGCCATGTCGATCCCGGACGCCGCCTTGCTCGAGTACCTGAACCTAGCGACCGACCTGCGGCCCGCGGAGAAGCGCCGGCTGGCCGACGATCTGCTACGGACCGAGCCGATGCGGCTCAAGCGATTGGTCGCGCGCGAGATGGTCGCGATGTTCCATGGCCGCGAGGCCGCCGATGAGGCCGAGGCGCACTTCGACCGGGTATTCGTGCGGCGGGAGGCGCCGGCTGACATACCAACCGTCGAGACCTCGACGGGCTCCTTGCCACGTCTGCTGGTCGAGCTTGGCTGGGCGAAGTCGCTGAGCGAGGCGCGGCGGCACATCACGGGTCGAGGCGTCCAGATCGACGACGAGGTGGTCGAGTCCGAGCAGGCAGAGCTTACCCCGGGCACGTACGTGGTCCGGTTCGGGCGGCGCCGGTACGCTCGGGTGCGGGTCCGACCCGCGTAGCGACGGCGGGCGAACCAGCTTCGCAGCCGGGCGGGACCCGAGGCGCACCTCAAGCCATCCATGTCAAGGGCCACGTTGTGCGCGGCGCCGCCGGACGCCGCCGTCGAGCCAGGCGTCGAGCAGCCGGTCGACGATGGCTTCGCTGCGATTGCGATAGCCACGCACGAGCGCCCGCCCGTTGGCCGCAAGTCCGGCGCGGAGCACAGGATCATGGTCGATCGCGTCGATCACGCGACAGAAGTCCCATGCGGATCGCTGGATGTCGTTAGGCGAGACCACTGGATGCAGCACGGTGCCCTGGAGGTTGTAGCCGGTGATGGCGGGCGGCGTGACGAACATGGCTGCGTCGCCGAGTTCGGGCAGGCTCCCGATCCGGTGGGCTACGACCGGCACCCCCAACTCCATCGCCTCCAGCGCGACCCGCGGGAGGCCTTCCGGACCGAGCGACGGCAAGAGCAGAGTCCTTGTGCGCCGGTAGATGATCGTGGGGTCCGGGGCGAAGGCGGCCACCTCCACGGTTGGTGAGGGTGGCGCGTACGGCGGGACGTCAGGCCAGGTCTCGACGACAAGGTAGGTGTCGTTGGGTCGGTTGCGGACGAGCGCGTCCCAGACGGCGCGGCCCTTGATGGGGTGGTGGTTAATGAGCGTCAGGCATCGACCTCGCGAGGCTGACGCCGTCGGGGTGACGGGCCGTTTGGGCAGGAGGTTTGGCAGCACCTGCGCCGCGACGCCGGTCTGCGCCCGTAGGGCGTCGGCGATGGTCTGGCTGACCGCGTGAACGCTTGTCTGTCGCATCAGGTCGTAGTAGCGCCTGACGGGGCCGAGTGGGTGGGTCCGGCTGGAAAGCCACGGCATGCTCCAGGACGATCGTGCGAAGACCGCGTCGCCGCTCACTGCATGGCTGGGCGAGGCGACGGAGCGGACTCGCTCGCATGCGAACACCTCCACCACGCGGCCGAGGACGGGCGCGCCGGTGACGGCGACAGACGCCACGGCGTTGTCGCGGCAATAGTGCTCCAGGCCGGTCACGATCCCCAGCGCGTCGCCGAGACGGTCGTGCCGGGCGAACCGCAGTGCTGTCCCTTCCGCGAGCGTGGACGGAGGCGTTTCCGTCCCGGGCGGCACGCTTGACGCGTCGACGAGTTGGTTACCGAGGCAGCGGAGCCCACGGTGGCCGCAGCGCCACGTCCGCGGAAGCGCCGGGATGTCCAGGGCGGGCTCGTCGTGTACGTCGACGAAGCGCACCCCCTCGAAGCCGAACTCGTGGATGAGGTCACCGATCGCTGGTGGCCCGCTCACCTCGACCCGGGCGAGCCCGTGTCGGCGAGCGTACGCGGCCAGCGCCGCCGCCAGTTCGACGCAGTCTCGGACGGAGAGGTCTTCGGCAGCGGCGAAGCGCACCGGCAGCTCGTCTCGGACTCTGATCGCCGGTCGGGTCACCGGGCGCACCTGGGCACGCCAGCGTCCAGGCGCAAGGCGTCGAATCGCCGCTTGCCCTCCAGCAGGCGGACGACCAACTCCCTGGCGCACCCGTCGGAGAAGTACGGGTTGAGGGAGTACACCCGCAGGGCCATGACCGGCTCGCCGGTCGCGGCGTAGAACGCCGCCGAGGTCTTGCTCACTGCGATCTGCTCGGCGTCCGGCACGCGCTGGCGAGACAGCCATGCGAACAGGTCCGACGTGTACTGGTTGAGCCGCCGCACCGAGCCGGTATCGGCGAAGTCCTCTTCGATGGCCGCGGGATCGCCCGGCGGGTAGCAGCGGACGAAAACATCCGGGCCGTACGACTGGCGGTTGATGACGGCCGCGTCCGGGCCCGCGAGCGCGTCAATGTGGCGCCGGAGCGCCTCGCTCGCCTCAAGCGCGTGGCCGAGCAGCCGCCGCATCCCCTGCTTGCCTAGGGTCTGCAGGCCGACCCAGGTCGCGACCATGTTCGCGGCCGACCTGGACGTCTCGAGCGTGAAGGTCCCGGGGTTGTAGGCATCGTTGTCATGAAACAGCGGAGTCATGACCGCGCCGTCGCGGCGTAGCCGCGAGAAGTCCCGCGCGTCCCGCATCACGATCATGCTGGACGTGTACGGCGCGAAGCCAGTCTTGTGGAAGTCGGCACCGAACGAGTCAGCGTGGCGCACCGTCCGGAGGCGCTCCACAAGCCGTGACAGCTTGTCCACCACCAGCGGGCTGAACCCGAGAGGGTTGCCGTGGAGGTCGTAGTCGAGGAAGCACAAGTAGGCCCACCCGACGACGGTGTCGGCGTGCACATGCGGGGTGTAGTTCAGCCGGTAGTCGGCGGCGAGTCGATCCCGCAACGCGACGATCTCGGCGAAGTCGTCAACGGCCATATTGGAGGTCGTCCCGCCCGCGCCCACGATGCACGCAAGTCGCTGCCCCCGCGCCAGCACCTCGCGGCAGGCGGCTTCAAGTGACTCCAGGTCGGTGGTCTGGTCGGGCAGCGACGCAGCCGCCACGTAGTTGCGGGTGCCGATCCCAAGCCACGCGCAAGCGGACTTGTGCGAGTAATGCGCCGGCCAGGACCCGACGACCGCGAGCCCGGGCGCGAGCCCGCGCTCGGCATGATTGGGCTGCGCCTTGGAGATGCCGACGTTGAACGCGTACAGGTTGGTCGCCGTGCCGCCGAACGTGAACAGCCCACCTGCCCGCTCCGCGTCGTACCCCACCAGCCGCGCCAGCGCCCGGGCGCAGCACAGCTCGGCGGACAATGTCTCGGCGGCGTCCTCTCCAGTGACACCGTTGGGCATGAACAGCGACACCGCGCACATGGCCGCCAGATGGGCTAACGACGGCGGCGGGACGATGTTCTTGGCGAACATCTGGTGGTGGACCTTGACCGATCCGGCCAGCCACCACCGCAACTGGCTTAGGACCACATCCGGGGCGACGGAGTCCTCCGGCAGGCGCCCGTCACCGACCGGCGAGCGGCCATCCTCCGGCTGGCCACGCGGGTAGACGGGTCCCGCGCCCTGGTGGTCGAGCGCCTCGTCGAGGGCGTGGCGGACAAGCGCGAGAAGCGCATCGGCGTTGTCCCCGTCAGGGCGCAGGAACAGGCCCGCGCGCCAGGGCGCGAACCCATCCCGGTCGCCGGGAAGATCAGCCGTCATCGCAAGCTCCGGGCAGCTCGGCGATCAGCCGGTCGCGCGCCGCACCGGGCGACATCCATGCGGCGAACATCACCTCCCAGAGCTGAACTCCAACCGAGATCGATCAGGGGATGGAACCGCTTGTCGTCGCCCCGCAGTTCGTCGGCGCAACGCTCCGGCGCTGATCGAATTCGAATTCGGGCAACGGGATCGCCCGGACATCACCACTACGACAGGGCACGGCAATATCGGCGACCGTAGATCAGCCCATCCGCCGAGTCAATCGAACACCTGTCCCCCGCGCTGGCCCACCAAACTCGATGCGCCCTCGAGAGCGGCGGCTCACTCGGTCGAGATGCATGGGACAGGAGGCCTGGCGCGATCCTCGCGCTCGTCGCACGCCGGCAGGATGCTTGCGCGTGCAATATTCCATTAAGTAATTTCGTAATTGTTGATCCTCGGGAGGAACCGTGCCGTTGCCGGTTGCGGTGAGTAACAGGCTGGTCATGACTTCTCCGGCGAGGCTGGGCTCCCGGTCGGTGAGCACGGCGTCCAGCGGATGTGGTTGATCGGCTCGGTGTGTCACCGTGGTCTCCGTCCCCAGGAAGTCGGTCGCGACCGTGAACCTAGCGTAACGAGACAAGCCGGCACCGCCACCAGCCGACGCTGCCGCCTGCTGGCACACGGCCGGCACACGGCCGGCCCACAGCCGGCATACTGCCGGTCGCTTTCCCCGCACCTCGACAGCGACTGTGCTGATCCCATGATCCACCCCAAACACCGGGCACCCGGCGCACGCCGAGGAGACTGACGTGCGCGCCGCCGAGTTCGACCGCACTCACGCTGACCAATGGGGAGCCACAGCTGTGATCCGCGAAGACCGGGAACTGCTGGCAGAGCTGGCACGGGTGAACAGTGATGCGGCGCCGCTGGCCATGCGGGTCATGGACGGGAGCGCGACGGCTGACGAGCAGCACGGGTTCGCGGAGCGACTGATCCAACTCGGGGAGCGGTTCCAGCGCCGGGCCGAGCAACAGTCCATGGCCATTGTACAGGGAGAGGTTGTCGCGGACGTGCGCGACGAACCTCGCGCGGGGGTGTCCCACCGGGAGCCGTGAGCACCGTGCGGGAGGCGACGTACCGGCTGCTCGGGGAGCGGTTGCGGGAGCGGCTGGCCGAGCAGGCAGACCGCGGGCTGACATCAGACCGCGATGATGAGCTGCTGCTCCGGTTGCTGGGCTTGGCCGTGGATCTGCACGAATGGCACCGCGTGGATCGGTATGGACGATGCCGGCGGTGCCGGCGGTGCCGGCTGCGTCGTCGGCGGTGGCGCAGCGACAGCAGACGTCAGCAGCAGTGTGCTGTTGTCGACAGCATCCAGTACTACCTGGACGAAGAGCTGCACATGATCTGGTGGCAGGTGTTCGGGCAGCTGGGGCAGGACGTCGAGCTACAGGACGTGCAGGAGTGGGTGGCACGGCAGCGGCAGGAACGTAGCCGCACCGAGCCGGATGATCCGGCGGTGACGGCCGGCATGCAGGCGGTCGAGGGCGAGATCGAAGGTGGGAAGCACCGGATGCGGTGAGGTGGCGCCTGGATGCGGGCTGCGGTGCTCACGGCTGCCATGCGGCCAGCAGGTCGCCGGGGCCGTAGCTGGCGGTGAGACCTTCGGTCCGGACACCGGCGCGGGAGACCGCGACAAGTGGCGTGCGTTCATCGGTGCCCGGGACCCGGCTCCGCCCGCGGATCAGACTCGCAAGCTCGTGCCCGTCGAAGGCCCGACTTTCGTGCCACTTGATCGAGCCGACGAAGTCGATGCGCCGAGCGACGGGGTCATGGTCGGCTCCGACGATATCGACCTCCACGTCGTTGGTCCTCGTCCAGTAGCCGCCGACGGCGGCGGATGCGGACAGCCGGAGCAGAGCCTCCCGCACGATCGGCTCGACTGCACGCCCCCGCCAGCTGGCCCATCCCTCCTCGATCCTGGCGAGCACACGGTCGCCGCGACCCCGGTCGACCTCACTGACCCTGGGGCCGAGGAAGTGCAACCAGAATCGCAGGTACGGGTCGGCCACCCGGTACCGCCTCTCGCGTGACGCCGCTGTCGACAGGGGAAGCTCCGCGACGACGATCTGCTTGCGGGTCAGCAGGTCGAGCGCACGGTTGAGCGACGCCGCGGGCAGGCCGGTCGCGCGCTGGATGGTGGTGAACGTCCGCTCGCCGGTCCCGATCGCGGTGAGCACGGTGCGCGGCTGCGTGTCGACGGGGAACTCCGCGGCGAGCGAGAGCTCGGCCGAGACGACCAGGGCCGAGGTCGGGGCAGCGAGCGCGGCGCGCAGGAAGTCCGCCCTCGTCATCCCCGTGGACCACTCCGCACAGACGAGCGGCAGGCCACCGGTGACGAGGTAGCTGTCGATCGCGTCCGCGGGGTCGAGGGCGAGCATGTCCCCGACCTCCGCGGGCGTGAGGGGATCGAGCACCATCGGGACACCGCGCTGGTGGAACGGCCGACCGTGTTCGTTGAGCGCTGTCATCATCGACAGATCGGAGCCGACGAGCACCAGCAGAACGGGTCGGCGTACCAGGACCCGGTCCCATACCCGCTGCAGCACGCCCTCGAAGCCGGGGTCGGCGGCGGTGAGGTACGGCAGCTCGTCGATGACGACGATGGCCGGGGCGTCCTCCGGCAGCGCAGCAGCGAGGAGCCGGAGCGCCGCCTCCCACGTCTCGAGAGCGACACCGTCGAAGAGTTCGCGACGGGGCAGATCGGACGCGAGCACTTCCCGCCTGAACTCGACCAGCTCGGCGACCGGCGTGCTCCCGGACGCGGTGAAGAAGAGCGACGGCACGCCGCTGCGTTCGGCGAACACCTCGACCAGGCGGGACTTGCCCACCCGGCGACGCCCGCGGAGCAGCAGGCACCGACCAGGGCGGCTACCACCTCGGCGCACGAAGTCGAGCTCCCGCTCCAGCAGGGCGAGCTCGCGCTCGCGACCGACGAACTCCACCTCGTGAGACTATCAACCATGAGACTATCAGTCTTGATAGTCTCTAGCCGGGTTACCAGATCGCCGAGTTACCAGATCGCCGTGGCGAGGGCCATCAGGTCGAGGTCGGCGCGGAAGGGCCGCTCGAGCCTGAGGCTGTCGTTACCACTGGCTTGGGAGGCCACCGTGTAGGTGCCGCCGGAAGCGAGCGCATAGTGGGTCGCGGCGAGATGGTCGACGCCACGGTCCAGGTCGATCCGGAGGTAGTGCGGGATCCGGGCGCGAGCGTAGACACCCGGCTTGATCGACCGATCCGCCCAAGCGTTCGACGGTGAGGTGACCTCGACGGCGAGCACGACGTTCCTGGCGTCGTAGATGGTCGCGTCCAGCCCCGGCGGGCTGATCACGGCGATGTCGGGGATCATGATCCTACCGGGGCTCACCCGGACGTTGAGCCCGCCGAAGACCTCGAACTGGTTGCGTGCTGCATGCCTGAGCGCGTCAACGAGGTTGCGGACCAGTCGCTGGTGTGGACCCCCTGGGAACGGGCTCACGATGAGAGCTCCGTCCAGCAGCTCCACCCTGCCCATGCTCTCGGGAAGCGCGAGCCAGTCGTCCTCGGTCCATGGACCGGCGTGGCCCGCGAAGATCTCGTCCAGTGGCTGCACAGACACGCCTGCACACCTCCCGCTTGTCTCCTACCCCAGTGTCGCACCTCGCGGACGCTAGCGACGAGCGCTGACAAGACCCCGCCCGTGCGGGCGGCCGCGCGCGAAGGGCGTCACCCAACGGGGATACGCTGGTAGCCGGCACCTCTACCGGCCGCGTCCCGGGCAGGGGTATGCCCGCGTTCCACCGCTCGAGCCCGAAAGGCGAACCCTGGTGCCCGTAGCGACCCCGCTACCCCCATGCCAGCCCGAGAACCCATGCCAGCCCGAGAACACAGTGGCTCCCGCCCGTCTCTCCGGCCTGCTCACCGCGGTGGCGCCCGCGTCGGCGCTGGCCGAGCTGGTCGACCGCGCCGGTGAGCCGTCGCTGCAGCTGGAGGGCCCCACAGCCGCCCGCCCGCTGGCGGTGGCCGCGCTCGCGCGGGCAGGCCACCCGGTGCTCGCCGTCACCGCCACCGGGCGGGAGGCGGGGGAGCTCACCGCCGAGCTCGGCGACCTGCTCGGCGACGGCGCCGGCGCCGAGCTGCCGTCCTGGGAGACGCTGCCGCACGAGCGGCTCTCGCCGCGCGCCGACACCGTCGGGCGGCGGTTGGCGGTGCTGCGTCGGCTCGCCCACCCCGAGGAGGACGGTCCGCTACAGGTCGTGGTGGCCACCGTCCGGTCGCTGATCCAGCCGATGGTCCGCGGCCTGGGGGAGATCGCGCCGGTGCGGCTGCGCGTGGGGGACGAGCACGACTTCGACGGCGTGCTGGCCCGGCTGGCCGACCTCGCCTACAGCCGGGTCGACATGGTCGACCGGCGCGGCGAGTTCGCGGTGCGCGGCGGCATCGTCGACGTCTTCCCGCCCACCGCCGACCACCCGCTGCGGGTCGAGTTCTGGGGCGACGAGGTCGCCGAGATCCGCTCGTTCGCGGTCGCCGACCAGCGCTCGCTGGAGCCCGTCGACGAGCTGCACGCCCCGCCCTGCCGTGAGTTGCTGCTCACCGGCGCCGTGCGGGCCCGTGCCGCCGACCTCGTCGAGCAGGCACCACCGGGCCCGGTCGCCGAGATGCTGGAGAAGGTCGCCTCCGGGCTGGCCACCGAGGGCATGGAGTCGCTGATCCCGGTGCTGGCGGGCGGTGACCTCGAACTGCTCACCGACGCCATGCCTGACGGCACGCACGTGCTGCTCGCCGACCCCGAGCGCATCCGTGCCCGCGCCGCCGACCTGGTGCGTACCGGCGAGGAGTTCCTCGAGGCGTCCTGGATGGTCGCCGCCGGCGGCGCGGCCGCGCCGGTCGACGTCGCGGCGCTGGATCTGCACGCTTCGGCCTACCGCCGCCTGCCCGACGTCGCCGAGCACGCCCGCGCCGCCGGCGCCGCGTGGTGGACGCTGAATCCACTGCGGACGGATGCCGAAGGCCCGCTGCGCATCGACATCGACCCGGCCGAGCCGTACCACGGTGACATCGACCGCGCCTTCGTCGACCTGCGCGCGCACACGGCCTCCGGCGGCGCCGCGGTGCTCGTGGTGCCCGGTGCGGGTACCGCGCAGCGGGCCTGCGAGCAGCTGCGCGACGCGGACGTGCCGTGCGTGCACGCCCCGGACGGGCTGCACGAACCGCCCGGGGCGGGCACCGTCACGGTCGTCCGGGGCACGCTGGAGGACGGCTTCATCGCACCCGCGGTGGGGCTCGCAGTGCTCACCGAGACCGACCTCACCGGCGCGCGCGGTGGGACCTCCACCAAGGACATGCGCCGGATGCCCGCGCGCCGGCGCAATGCCGTCGACCCGCTGGCGCTGCAGCCCGGCGATCACATCGTGCACGAGCAGCACGGCATCGGCCGCTACCTGGAGATGGTGGAGCGCACCGTCTCCGGCGCGACCAGGGAGTACCTGCTCGTCGAGTACGCCCCCAGCAAGCGTGGCCAGCCCGGTGACAGGCTGTACATCCCCACCGACCAGCTCGACCAGGTCTCCCGCTACGTCGGCGGCGAGCTGCCCAGCCTGAACAAGCTGGGCGGCTCGGACTGGGCCAAGACCAAGGGCCGGGCGCGCCGCGCCGTCAAGGAGATCGCCGCCGAGCTGGTGCAGCTCTACGCCGCGCGGCAGTCCTCGGCCGGGCATGCCTTCGCCCCGGACACCCCGTGGCAGCGCGAGCTGGAGGATGCCTTTCCCTACGTCGAGACGCCCGACCAGCTCGGCGCGATCGAGGAGGTCAAGGCCGACATGGAGCGCGCGGCGCCGATGGACCGGGTGGTCTGCGGCGACGTCGGCTACGGCAAGACCGAGATCGCGGTGCGCGCGGCGTTCAAGGCCGTGCAGGACGGCAAGCAGGTGGCGGTGCTGGTGCCCACGACGCTGCTCGCCCAGCAGCACCTGCAGACCTTCTCCGACCGGATGCACAGCTTCCCCGTCACCGTGAAAGGGCTCTCCCGCTTCACCCACGCCGAGGACGCCTCGACCGTCCTCGGCGGGCTCGCGGACGGGTCGGTGGACGTGGTCATCGGCACCCACCGCCTGCTGCAGACAGGTGTGCGGTGGAAGGACCTCGGGCTCGTGGTCGTCGACGAGGAGCAGCGGTTCGGCGTGGAGCACAAGGAGCACATCAAGGCGCTGCGGACCCATGTGGACGTGCTGACGATGTCGGCGACCCCGATCCCGCGGACGCTGGAGATGTCGCTGGCGGGCATCCGGGAGATGTCGACCATCCTCACCCCGCCCGAGGAGCGCCATCCGGTACTCACCTACGTCGGCCGTTATGACGACAGGCAGATCGCCGCCGCGATCCACCGCGAACTGCTGCGCGACGGGCAGGTCTTCTACGTGCACAACCGGGTGTCGTCGATCGAGAAGGCCGCCCGCCGGATCCGGGAGCTGGTGCCCGAGGCTCGGGTGGCGGTAGCCCACGGGCAGATGAACGAGGACGTGCTGGAGCGCACCGTCGCCGGGTTCTGGGAGCGCGAGACCGATGTGCTGGTGTGCACCACGATCGTGGAGAGCGGGCTGGACATCTCCAACGCGAACACGCTCATCGTGGAACGCGGGGACATGCTCGGGCTCGCGCAGGCCCACCAGCTGCGCGGACGGGTCGGGCGCGGCCGCGAGCGCGGGTACTCCTACTTCCTCTACCCGCCCGAGACGCCGCTGACCGAGACCGCGCACGACCGGCTGTCCACCATCGCGCAGAACTCCGAGCTCGGCGCGGGCATGGCCGTGGCCATGAAGGACCTCGAGATCCGCGGCGCCGGCAACATCCTCGGCGGCGAGCAGTCAGGGCACATCGCGGGCGTCGGGTTCGACCTCTACATCCGGCTGGTCGGAGAGGCCGTCGAGGCATTCCGCACCGCCGCGGGCGCCAGGCCGTCGGATGCGGCGGCAGGGCCCACCCCGGTCCGCGTCGAGCTGCCGGTGGATGCGCACCTGCCGCACGACTACGTCCCCGGCGAGCGGCTGCGGCTGGAGGCATACCGCAAGATCGCCGAGGCGACGGGCGGCGAGGCGTTGGCCGCGGTGCGTGCCGAGCTGGCCGACCGCTACGGCGCGCCGCCGCCCCCGGTGGTGACGCTGCTCGACGTCGCGGCGTTCCGGCAGGTGTGCCGGGCCGCGGGGGTGCAGGAGGTGACGGCGCAGGGGTCGGCGCTGCGGTTCGCGCCGGTGCAGTTGCGGGACTCGCAGCGGGTGCGGCTCGCGCGGCTGCACCCCAAGGCGGTGTACAAGCCCGCGGTGCAGACGGTCTCGGTGCCTCGGCCGATCGAAGGCGCCGACCGGATCGGTGCCCCTCCGTTGCGGGATCGCGAACTGCTCGAGTGGTGCACCCGGCTGGTCTCCGCCGTGTTCGGCGAGAACGCCTCAGGTTCCGCGGAACTGCCGAGCAAACCTTAGACGGGTGAACTTTAGCAGTGTAAAGTTCACGCATGGTTGGGATGCTCCCGGGGTTCGTCGGCAGGCTTGCCGAGTTCGCACTCCTCGACGGAGAGCTGCGGCGGGTGCACGAGTCCGGCGCCGGGCATTGACCACCTACTGTACGACCGTCCGCTGTATGGGAGACCGAGCCGGGAGGTGGTCGTCGAGCCGCTTGGCCCAGCGGACGTCGGCGAGTTGCTCGGACTCGATGCGGCCGATGCGATCGACGCGTACTTGGTCGTCGGCGGTTTCCCCGGGGTGGTCAGCTCCTGGCCGCCTGGTACCTCATTGCGTGACTTCGTCGATTCGGCGCTCGCCGAACCGACCTCTCCACTGGTCGTGATGGGAGAGCGCAGCCTCGCCGCGGAGTTCCCGCCTGATGCGCATGCCCGGCGGGTGCTGGAGGTCATCGGCTCGGGCCGCCGGACCTTCCGGGCCGTCGCCGACCGGGCAGGCGTCTCGGACGCGTCGCTGACACACGCACTGCAGCTGCTGATCGCCAAGCGGGTGATCGCCGGCGAGGACCCGCTGTCGACTCGGCAGTCGCGGCGGCTGCGGCGCTACCGCGTCGCGGATCCCTACCTGAGCTTCTGGTTGCGATTCGTCGGTCCACGACTCGACGATGTCGGGCGCGGGCGTCCCGAGCTCGCGACCAGCCCGCTGTGGTCCGCCTGGAACGCCTACCGGGGTCTCGCTGTCGAGCCGCTGGTCAGGGAGGCGATCGATCGGCTGCTGCCCGAGCCCCGGTTCGGTGACACGCAACGCGTCGGAAGCTGGTGGAGCCGTGCTCACGATGCCGAGGTCGACCTCGTGGGCGTCACTGACCAGCCCAGCAGGATCGAGTTCGTCGGCTCGATCAAGTGGCGTGACCGCGGACCGTTCGACGACGGCGATGCGGCTGATCTCGCCCACCGCGCGCCCCTGGTCCCCGGAACGGATGGCCGCACCCGTCACGTCGGGGTCTCCCGAGCGGGCTTCGCGACCGCCCGCCTCGACCTCGAGTTCGGCCCGGAGGACCTCGTACAAGCTCTCCGGTAGCCCCCGGAGCTGTCCTGACCGGGCCGTGGCTTCGCGCGCCGTCCCCCATGAGAAGGTAGGGCGGTGCTGAGGGATCTCCGTGCAAGATGCGGCGCTGTGGTCGCCGGCGCGCTCGCCGTGGGGCTGCTCGCCGGCTGCGGGTCCGGGCCGTCCCAGGTGGGCGCTGCGGCGATCGTCGGCGATCGCATCGTCCCGATCGAGCAGGTCCAGCAGCAGCTACGCACCGTGCTGGAGAAGGAGGGTGAGGAGGCCAAGGCGCAGCTCGTCGCCGGCAGGCAGCTCGACGACGTGTCGCGCCAGATCGTCACGCTCGCCGTCCAGCACGAGCTGCTGGCCGAGGCCGCCGAGCGCGAGCGGCTCTCCGTCAGCGAGCAGCGGGTCACCGCCATGATCGATCGGCTCGGCGGGGCGCGGGCCGCCTCGGCGGGCAGCGTGTTCACTGTCGAGAACTTCCGCGACCGCGCACGTGACCAGCTACTCGCGGTCGAGCTGGGCCGCAAGTACCTTCCCGGCCTGGCGGTGACCGTCGACTACACCACCGCCGACACCCGGGGCGCCGCGATGCAGCGGGTCGCCGAGCTCTCCGCGGCGGGGTCCGAGCGCGCCCGCGAGCTGATCCGGGCGGACGTCGACCAGGGCGCGGCTGCCGCGCTCGACCAGGAGATCATCGCCTCGGAGAACCCCGGGTTCGCCTCGGCACCGGTGTTCGGGGTCGGCAAGGGCACCGTGGTGGCCTTCCCCTCCGACGAGCAGGCGGGGACCTGGCTGGTGATGGTGGTGACCGGGCGCAGCACCGACGGTGGCTCCGGGCAGCCGGCCCGCAAAGGCGAGATCGACGCGATGGATCGGTCGCTGATCGCCGCCGCCGGCATCCGCCAGCTCGCCCCGGTGGCCGAGGACGTGGGTGTGCGGCTCAACCCCCGCTACGGCGTGTGGGACGCGGTGTCACTGCAGACCGCGCCCAACGAGAACGAGACCACCGGGTTCGTCGCCCCGCTGCGCGAGGTCCCCCCGACGTGACCCGGGCGGCCGCTGCGGTCGTCGTGCTCGCCCCGCGGCTCGGCGCCGTACTGCCCGCGCCGGCGGTGCCCCTGCTGCGAGCGGGTGCCCCGGTGCTCGCCGACTCCGATCTCCCCGGCGCGCTGCGTGAACGGTTCGGTGCCGGCCCGGCCGGAGACAGCGTGGCCGGGCTGCTGCTCACCCTGGATGCCACCACCGGCGCCGCCGCGCGCTGGGCGGCCGCCGGCGCTGAGGTGATCACGACGCCGCAGCCGGCGGGTGCCGCGCTGCTCGACGCGGTCGCGGTGATGGACCGGTTGCGCTCACCGGGCGGCTGCCCGTGGGACGCCGAGCAGACGCATGCCTCGCTGATGCCCTACCTGATCGAGGAGACCTACGAACTCTACCAGGCGCTCGAGGACGGCGACCGCGCGGCGCTGCGCGAGGAGCTCGGGGACGTGTTGCTGCAGGTGCTCTTCCACGCTCGGCTGTCGGCTGAGGCCACTGGCGGCTTCGACGTCGATGCGGTCGCCGCGGAGCTGGTGGCCAAGCTCGTCGGCAGGCACCCGCACGTCTTCACCGGGACGAAGAGCGTGCACACCGCCTCCGACCAGCAGGTGCGCTGGGAGGAGCTCAAGCGCACCGAGAAGCGCCGCGAGTCCAGCGTGGATGGTGTGGCGTTCGGCCAGCCCGCGGTGGCGCTGGTCGCGAAACTCGTGTCCCGCGCCGCCAGGGCCGGGTTGCCCACCGACCTGCTCCCGGCCGGACCGCAGCCCGGCGAGGCCCTCTTCGCGCTGGCCGCCCGCGCCGAGCTCGCCGGCGAGGACCCCGAGGCCGCGTTGCGCGCCGCGGCCCGGCGTTTCGCCGACGACGTGCGCGCCGCGGAGCGCTCCGCCCGCTGCGCCGGCCTCGACCCCGAGGAGCTCACCCCCGGCCAGTGGCACGAGCACTGGCCGCTTCGCGGCCCGTGAGTGCTTGCCGGCGCCATGACGCCCAACGCCACTCACGACCCGCGCGATAGCGTGCTGCAGCGTGACCGATTCCTACCTGCGCTTTCCCCACCTGCACGGTGACCTGCTCACCTTCGTCGCCGAGGACGACGTCTGGGTCGCGCCGCTGGCCGGGGGGCGGGCCTGGCGGCTGTCCGCCGACCGGGTCCCGGCCGTCGCTCCGCGCTTCTCCCCGGACGGCGCCGAGGTGGCATGGACCAGCTGGCGCGACGGCGCGCCCGAGGTGCACGTCGCCCCGGTCGATGGGGGCGCGGCCCGGCGGTTGACCCACTGGGGGAACGGTCGGACCCGGGTGCGGGGCTGGATGTCGGACGCCGAGATCCTCGTGGTCACCGCGGCCGGCACCTCATCGAGCCGCCGGACATGGGCACACGCCGTCCCGGTGGACGGTGGACCGGCCCGCCGGCTGCCCTACGGCCCGGTCGACTCGGTCGCAATCGGCGCGAACGGGATCCTGCTGGGCAGCGTCGTGAGCCGGGAGCCCGCGTGGTGGAAGCGCTACCGCGGTGGCACCACCGGCAAGGTGTGGCTGCGCGACGCCGGGGAGGCCGGCTTCCGGCGGATCCTCGACGAGCTGGACGGGCACGTGGTCGACCCGTTGTGGGTGGCCGGGCGGATCGTGGTCGCCTCCGACCACGAGGGGGTCGGCAACGTGTACTCGGTCGCACCCGACCGCTCCGACCTGCGCCGGCACAGTGATCATGGAGCCGGGGATCACGGAGCCGGGGATCACGACCGGTTCTACGCCCGGCACCTCGGCACCGACGGTGAACGGGTGGTCTACGAGCGCGCCGGCGAGCTGTGGCTGATCGACGAGCTGGTCGCCGACAGCGCACCGCGACGCATCGAGGTAGCACTCGGTGGTCCGCGCACCGCGCGCGCACCCCGGCCGGTGCCGGTGCGGGAGTTCCTCGGGAAGCTGTCCGTCGACCACACCGCACGAGCCAGCGCCATCGAGGTGCGCGGGACGGTGCAGTGGCTGACCCACCGCGACGGCCCGGTGACGGCGCTGGCCGCGGCGCCCGGGATCCGCGGGCGGTTGCCGGTGATGCTGCCCGGCGACCGGGCGGCCTGGGTCACCGACGCCGAGGGTGACGATGCGCTGGAGATCGATGGCCGCGACGGCGCTGCGGACGGTACGTCGCGACGGCTCGCGGCCGGATTGCTGGGCCGGGTGCTCGAGCTCGCGGCCGCACCGGACGGCCGGCAGCTCGCCGCCGCGACCCATGACGGCCGGCTGCTGCTGGTGGACACCGGCAGTGGCGAGGTGCGGGAGGTGGCCCGCTCGGAGCACGGTGAGTGCCACGGGCCGGTGTTCTCGCCGGACTCGGCGTGGTTGGCGTGGTCGCATCCAGGGCCCGACCCAGTGTGCCACATCAGGCTCGCGCGCCTCGCCGACCTGGACGTGCTCGACGTGACCGAGCCGCGGTTCGTCGACTTCGCCCCGGCCTTCACCCGGGACGGCAAGCACCTGGCGTTCCTGTCGTTGCGCAGCTTCGACCCGGTCTACGACGCGCACGTCTTCGACCTCTCGTTCCCTGCGGGCTGCCGCCCACACCTGGTGCCGCTGGCCGCGCTCACGCCGTCACCCTTCGATCCGGAACCGGCCGGTCGTGAGCCCCGCCCATCGAAGGACGACAAGGGCGACGAGGAGGAGTCGCCGCCGGTCACCACGGTCGACCCGGAGGGCCTCGCCGGGCGCGTCGTGCCGGTCCCCGTGCCCGAGGCGCGATACGGGTCGTTGCACGCCGCGCAGGACGGTCTGCTGTGGCTGCGATACCCGGTCTCGGGTGCGCTGGGCGACGGCCGGGTCGGCACCGATGACCGGCCCCGGCCGGTGCTGGAGCGCTACGACCTCGTCCGGCGCCGCTGTGAGGTGCTCGTCGATGGCCTCACCCGGGTCGCGGTCAGCGGCGACGGGAAGCGGATCGTGGTGCGCGATGGCGAGACGTTGCGGGTGCTGCCCGCCGACCGGCGGATCGAGGACTCCGACTCCGACTCCGACTCCGACGACGTCGTGCGGGTCGACCTCGACCGCCTCCGGGTCACCGTCGACCCCGCCGCGGAATGGCGGCAGATGTTCGACGAGGCCGGCAGGCTGATGCGCGACCACTTCTGGAGTCCGGACCTCGCCGGCGTGGACTGGGACGGTGTGCTCGCCGACTACCGGCCGCTCGTCGAGCGGGTCGGTAGTCACGACGACCTGGTGGACCTGCTCTGGGAGGTCAACGGCGAGCTCGGCACGTCACACGCCTACGTACTGCCCGACGCGGAACCGGCCGAGGCCGCCCGGCTGCAGGGGCTGCTCGGCGCCGACCTCGAGCGCGACGGGGCGGGCAGCTGGCGCGTCGCCAGGGTGCTGCCGGGGGAGTCCTCCGACCCCTGGGCCCGGTCCCCGTTGTCCGCACCCGGGGTGGCGGTGCGCGCCGGTGACGCGGTGCTCGCCGTCGCAGGCCGCCCGGTGGATCCGGTGACCGGGCCGGCCCCGTTGCTGGCCGGCACCGCCGGCCATCCGGTGGAGCTGCTCATCGGCCCGGCCGGCGGCGGCGCACCGCGTCGCGTCGTGGTGGTGCCGCTGGCGGACGAGGAGCGGCTGCGCTACCAGGACTGGGTGGCCGACCGTCGCGCCTACGTCCTGCAGTCCAGCGGCGGACGGGTCGGCTACCTGCACGTTCCGGACATGATGGGGCACGGGTGGGCGCAGCTGCACCGTGACCTGCGGGTCGAGGCACTGCGCGAGGCGCTGGTCGTCGACGTCCGGGAGAACCGCGGCGGGCACGTCTCCCAGCTGGTGGTCGAGAAGCTGGCCCGCAAGGTGCTCGGCTGGGACATCGGCCGGCACCGGAGCCCGTGGACCTACCCGTTGGACGCCCCGCGCGGCCCGGTCGTCGCCGTGGCGAACGAGTTCTCCGGTTCGGACGGTGACATGGTCACCGCGGCGATCAAGGCACTCGGGGTCGGTCCGGTGGTCGGTACCCGCACCTGGGGCGGTGTGATCGGCATCGACATGCGCTACACGCTGGTCGACGGCACCCTGGTGACGCAACCGCGCTACGCCACCTGGTTCAACGGGTACGGCTGGGAGCTGGAGAACCACGGCGTCGACCCGGACGTGGAGGTCGTGATGACTCCGGACGACTGGGTGGCCGGCCGCGATCCGCAGCTCGACACCGCGGTGCGATTGGCGTTGCAGGCACTGGAGCGCCAGCCGGCCGCGACGCCGCCGGACGTCGGCACCCGCCCGTCGCGAGCGCGCCCCACCCTGCCGCCCCGCACCGGGTCGTGAATGAT
>JBOHGT010000296.1:0-3545 GCA_050700385.1 Pseudonocardiaceae bacterium | reverse complement strand
GCGGTAGCTACCGAAATCATTCACGACACCGGGTGGCGGTAGCCGGGGAGGCGCTGGTCGATCTGGTGCCGACACCCGACGGCACCCTGGCACCGCGGCTGGGCGGCGGGCCCTACAACGTGGCGGTCGCGCTCGGCCGGCTCGGTGTGCCCACCGCGTTCCTCTCCCGCATCTCCACCGATGCATTCGGCGACCAGCTACTGGGCCGGCTGCGGGAGTCCGGTGTGGACACCTCGCTCGTGCAACGCGGGCCGGAGCCGACCACGCTGGCCGTCGTCGGGCTGGCCCCGGACGGCTCGGCACGGTACGGCTTCTACACCGAGGGCACGGCGGACCGGCTAGTGTCCGACCCCGGCCCGCTGCCCGGCGACGTCGCCGCGGTCTCGCTCGGCACGCTGTCACTGGTGCTCGAACCCGGCGCCTCGGTGTACGAGACGGTGCTGCACCGGGAGGCCGCGACCGGCAGGCTCGCCGTGCTCGACCCGAACATCCGGCCCGATCTGGTGGGTGACACCGGCGCCTACCGGCAACGGTTCCACAGCTGGCTGCCTTCGGTCGGCCTGCTCGAGCTGTCGGTCGACGACACGGAGTTCCTGGCCGGTGGCGTCGACGCCGAGCGCGCCGTGCGGTCCTGGCTGGACGCCGGGCCCGCCGCGGTGGTGCTTACCCGCGGCAGCGCGGGCCTGTCGGTACGGACCGCGCGGCACCGGGTGGACGTCGCCGCGCCGTCGGTGACCGTGGCGGACACGATCGGCGCCGGGGACACGACGCACGCCGCCCTGCTGGCCTGGCTGCACGACGCCGGCGCGCTGAGCCGCGAGGCGGTCGCTGGCCTCGATCCGGGCGACTGGCGGGACGCGCTGGACTTCGCCAGCCGGGCCGCAGCGGTCACCGTGTCCCGGCCGGGGGCGGACCCTCCGTGGCGGGCTGAACTCCAGTGACGGCAGGAATCGACGCGCCGACCCCGCCCTACTGGACGCCTACCAACTGCCTGACCCCGACCGGGCGACATGGTGGCGCGATCGCCTTGCCCGCGTCCGCGCCGAACTCGACTAGCGTGGACCGCATCGTCGCCCCACGGTGCGTCTGGCACCGCGCAGCGCCTGACCGGCCGCCGGTGCCCCCGCCCGCCCGACCTGAGAGGGACCACCATGCCCGACGCCACCGCGTCAGATGTACGGGTTGGACACAGCGGTGCCAACGGCACCGGCCACGATGCTCGGGTGACCCTGGGGTATCCGGGCGGCGAGCACACCATGCCGGTCACGCCGGCCACCGAGGGCGCCAGCGGCATCGGGCTGGGCAAGCTGCTGTCGAGCACCGGCCTCGTCACCCTCGACCCCGGCTTCGTCAACACCGCGTCGTGCACGTCGGCGATCTGCTATATCGACGGCGAGGCCGGGATCCTGCGCTACCGCGGGTACCCGATCGACCAACTCTCCGAGCGATCCACCTTCCTCGAGGTCAGCTACCTGCTCATCTACGGCGAGCTGCCGACAGCCACGCAGCTGGAGGAGTTCACCGAGAACATCCGCCGGCACACCCTGCTGCACGAGGACCTCAAGCGCTTCTTCGAGGGCTTCCCCCGCGACGCGCACCCGATGCCGGTGCTCTCCAGCGCCGTCTCGGCTCTGTCGACGTTCTACCAGGACAGTCTCAACCCGTTCGACGAGCCCAACGTCGACCTCTCCACGATCCGGTTGCTGGCGAAGCTGCCCACCATCGCTGCCTACGCCTACAAGAAGTCGGTGGGGCAGCCGTTCCTCTACCCGGACAACTCGCTTGGCCTGGTGCAGAACTTCCTGCGGATGACGTTCGGCCTGCCGGCGGAACCCTATGACGGTGACCCCGCGGTGGCCGACGCGCTGGACCTGCTCTTCGTGCTGCACGCCGACCACGAGCAGAACTGCTCGACCTCCACCGTCCGGATGGTCGGCTCGGCGCAGGCCAACCTGTTCGCCTCGATCTCCGCGGGCATCAACGCGCTGTTCGGCCCGCTGCACGGTGGGGCCAACCAGTCGGTGCTCGAGATGCTGGAGAGCATCGAGGCCGACTCGGGCAACGTCGACACCTTCGTCAAGCGGGTCAAGGACCGCGAGGCCGGTGTCAGGCTGATGGGCTTCGGTCACCGGGTGTACAAGAACTACGATCCCCGCGCGAAGATCATCAAGAAGACCGCGGACGATATCCTGGCCAGGCTCGGCGTGAACGACAAATTGCTCGACCTCGCCCTGACGCTGGAGGAGAAGGCGCTGTCCGACGACTACTTCGTGGAGCGCAGGCTCTACCCCAACGTCGACTTCTACACCGGGCTGATCTACCGGGCGATGGGTTTCCCCACGAAGATGTTCACCGTGCTCTTCGCGATCGGCCGGCTGCCGGGATGGATCGCGCACTGGCGCGAGATGATCAGCGACCCGGCGACCAAGATCGGTCGCCCGCGCCAGGTCTACACCGGCCACTCCGAACGGGAGTACACCCCTATCGCAGCACGCTGACGTCCCTCCTCGTGGTCATCGTTTCTCGTGGTCACAGCGCGGCCCGCGGATCCTGCACCCGTCGACATCGGCCAGGCCGTGGGCGTGGTAGTTCAGGGTGCCGCTCGTTGTTGATCGGTCAGCGCTAGCAAAACGCGCGGTTCAACGCCGTGGCAGTCCGGGCTGGCTGGCGCCGGCTCCGGGGGTGGTCCGGGGGTCGCACTGGCGTCTCACTTCGCCTGATGGGCTTCCCAGGGACCATGGAGCAGGCAGGATCACGGCGACGATCAGTAGTAGACCGGACACGAGGGTTGAGCGGCGATGAGTGGGGAACACCGCATTGCGGGTGCTGCTGGACGAGGCGGGCATGAGCAACACCGGGCTGGGCCGCGCGGTGGTCACCGCCGGCGCCAAGGAAGGGATCCACCGGGGCACCAACACCACCTCGGAGAAGCGGATGCTGGATGGCTGCCAGCCGCGCTGGCCGGCACCGAGGCCGGTGGCTGCGGTGCTCTCCCGGCGGCTGCAGCGCAAACTTGAATGCCGCTATGGTTCGGGGCGGACTCGGCGACGCCGGCGCGGTTCGCCGGGCGGTGCTGGAGGCCGAACGCCACTACGAACGCTTCCGCACCGGTGAAGAGCCGCCCTGGCTGGGCTTCTACACCGAAGCAGGGTTCGCCACGGACCTTGGGCGCTGCCTGCGCACCGGCGACGCCGACCGCGCGGCCAAGCTGATCACCCGAGCCCTGGACAGTGTCGAGCCCTGGAAGGTCAGCGGCCGTTGCGCCATCCAGACAGACATCGCCATCACCCATCTCCTCGGACGACGGGATCTTGAGCAGGCCGCCGCGCACGGCCGCGACGCGTTGCGCACCACCGCCGAGGTCAGCTCCACCCGCACCCTGGACGGGCTGCGTACCCTGCAACGGCAGGTGCGCTCGCTGTGCTCCGCCTCCCCCCACCTGGCCGACCTCGACGAGCGGATCACCGACTTCGTTACCCGCACCACCCGCCGACACCAGCAGGACAACGAACTATGACTAATGGGAGTTACCGGTCATCGGTATC
>JBOHGT010000295.1:0-3757 GCA_050700385.1 Pseudonocardiaceae bacterium | reverse complement strand
TCCTTTGCCTCGTCGGAGGAGGCAAAGGACGCCTTCGCGGCAAGCGCCGCGTGGCCGGGCCAGCCCGGAGCGCGCCGGTGAGGCGACGCGCCTATACCACACCGCACTGACCCGTGGGCCCGCCGCGACCCGGTGAGCCCGGTCTTGTTCCCGGGCTGCTGGTTGTCCACAGCAGGTGATCGTGCCCGTCGACGTGCTGGCCCGCCGCGGCGCACCGTGTGTCCGTCAGGACGAGGACGGCGGGGAGGGCTCATGGCGGCGACAGCGCGGAAACCGGGGAACGGCTCCAGGGCCAGCGACCGTCTCGGACGGCGCGGGGAGGATCTCGCGGCCGAGTTCCTGGCCGCGTCGGGACTCGTGGTGCTCGACCGGAACTGGCGGTGCCGGGACGGTGAGCTGGATCTGGTCGCGACCGACCGGTCCCGGCTCGTCGTGTGCGAGGTGAAGACCCGTTCCGGTGACGGCTTCGGCACACCGGCCGAAGCCGTCACCGCGGTCAAGGCGGCGCGGATCCGGCGGTTGGCCGCCGCATGGCTCGCCGCGCACCACATCGGGTGGTGCGAGGTGCGTTTCGACGTGCTCGAGGTGTGGTGCCCACCATCCGGCCAGGCGACCGTCGAGCACCTGCGGGGGGTGTTGTGATGTCGCTCGCGAGCGCCTGGTCGGTGGCGCTGCACGGCGTGGACGGCGTGCTCGTCGAGATCGAGGCCGACATCGGACCGGGGCTGCCGGGGCTGCAGCTGGTGGGGCTGCCCGACGCCGCGCTGTCCGAGGCCCGCGACCGGGTGCGCGCAGCGGTGCTCAACTCCGGGGAGCGCTGGCCGCCGCGGCGGATGACGCTGGCGCTGTCGCCGGCCACCCTGCCCAAGGTCGGATCCGGCTACGACATCGCGCTGGCGGCGGCGCTGCTCGCCGCCGACGGGACGGTGCCGGCGGACCGGCTGCGCGGCACCGTGCTCCTCGGGGAACTGGCGCTGGACGGCAGGCTCCGAGCGGTGCGAGGGGTGCTGCCGGCAGTACTGGCCGCGCGGCGGGCGGGGATGCGCAGGGTGGTCGTGGCGCGGGATGCGCTGGCTGAGGCCGCGCTGGTCGACGGTCTGGAGGTGCGGGCGGCGGCGAGCCTGGCCGACCTGCTGTCGTGGTTGCGGGACCCCGCCGCCGAGCTCGACCTCCCGGGTCCCCACCGGCAGGCGCCTGGCGCTCCGCTGCCCGACCTGGCGGACGTGCTGGGCCAGGGCGACGCCCGGTGGGCAGTCGAGGTAGCCGCAGCGGGCGGTCACAACCTGCTGCTCACCGGCCCGCCGGGCTCCGGCAAGACCATGCTCGCGCAGCGGATGGTCGGCCTGCTCCCTCAGCTCACCGATGAGGAGGCCCTCGAGGTCACCGCGGTCCACTCGGTGGCGGGGTTGCTCGCGCCCGACACGCCGCTGCTGACCGCGCCGCCGTTCGTGGCCCCACACCACACGAGCTCGGTCGCGGCGCTGGTCGGTGGCGGGTCGGGGCTGGCCCGTCCTGGCGCGGTGAGCCGGGCGCACCGCGGGGTGCTGTTCCTCGACGAGGCCGCGGAGTTCGGGGCGCGCTCCCTGGATGCGCTGCGTACCCCGCTGGAGGAGGGCGAGGTCCGGCTCGCCCGCCGGGACGGCGTGGCCCGCTATCCCGCGCGCTGCCAACTGGTACTTGCCGCGAACCCATGCCCCTGCGCGCCGCCTGACGAGCGCGACTGCGAGTGCGCGCCGTCCGCCCGGCGCCGGTATCTGCTGCGGCTGTCCGGCCCGCTGCTGGACCGCGTCGATCTGCGGGTGCCGATGCGGCCTGTGTCGAGAATGGAGCGCGCCGCGAGCGAGCCGGAGAGCACCGCCGCCGTGCGGGAGCGGGTGGCCCGCGCCCGCGCGGCAGCCCGGGCGCGGTGGGCCGCGTTCGGATGGAGCACCAATGCCGAGGTGCCCGGACCGGCACTGCGCCGGCATTTCCGGCTGCCGCGCGAGGTGATGGCGCCGATCGAGGACTCGCTGCACCACGGCATGCTCACTGCCCGGGGGGCCGACCGCAGCTTGCGTGTCGCGTGGACGATCGCCGATCTGGCGGGCCGGGACCGACCGATGGACGAGCACGTCGCACTGGCGCTCGGTTTCCGGGACCGGAGGGCGGCATGACACCGGGGGAACGGGAGCTGCGCGGTGCGCGGGCGTACCTGAACCGGGTCGCCGAGCCTCCTGCGCCCGCGTTGGCCGGCCTGGTCGCCGAGTTCGGGCCGGTGCGGGCGGGCTGGCTGGTCGCCTGCGGCAGGGTGCCCGAGGCAGTGGCGGCCGAGACCGGTGCCCGGCGTGACGAGGACCGGTCCGGTATGGACCTGGCTGCCGTGGCGGCGCTGGGCGGCAGGCTCGTGGTGCCCGAGGACGACGAATGGCCGGCCTGGTCGTTCACCTGCTTCGGCTCGTCGGCCGCGCGCGGTGACGAACGGCTGCTCGAGCCACTGGCGCTGTGGGTGCGGGGCACCGCGCGGCTGGACTCGCTGGCCGAGGGTGCGGCCGCCGTGGTGGGTGCGCGGGCGGCCACCGGGTACGGCGAGCACGTCGCGGCGGACCTCGGCTACGGGCTGGCCGCCCGCGGCCTCGCGGTCGTCTCCGGAGCGGCGTTCGGGATCGACGGTGCGGCCCACCGCGGGGCGCTGAGCGCCGACGGCGTCGCGGTCGCGGTGCAGGCTTGCGGCCTGGATCGCGTCTATCCGGCGGGGCACACGGGTCTGTTGGGCCGGGTCGCCGCCCGCGGCGCGGTGGTCACCGAGTACCCGCCGGGGACCAGACCGGCCAAGTACCGGTTCCTGGTGCGCAACAGGCTGATCGCGGCGCTGTCGGCCGGCACGGTCGTCGTGGAGGCAGGCCGCCGCAGCGGGGCGCGGAGCACAGCAGGGCTGGCAGCCGCGCTGGGCCGTGTGGTGATGGCGGTACCGGGACCGGTCACTTCGGCGCTGTCGGTGGGGTGCCACCTGCTGGTGCGGGAGGAACAGGCACTGCTGGTCACGCGGGTGGAGGAGGTGATCGAGGCGATCGGACGGATCGGCTCGGACCTGGCGCCCCCGCTTCCCGTCGTCGCCCGGCCGACCGACGGGCTGTCCCCGGAGCTGCTGGCCGTCTACGAGGCATTGCCGGCCCGGGCGCCCCGGCACCCGGAGGAGCTCGTGCGCGACGCCGGGATGCCGTTGCACCGTATCCGCGCCGCCCTACCGTTGCTGGAGCTTCGAGGTCTGGTCGGCTGCGCCACGGACGGGTGGCGACGGTGCCGTGCACCGGGCGGTTCCGGGTGTGGCGGTGCTTGACCCCGGCCGGTGCGTAGCGCAGCGTCGTGGGGATGAGCGAGCCGAGCGCGCTGCCCGCGGAGCTGGTCGAGCCGGTCGACGCATTCGTCCGCCACCTGCGGTCGGTGCGGGGGCTCTCGGAGCACACCGTGCGCGCCTACCGGGGTGATGTGGGCTCGCTGCTGACGCATCTCTGCGGTACGGACGGTCCGGAAGCTGGGTCCCGCGGGCTCGCGGATCTGGACCTCGGCGTGATGCGCAGCTGGCTCGCTGCACAGCGAGCCGGGGGCGCCGGGCGCTCGACGCTTGCCCGTCGGGCGGCCGCCGCCCGCACCTTCACCGCGTGGGCGGCCCGCACCGGCCGCATGGCCACCGATCCCGGACCTCGCCTGGCCTCGCCCCGCCCGCACCGGGCGCTACCCGCGGTGCTGCGCCCGGAGCAGGCGGCCGCGGCGCTGAAGG
>JBOHGT010000294.1:0-8122 GCA_050700385.1 Pseudonocardiaceae bacterium | reverse complement strand
GGGCGACCTCGCCGCCCCGCTCACCGCGGTTCTCCCGGGCGGGCCGTTCAGGAGCCGGCCGTGGTGACCAGGGCGTCGCCCGAGCCGGTCCGGCCCCGCAGTCGCAGCGCCGCGGCGGTGCCGTCGGCGGGCGGGCCGCCGACCGGCAGCTCGCTGCGGGCCGCGCCCGAGCCGGAGCTGACGTCGATCTCGGCGAGCACCCCGGAGTGGATCCCCACCCGCAACTGCCCCGAGCCGGTGCTCAGCTCGAGCCGCCCGCCCGCCGCGTCGGCGATGGTGAGATCACCGCTGCCCGTGCGCGCGCTGAGGTCGTCGGACACCGCCCCCAACCGGACGTCGCCGGAACCGGTCTGTACGGTGCCGGTGCCCTCCAGGGAGATCACCTCGACGACGCCGGACCCGGTGCGGACGCGCAACGCGCCCACCACCGACCCTATCCGGACGCCGCCCGAGCCGGTCCTCACCTCGGCAGGCCCCTCGCAGCGCTGCGCCCGGACGTCGCCGGACCCGGTGGCCAGCTCCAGCCGGCCCGACACGCCGTCCACCGTGACGTCGGCGGAGCCGGATCGTGCGGTGAGGGTCGAGCCCGCTGGTGCCGTGACGGTGACGACGAGCGGCACCGTCCGCAGCGGAAGGTCCTTGGGGGTCTGCACGACCAGCCGCTCGCCCTCGAACTCGATCCGGGTCCGGCGGACCGCCTCGGTGCCCAGCTCCCCGGGCGCGCCCGACCCTGCCTGCTCGCCCAGCCAGCTCAGTAGTCCGGCGATCCCCGCCGTCCATGGCGAGGCCTCGGTGGAGTCCGGGCGGACCTGCACGGCCACCGTCCGGCCCCCCTCGACGAGATGCACGTCGAGCTTGCCGGCGCCCAGCTCCACGACCACGCCGATCGGCCCGTCACATTCGAAATCCTGCTGCCGCACCACCGCGGCGTCCTGGTCCACGTCTCCTCCTTCAGCCCTGCACCCAGCCCTGCACCCGGTGCCGGCCCCGGTGCTGGCCCCAGCCGCGCCAGTCGTCACCGGGCCGCCGGCCGCCAGGGCCGGCGCCGCCCGCCCAGCTCTCACCACGCAGCGCTCCCTGCACCGCCTGGGAGACCCAGCTGTTCAGCGACACCCCCTGCTGCGCCGCGGCCCGCTCCGCCTGGCTCTTGAGCTGGTCGAGCAGCCGCAACGTGATCCGGCTGATGTCCCCGCCCGCATCGCCGAAGGGGCCCGCTCCGGGCTCGGGCGGTGGGCCGGCGTCCCCGTCCACCCGCTCACCTTGCCGGTTGACCGCGATGCGGACGTCACGGCCGTCCAGCCGTACTTCCACGACCCGGTCGTCCAGCGTCGCGGTGACCTCCGCAGCCAGGTCGGACAGCGCGTTCATGATCGCCAGCCGGGCGGCGGGCTCGAGGGCTGCGGCCAGCACGGTCGCGGTGCGGCGGGTCTGCTCGTCACCCGCCGAAGCTGCCGCGGTGAGGTCCTCGCGGAGTCCGGTGACATACGGCGTGAGATCCATGATGTCAATCATGGCGTCATGGATGACGCCAGTCAAGTGCTATCCGGCGTCATCCTGGCGCTGCGGCTACCCTGCGGGGTCCGAGGAGAGAGGAGGCAGCGTCGTGACCGAGACGACCACCGTGGCGCTGAGAGTGCAGCTCGTGGCCAAGACCGAGTTCTTCCCACCCGCGGACGTACCGTGGTCCACCGACGCCGACGCCGACGGCGGCCAGGCGCTCGCCGAGTTCGCCGGGCGGGCCTGCTACCAGTCCTGGAAGAAGCCCAACCCGGCCACCGCGACCAACGCCGGTTACCTGCGGCATATCCTCGAAGTCGGGCACCTGTCGGTGCTCGAGCATGGTTGCGCCAGCTTCTACCTCACCGGCGTGTCCCGGTCGCTGACCCACGAGCTGATCCGCCACCGGCACCTGTCCTACTCGCAGCTCTCGCAGCGCTACGTGCCCGAGCGGAACGCCGCGATGGTCGAGCCGGAGGTGATCGCGGCGGACCCCGAGCTGCACGAGCGGTTCCTGGCCGCGACGGCGGCCGGCCAGCAGGCCTACACCGAGCTGCTGGCCGGCCTGGAGCGGCGCTTCGCCGACGAACCCAACGCCACGCTGCGACGCAAGCAGGCTCGGCAGGCCGCGCGGTCGGTGCTGCCCAACGCCACCGAGACCCGCATCGTGGTCACCGGCAATTACCGCGCCTGGCGGCACTTCCTCGCGATGCGCGCCACCGAGCACGCCGACGTGGAGATCCGCGAGCTGGCCGTCGAGATCCTGCGGCAGCTGCACAAGGCGGCCCCCAACGTGTTCGGCGACTTCGAGATCTCCGCGCTGCCCGACGGCACCGAGATCGCCTCCAGCCCGTACGTCACCGAGGGCTGATCCTCGTGTCACGAGTGGCCGTAGGCTGCATCCCATGGATCTGGACGAGGCCCGCGCGGTCGTCGACGAGCAGCATCGCGCCGTGCTCGCCACGCTGCGCGCGGACGGCACCCCGCAGCTGTCCCCCGTGCTCGTCGCGGTGGACGGCGAGGGCCGGGTCATCGTGAGCACCCGGCAGACCGCGTTCAAAGTGCGTAACCTGCGCCGCGACAACCGGGCCTGGCTGTGCGTGCTGCCCGACCAGTTCTTCGGACGATGGGTCCAGGTGGCGGGCACCGCCGAGATCGTCGAGCTGCCCGAGGCGATGCCGTTGCTCGAGGAGTACTACCGCCAGCTGTCCGGTGAGCACCCCGACTGGGACGACTACCGCGAGGCGATGCGCCGCGAGCAGCGGGTGCTGCTGCGCGTCGAGCTGACCGCCGCGGGTCCGGACCGGCAGGGCTGAGCACAGTGGGCGGGACCGGCGGCGTCGCCGCGGCGGAGCGGTGCGGCCGTGCAGGGACTGCGGCGAGGCCTGTAGCGCTCGCCGGACACGGCTGCTGGTCCCCCGGTGCGGAGCGGTAGCGTCCCACCATGAGCACTGCCCCGACCGCAGCACCGGGCCGCCCGTTCGGCCGGGTGCTCACCGCGATGGTCACACCGTTCACCGCCGACGGCGGACTGGACCTGGACACCGCGCAGAAGCTCGCCCACCAGCTGGTGGAGCGGGGCTGTGACGGCCTGGTGGTCAACGGCACCACCGGCGAGGCGCCCACCACCACCGACGCCGAGAAGGCCGGCCTGGTGCGCGCGGTCGTGCAGGCGGTCGGCGACCGGGCCGCCGTGGTGGCAGGCGCGGGCACCTACGACACCGCGCACAGCGTCGAGCTGGCCCGCCAGTCGGCCGGCGCCGGCGCGCACGGCCTGCTGGTCGTCACGCCCTACTACTCGCGGCCCCCGCAGGCCGGCCTGGTAGCGCACTTCACCGCAGTCGCCGATGCCACCGACCTGCCCGTGATGCTGTACGACATCCCGCCGCGCGCGGTGGTGCCGATCTCGATCGAGTCGCTCTACCAGCTGGCCGAGCACCCGCGGATCGTCGCGGTCAAGGACGCCAAGGGCGACCTCGGGGGTGGCGCCGAGGTGATCGCCACGACCGAGCTGGCCTACTACTGCGGCGACGACGTGCTCAACCTGCCGTGGCTGTCGGTCGGCGCCGTCGGCGTGGTGAGCGTGATCGGCAATGTGGTGGCCGACCGGCTGCGCGACATGGTCGCCGCGTTCGAGGCGGGCGACGTCGTCGAGGCACGGGCGGTGCACGCGTCCACGCTCGCGCTGATCCGGGCCTTCTTCCTCGCCGGGGGCGTCGCGTTCGGCAAGGCCGCGCTGCGGCTGACCGGCCTGGACGTCGGCGACCCTCGGCTGCCGCAGATGCCTGCAGACCCCGACCACGTCACGGCGATCGCGGCTGCCCTGGTCGAGGCCGGGGTGCTCGCGTGACGGTGCGAGACCTGCTAGCCGGGGTCGGGCGATGAGCTCTGCCACCGGTTCTGAGCTGCCCGTCCCCGGCATCCCCGACCACACCCCACCGCCGCTGCCCGAGGGCGGGCTGCGGGTCGTCGCGCTGGGCGGTATCGGGGAGGTCGGCCGAAACATGACGGTCTTCGAGCACGCGGGGCGGCTACTGATCGTCGACTGCGGGGTGCTGTTCCCCGAGGACGACGCGCCCGGGGTGGATCTGATCCTGCCGGACTTCCGCGCGATCGAGGACCGGCTGGACGACATCGAGGCGCTGGTGCTCACCCACGGGCACGAGGACCACATCGGCGCGGTGCCCTTCCTGCTGCGGTTGCGGCCCGATCTGCCGGTGGTGGGCTCGGAGTTCACCCTCGCCCTGGTGCGGGAGAAGTGCCGCGAGCACCGGCAGAAACCGACGCTGGTGCAGGTCCGTGAGGGCGCGCGGCACGTCGCCGGTCCGTTCGATTGCGAGTTCTTCGCGGTGAACCACTCGATCCCCGACGCGCTGGCGGTCGCCCTTCGCACGCCGGCGGGGCTGGTGCTGCACAGCGGTGACATCAAGCTCGACCAGCTGCCACTGGACGGGCGGCTCACCGATCTGGCGGGTTTCTCCCGGCTCGGCGACGAGGGGGTTGACCTGCTGCTGCTGGACTCCACCAACGCCGAGGTGCCCGGGTTCGTCACCCCGGAGCGCGACATCGGTCCGGTGCTGGACTCGGTGATCGGTCGGGCCATCCAGCGGGTGATCGTGGCCTGTTTCGCCAGCCACGTGCACCGGGTGCAGCAGGTGCTCGACGTGGCGGCCGCGCACGACCGCCAGGTCGCCCTGGTGGGCCGCTCGATGGTGCGCAACATGGGGGTGGCCGCCGACCTCGGGGTGCTGCGCGTCCCCAAGGGCCTGCTGGTGGATCTGGACGAGGCGATGGCGATGCCCGAGCACCGGGTGCTGTTCGTCTCCACCGGATCGCAGGGCGAGCCGCTGTCCGCGCTGTCCCGGATGGCCCGCGGCGAGCACCGGCAGATCAAGATCCGCGACGGCGACACCGTGGTGCTGGCGAGCTCGCTGATCCCGGGCAACGAGACCGCCGTGTTCCGCGTGGTCAACGGGCTGACGCGGCTGGGCGCGACGGTGGTGCACCAGGGCACCGCCAAGGTGCATGTCTCTGGCCACGCCCCCGCGGGCGAGTTGCTGTTCCTCTACAACGCGATCCGGCCGTCGAACGTGATGCCGGTGCACGGCGAGTGGCGGCACCTGCGGGCCAACGCGGCGCTGGCCGCCCGGACCGGGGTGCCGCCGGAGCGGGTCGTCATCGCCGAGGACGGCGTCGTCGTCGACCTCCTCGACGGCCACGCCGCGCCGACCGGGCGGGTCGAGGTCGGGCAGGTCTACGTCGACGGGCTCTCGGTCGGCGATGTGGGGGAGTCGACACTGTCCGACCGGCTCGTCCTCGGTGAGGGCGGCTTCATCGCGATCACCATCGCGGTGGACTCCCACACCGGCCGTGCCGTCGCGCCGCCGACCGTGTCCGGGCGCGGCTTCTCCGACGACCCCAAGGCGCTCGACGAGGTCGTGCCGCTGGTGGAGATGGAGCTGTCCCGCACCGAGGCCGAGGGCATCATCGAGCCGCACCGCATCGCGCAGGCGGTGCGCCGCGTGGTCGGCCGCTGGGTGGCCAACACCTACCGCCGCCGCCCGATGATCGTGCCCACCGTGATCCCCGTCTGAGGTCGTGAGGTTCCAGCCACTGAGACGGCAGTGGTTCCTGGGGCGGAGGGGGCGATCGGGCTACGGTGTGGGCATGGCATCGCGGACGACCACGAAGACCAGCCCGTCACGCCGCGGCCGCTCCTCGTCGCGGTCGTCCCCCAAGCGGCGTCCGGCGTCCCGGTCGCGGGCGCGGTCGCGGTCGCGCGCCGGGCTGGGGCCCGCGGTGGGCCGCGGGTTGGCCGGGGTGTGGAGCGTGCTGGTCAGCGGAGCCGGCAGAATGGCCCGGGCCGCCGGCAAGGCCCGGAAACTGGATCCCGCCCACCGGCGGGATGGGGTGGCGCTCGTGCTGGTCGCGCTCGCGGTGGTGGCGGTAGCCGGCGTGTGGTGGGCTGCGGGCGGCCCGCTCGGGGACGGCGTGCGACGCGGCCTGCGGGCGGCCATCGGCTCCGCAGCGGTGCTGCTGCCCGTCGTGCTCGCGGCTGTCGCGGTCGCGATGATGCGCACGGAACCCGATCCCGACTCCCGGCCCCGCCGGGTGGTCGGGTCGTTGCTGCTCGCGCTGGGGACGCTCGGGCTCTGGCACGTGGCAGCGGGGGCGCCGCAGGATGCGGCCGGGCGGGCCGGTGCCGCAGGCGCCGTCGGCTTCCTGGCCGCCGACCCGCTCTCCGACGGCTTCACGGTCTGGGTCGCCGTCCCGCTGCTCGTACTGCTCGCGGTCTATGGCCTGCTGGTGCTCACCGGCACCGCTGTCAGGGCCGTGCCCGACCGGCTATGCGGGTTGATCGGCCGCGCACCCGCGGGAGACGGCGGGCCCGCCGACGCCGACGCCGCAGCTCCCGCCGATGCGGCGACGGTCCGGCTGCGCCGGCCGGCGCGCCGCCGGCAGGCCGCGCTGACCGCCGGTGATACCCCGACCGCGCCGGAAGTGCCCGAGCAGCCCGCGGCGCGGCCGAAGGCGACACCTCCCGCCGAGGACAAGTCCGTTCCCGCGCTCACCATCGGGCGGGTGGTCGAGGGTGACTACCGCCTGCCGCCCTCGAACCTGCTCACCGAAGGGGACCCGCCCAAGGCACGCAGCAAGGCCAACGACGCGATGATCGAGGCCATCACCGGGGTGCTCGAGCAGTTCTCCATCGACGCGCAGGTCACCGGCTTCCTGCGGGGTCCCACGGTGACCCGGTACGAGGTGGAGCTGGGGCCGGGGGTGAAGGTCGAGAAGATCACCCAGCTGACCCGCAACATCGCCTACGCGGTGGCCACCGACAACGTCCGGCTGCTCGCCCCGATCCCGGGCAAGTCCGCAGTGGGTATCGAGGTGCCCAACACCGACCGGGAGATGGTGCGCCTCGGCGACGTGCTGCGCTCCTCGACCTCGCGGCGCGACCACCATCCGATGGTGATCGGGTTGGGCAAGGACATCGAGGGCCACTTCATCACCGCGAACCTGACGAAGATGCCGCACCTGCTGGTCGCCGGCTCCACTGGCTCCGGGAAGTCGAGCTTCGTCAACTCGATGCTGGTCTCGCTACTCGCGAGGGCCACTCCGGACGAGGTCCGGATGATCCTCATCGACCCGAAGATGGTCGAGCTCACCCCGTACGAGGGGATCCCGCACCTGATCACGCCCATCATCACCCAGCCGAAGAAGGCCGCCGCCGCGCTGGCCTGGCTGGTGGAGGAGATGGAGCAGCGCTACCAGGACATGCAGGCCAGCCGGGTGCGCCACGTCGACGACTTCAACAAGAAGGTGAGAGCCGGCGACATCCAGGCACCGCCCGGCTCGGAGCGGGAGTACCAGCCCTACCCCTACATCATGGCGATCGTCGACGAGCTCGCCGACCTGATGATGACGGCGCCGCGCGACGTCGAGGACGCGGTCGTCCGGATCACCCAGAAGGCACGCGCCGCGGGCATCCACCTCGTGCTGGCCACCCAGCGCCCGTCGGTGGACGTGGTCACCGGGCTGATCAAGACCAACGTACCGTCCCGGCTCGCGTTCGCGACGTCCTCGCTCACCGACTCCCGCGTCATCCTCGACCAGCCGGGTGCGGAAAAGCTCATCGGCATGGGCGACGCGCTCTACCTGCCCATGGGGTCGTCCAAGCCGGTGCGCATCCAGGGTGCCTTCGTCACCGACGACGAGATCTCGAAGGTCGTCGGCTTCACCAGGGACCAGGCCACCCCGGAGTACACCGAGGGCGTCACCGCGGCCACGCCGGGCGAGCGCAAGGAGATCGACCCCGACATCGGCGACGACCTCGACGTGTTGCTGCAGGCCGCTGAGCTCGTTGTGACCTCGCAGTTCGGGTCCACCTCGATGTTGCAGCGCAAGCTGCGGGTGGGTTTCGCCAAGGCCGGGCGGCTGATGGACCTGCTGGAGACCCGCGGGGTGGTGGGACCGTCGGAGGGATCCAAGGCGCGCGACGTGCTGGTCAAGCCCGACGAGCTGGACGGCGTGCTCTTCGCCATCCGTGGCGGCGACCCCGCACCGTTTGACGACAGCTGACCGGTCGCCGGCACCGGTGAAGGGCACTTTCACTGCGTCCGAC
>JBOHGT010000293.1:0-15919 GCA_050700385.1 Pseudonocardiaceae bacterium | reverse complement strand
GCGACCACCGACAGAACCGGGCCTCATCGCGACCCGACGGCGAAGAGTTCACAATTGCGAACGCCGAACCCGAACCGGGGCGATACGTGCCGACCGGCCCAGGTCCGATCCGGACACGAGGCGACCGGCGACGTCACGGGTGTTCTCCACCCTAAGAGTGCGCCGTCGGCACTAACGGCTCGTGGCTCTTCGACGATGGTTCGTACGGGGCATCTTGCCGTCCGATCACGATCGGGAAGTGCGCCAAGCTACGGCTGCATGACCGACTACGGTGAGTCGCAATAGCGAAGTGAGGAGGGGTCGCGGTGCTGCCGTCACTGGTTGCGGAGGATCTGCGCGCTGCGCTGACGAGTTTCCTCGGTACGACCTTCGCGCTCGGTGACGATGACGTCCGTGCCGAGTTGGAGCGCTTCGTCGCCGACCCGGAACACGGCGTGTTCCGTGGACCGTATGTTCGGCTGCGGCTCCCGTTCCGACCCGCCGACGACCAGTGGCGGGCCCACCTCGACTGGTCACCCCGCGCATTCCAGCCGCACCGGCACCAGGCCGAAGCCTGGATGCGGCTCGCCTCCCGCGACCGCGTCCCCCGTCCCACGCTCGTCACCACCGGCACGGGCTCCGGTAAGACCGAGAGCTTCGTCGTTCCGCTGCTCGACCACTGCCGCCGGCAGCGCCACGCGGGGCAGCCGGGTATCAAGGCGCTCGTCCTCTACCCGATGAACGCACTGGCCAACGACCAGGCCAGGCGTATCGCCCAGCTCGTACACCAGCACAGCGACGATCTCGGCGACGTCACCGTCGGACTTTACACCGGCGACATCGACGGCGGCGTGCAGATGACCGAAACCTCGGTGATCGGCGACCGGTACGCCATGCGCAAGAACCCGCCGGACATCCTGCTCACCAATTACAAGATGCTCGACATGCTGCTGCTGCGCAGCGAGGACACCCCGCTGTTCGCGAACGCCGGCGAGTCGTTGCAGTACCTGGTGCTCGACGAGTTCCACACCTACGACGGCGCCCAGGGCACCGACGTCGCCATGCTGCTGCGCAGGCTCGGCATGGCCCTCGGCGTGACCACCGACGAGCGTCCCCTCGGTGCCATCACGCCGATCGCCACGTCCGCCACGCTCGGCGGCGGCCCCGACGGAGCGCCGGCCCTGCGCGAGTTCGCGAGGACCGTGTTCGGCGCCGAGTTCGACGAGACCTCACTCGTCGGTGAGGACCGCCTGACCGCCGAGGAGTGGGCGACCCCACCCGAGGGCCAGATCCCGCTACTCGACGAGATCACCGCCGCGCTGCGCACCTGCACCTCCCACGAGGAGCAACTCGCGGTGGGCAGGCGTCTGTTCCTCGGCGCCGCCCACGCCGACGACGAGGCGATCGGTGAGCGGCTCCGTGCCCACCCGCTCACCCGAACCCTGCTCCGGCTCACCGCCACACCGCGACCCCTCACCGAGCTCGCCCAGGACCTGGAGCCGAGCTGGGCCGCCACCACCGAGGAGCGGCGGGCTGCTGCTCGGCACGCGGTGGCGCTGTACCTCGCGCTGCTGTCCCGGGCACGCATCGCCGGCGGTCGTCCGCTGCTCGGCGTCGACGTGCAGCTCTGGGTGCGCGAGGTCAGCCGGCTGCTGCGCGAGCTGAGCAGCTCACCGGGCTTCCGCTGGCACGACGGCGGCATCGCCGAGGACGGCACGAAGTCGCTGCCGTCGGTCTACTGCCGCCACTGCGGGCGCTCAGGGTGGGGCGTGGTCGCCACCGCGGGCGGGGCGCACGCCACCAACCCCACCGCGGTGTGGCGGAAAACCGCGAGCGACTCGTCCACTGCCCGTGCATGGATCTTCGCGCCCGGCGAGGCCGCGCAGGGCTCCACCGATATCCGCTGGGTCGACCCGGAGACCGCCGACTTCGTCCCTGCCCCCGCCAGCAGGCACGCCGCGCTCGCCCCCGTCCTCGTCACGCCCGACACCCAGGCTGCCAAGGACGAGCAGTGCCCGTCCTGCGGGCTGAAGGACGGCATCCGCTACCTCGGCTCCCGGGTGGCCACCCTCGCGTCCGTGACCCTCGGCCAGCTCTTCGGCAGCCCGGACGTCGCCGCAGCCGAGAAGAAAACGCTCGTGTTCACCGATAGCGTGCAGGACGCGTCGCACCGCGCGGCGTTCGTCGAGAGCCGGGCCTACGCGCTGAACCTGCGAGCGCTGCTGCACCGCGCCATCGGCCCGGAGGGCTGCAGCCTCGACGCGGTGGGCGCGGCAGTCGCGGCCAGCGCCCACACCCCAGCGGAGCGCTACGCCGTGCTCCCCCCGGACCTGCGGGAGCACGAGGTGTTCCGCGGCTACTGGAACACCGCACGGCCCGACGCGCGGGTCCGCCGGGCCGTGGCACGACGGATGGACTTCGCCGCGGCACTCGAGTTCGGGCTCTCCTCCCGCACCGGCCGGACCCTGGAGCTGACCGGCGCAGTCACCGCCCACGTCCACGTCAACGACCTCGCCGGTGCCGTCGACGCTGCGCTCGCCGCCGTGGCGCACCAGAACGTGCAGCTCGCGCTCGACGGGGTGGGGCCGCAACAGACGACCGCCTGGGCCCGCGGCATCCTCGAACGGGTCCGGATGCAGGGCGGCGTCAGCCACGTCTGGTTGCGGAAGTTCGCCGCAACCGGCAACCGGCACAGCATCTGGGGCGGCCGACCGCGCCTCGAAGGTATGCCGGCATTTCCCAAGCAGCGGCCCGCGCCGTCCTTCCCCACCAGCGCCAGGCACTCCGACGCTTTCGACAGCATCGTGGGCGCCCGGGGCTGGCACTCGACGTGGACCGCTCGTGCACTCGGCGTCCCCGCCGCGGACGCGTCCCGGTACGTCCGGGCCCTGCTCGACGCGCTCGTCGCCGACGGAGCGCTCACCACCGTCGCCGCCGACGGCGGCGCAGCCGTCTGGCAGATCCCCGCCGAGCGGGTGCACCTCGCCCGCACCGCCGGGGAGCCCCAGATGCTGCGCTGCAAGGTCTGCGCCACCCGGCTCCCCGGCCCGCAACTGGTGCTCAACGAGCTGGCCGGCGCACCGTGTCAACGGGACCGCTGCCCCGGCAGCTACGCCGTCGAACAGTCCGAACGCGACTACTACCGCGACCTGTACCGCTCCGGCGAGGTGCGGCGCATCGTGGCGCGGGAGCACACCTCGCTGCTGCGGCCCACGGAGCGCGTGGAGCTGGAGAACACCTTCAAGACCTCCTCGCGGCCCGACGCGCCCAACGTGCTCACCTGCACCCCCACCCTGGAACTCGGCATCGACATCGGCGACCTGTCCACCGTGGCGCTCACCTCGCTACCCCGCTCCACCGCCTCCTACCTGCAACGGGTGGGCCGGGCGGGAAGGCTCACCGGCAACGCGCTCGTGGTGTCGCTGCTCCCCGCCCGGTCGCTGGAGCTGCTGCGCCTGACGGACCCGCTCACGATGATCGCCGGGGACGTCGTGCCGCCGGCCTGCTACCTCGACGCCACCGAGATCCTGCGCCGCCAGTACCTCGCGTCGCTGTTCGACCGGCACGCCCGGTCCCCCAACGCGACGCGGACCCGGCTGGCGAAGGAGGTGTTCGCCGGTGGCCTCAGCGCGGCCTCGTGGCTCGGCCGCATCGTCGCCGACGGTCGCAGCAACGCGAAGGCCTACGTGGACGAGTTCCTGCGAGGCTTCGGCGACGCGGTCACCAAGGACACCGCCGCCGAACTCCGGTTGTGGGCGGGCGACGCCGACCCGGACGGCGAGCCGCCGGGTTTCGAGCGTGACGTGGATGCCTGCGTCACCGCCTGGGTCGAGGAGGGCGAGGAGCTGACCGCACGGTTCGCCGCCCTGGAGGCCGAGATCGCGCTCATGAAGGCGAGACCCTCGCTCGACGAGGCCGGCGAGCGTGACCTGCGCCGCCTCTACGGCGAGCTCGGCGCGGCTCGAGCCTCCCGGGCCGATCGGGAACGCACCTACTGGATCTCCGCGCTGGAGGCCACGGGACTGCTGCCCAACTACGCCCTCCTCGACGACACCACCCGCCTCGACGTCGGCCTGTGGTGGACCGATGAGGAGACCGGGGCGCACGAGAGCAGCGACGAGCGCTACGTCCGGGGCAGCCGCATCGCACTGTACGAGCTCGCCCCCGGAGCCACCTTCTACGTCCGGGGCACCTCGGTGGAGATCGACGGGATCGATCTCGGCACCAGCCGCAACCCGTCCACAGTGGTGCGCCGGTTCTGCCCCGCGTGCGGGTGGTCGGGCCGGGTGATGTCGGGCGTGCCCGCGATGGCCTGCCTGCGGTGCGGCTCAAAGGAGGCCGCCGACTCCGGCCAGGTGCTCACCACGCTGCCGTTCCGGCGGGCGTCCGCCTACGCCTCCCGTGAGCTGGCGATGCGCGACGACGACACCGAGGACCGCCGTCGCACCCGGTTCACCGTCCTCACCACCGTCGACAGCACCCCGAACGACATCATCGAGGCCTGGGAGCTCGCCGAGTTCCCCTTCGGTGCCGAGGTACTGCGGGCAGCCGACATCCGCTGGATCAACCTCGGGCCGACGGAACGCGGTGGCGCTGCGCGGTTGATCGCGGGCGAGGAGGTCTCCGCGTCGCTGTTCGACGCCTGCGTGCACTGCGGGGTGGTCCCTGCCGCGCAGCGCGGGGTGCGGGACCGGCACGACGCCCGGCACCGCGGGTGGTGCCGGCAGCGCCGCGAGCCGTCGCCCACGGATTGGACGACCGTCGCGCTCACCCACGAGCTGCGAACGCAGGCGGTGCGGCTGCTGGTCCCGCCGATCGTGGTGGCCGACCCGACCCTGCTCACATCTTTTCGCGCGGCGCTGCTGCTGGGGCTGCGCCAGGTGCTGGGCGGCGACCCGGATCACCTCGATGTGGTGGCGGCCCCGGATCCGCTCCCGGGGAGCAGCGAGCGGTGGGTCATGGTGCTGCACGATCTCGTCCCCGGCGGGACCGGCTACCTGGGCCGGTTCGCCGATCCGCTGCGGGTGAGGGAACTGCTGGAAGCGTCGCTGAGCGTTCTGACGTCCTGCCCGTGCACGTCGGAAGGCGTTGCGGCCTGCCATCGCTGCCTGCTGCCGCACGTTCCCCCGACGCTGGCCACCGAAGCACGCCGTGACTCGGCCATCGACCTGCTCTCCCAGATCCTGGCGCAGTGGCAGCCCAGGCCCATCGAGACGATCAAGCGAATCGTGGTGGCCTCGCACGACACCCCCATCGAGATGCGGTTCCGCGCGCTGCTGTTGCGCTGGGCCAAGGCCAGGGGCGCTGCCGTCAGCACCCAGGCGACGTCCCACGGGGACAGCGCGAAGGTCACGTTTCCGCAGGCACTCGGCGACCTGCAGTGGGCGCTCGCGCCGCAGGTGAAGCTCGGCGGCGTTGCGCCCGACTTCGTGCTCACCTGCGCAGACACCGAGGTGCCGAGGATCGCGGTGTTCTGCGACAGTCAGCGGTGGCACAGCTCCGCCCTGGCCAATCGACTCGCCGATGACGCGGACAAGCGCGCCGGTCTGCGCGATCAGGACTACCTCGTGTGGGCCGTGACCCATCACGACCTCGACGCGTTCGCCGCGACTCTCGACGGGCAGACCGCGGCAGCCCCCCAGTGGTGCGCGGAATCGCTGAGCGCGATGTTCCTGCAGGTCGCCCGCAAGACGGCCGCGCCAGGGAGTGTCAAGCCGGACGTCTTGCTCCGCGACCCGGTATCGATGCTGTCGGAGTTCCTGCTGCGCCCTGTCCGCAACGCCTGGACCAGCCCGGCGCAAGGCCTCGCGCTGGCACTCGGCCGCGACGCCGACACCCACCTGCTCGACACCGAAGCGGTGCCGATGCTGCTTCGCAGCGAGATCACGGAAACGCCCGGCGACGCGTCACCGGGGCAGGTCCGAGTGGCGTCTCGGCGGTCGTCCGGCGGTGCGGTCGTGGCGCTGGAGCTGCGATCGCTGACGGACGTGCGGGCGTGGGTCGCCGTCGACGATCGCGACGAAATGGTCGGCAGCTCCGACCAGGTGGACGCCTGGCGCGACTGGCTCTCACTCAGCACCATCCTGCAGTTCCTCGAACCCGGCCGGTTCCAGGCTCACACCTACACGACCGCCACCGCCGGGGTCCCGAGCAAGGCCGCCCAACTGCCGGCCGCGTGGCAGGAGATCGCCGACGTCTTCGACGGCGTCATGCAGGACCTGGTCCGAGCACTCGCGGACGATGAGACCCCGGTGCCGGAACCCGGACACGAGGTGGACGGCGGAGAGCACGTGATCGATCTGGCGTGGCCCGAACAGCGGGTTGCCGTGGTGGTGGATGAGGACGACAGCCGTGACGGCTGGCTGGCGAAGCACGGATGGACGATCGTGCCCGCCGATGAGAACGCAGTGCGCGCGGCGCTGAGCGCGGCTGGAGCGGATGCCTGATGGGCGTGATCATTTCCAAGGAGTTCCACCGGGCCATCGACGTCGACGGCTCCATGAAGAGCCGCGCGTGGGATTTCCTCACGAAGCTCAGCCGGGACACCGACCTCACCGGGCTCGACCTCAAGATGCCGCAGCACGCGGCCGATCGCCGGGTGCGCACCGCCAGGGTCGACCTGAGCTACCGCGCGGTGCTGTTCGCCGTGGGCGACGAGGCGGAGCCCATGTGGCTGTTGGCCGCCATCAAGCCGCACGACGACGCGTATACCTACGCCCAGACGTTGACCTTGGAGGTCAACCCGGCCAACGGCGCCATGGAGCTGCTCCGCGCGCGGGCGATTCAGGAGAAGGTCGCGGAGTATCGACAGCGCCCGGCGCCTGAGGATGCAGTCCAGGTGTTGCCGTTCCAGGTTGCGGAATTCGTCGCACTCGGCATCAACGCCGACGTCGCCGAACAGGCCGTCCGGCTCACCCACGAGGACGACATCCTCGATCTGGCCGGTGAGCTGCCGGAGTGGCAGCAGCGGGTGCTGCTGGAGCTGGCCACCGGTACACCGCTGGACGAAATCAAGGCCACCTACGAGCTGGACCGGGCGGGAGCCGGCAAGGACCCGCTGGAAGCGGCCGGCCGGGCGACCAGCCGGATGGAGTTCGTCTACATCGACAGCGACGACGAGCTCCGCCGCATGATGGAGGGTGACTTCGCTGCGTGGCGGACCTACCTGCATCCCACCCAGCGGGCGGTCGCCCACCGGGAGACGTTCAACGGACCCTACCGCCTCGCGGGTGGCGCCGGGACGGGCAAGACTGTCGTCGCGCTGCACCGGGCCGCGTTTCTCGCCCGGCGACCCGAGGTCCGTGTCCTGCTGTGCACGTTCACCCGCAATCTCGCGTCGAATCTGCAGCTGGACATCCGCGGTCTGATCACTCCCGATGAGCTGCCCCGAGTCGATGTGCGCGGAGTGGACCAGGTCGTCCGGGCCGTCGTCCAGGCTGTGGACGGGCCGCCCGGGCAGCTGCTCGGCGACCGTGAGCAGGACACGATGTGGGAGGAGGCGGTCCGGTCCAGCGGCGTGCCCGCGGACCTGGCCCCCGTCCTGACACCGGGCTTCCTGGCCGGCGAGTACCGAACAGTGGTGCTCGGCATGGCGGAGCAGACCCGCGAGGCGTACCTGCAGGTGAAGCGGGCCGGTCGAGGCGTCCGGCTGAACCGGATCCAGCGGGCGGCGGTGTGGAACGTGATCGAGGCGTTCCAGCGCAGTGCACAGATGCAGGGCCGGACGACCTTCGAGCTCTTGGCGGGCCGAGCCGCGCAGATCGTCGAGGACAAGGTACTTCGGGGCCGGGTCAGCACCTACGACCACGTCGTCGTGGACGAGGGGCAGGACCTGCACTCGGGGCACTGGCGGGTGCTGCGCGGGTTGGTCACCCCGGGACCGAACGATCTCTTCATCTGCGAGGACGGCCATCAGCGGATCTACGGTGAGCGGACGGTGCTGAGCCGGTTCGGGATCGAGACCCGCGGTCGATCCAGGCGACTCACCCTGAACTACCGGACCTCCCGGCAGAACCTCGCGTTCGCCCTGGGGGTCATCGGCGACCAGAAGGTGGTCGATCTCGATGGCGAGGAGGACACCGTCGCGGGATACCACTCCGCATTCACCGGCCCGGTGCCCACTACGAAGGGCTTTTCGGGTGTCGCTGAGGAGATGCGCTTCCTCATCGAGACGGTGCGGGACTGGCTGGAGCACGGCGTATCTGCCGCCACGATCGCGGTGCTGTCCCGACGCGCCGCCGAGCAGGACCGGGCGCGCATCGCTCTGCAAGACGGGGGCGTTGCCGTGGAGCTCTTGCAGAAGGAGGGCGGGGGCAACTCGGAAGCGGTGAAGATCGCTTCGATGCACCGGGCGAAGGGCACTGAGTTCTCGCGAGTGATCATCATCGGTGCCGAGGCGGGCGTGGTGCCGTTGGACTGGGTGTTCGAGACCCAGCCCGAGACGGATCATCCGGGGGTCCGGGCGCGTGAACGCTCGCTGTTCTACGTGGCGTGCAGCCGCGCGCGCGACGAGTTGATCGTCACGTGGTCGGGCGCCCCGAGCCCCTTTCTGCCGACGATGTCTGGCTGAATCGCCTCAACGCCAGCGTCCCCGTCATCCTGTCACCCTGGTGATGATGGCAGAGCTGGTGATACGGCTGGACCGCGAGCTGTGGCTGTTCGTCGCGCCGCGGCGGCGTCGCCGCCAAGTCGAAGTCACCCACGACGGGACCGCGTCGCTGGGTCACGTCGTCGAGGCGCTCGGCGTCCCGCTGACCGAGGTCGGCAGGCTGCGAGTCGATGGCGCACCCGCCGGACCATCCCACTTGCCGCGCCCAGGCGCCACCATCGACGTCCAGCCGATGGTGCGCCCGCAAGCCGTGCCCGGCTGGGCCGGGACATTCCTGCTCGACGTCCACCTGGGAACCCTGGCCCGGCGGCTGCGGATCCTCGGCGTCGATACCGCCTACCGCAGCCAGGCCGGCGACGACGAGCTCGTCGGCCAGGCCGGCACCCAGCATCGGCTGCTGCTGACCCAAGACCGCGGGCTGCTCAAGCGGCGAGCCCTGTGGGCCGGAGCCTACGTGCGCGGCAGCCGCGCCGACGACCAACTCGCCGACGTGCTGGACCGCTTCGCCCCACCACTGCGGCCATGGACACGGTGCACCGCCTGCAACGGGGCACTGGCCGCGGTACCCAAACACGAGGTCGCAGACCAGCTCGAACCCGGCACCCGCTGCCGCTACGACCAGTTCGCGCGATGCCGATCCTGCGGACGCGTGTACTGGCACGGCGCGCACGGCCGCCGCCTGGACTCCATCGTGGCCGCGGCGCGCGCGCTGGCCGCCCACCCGCGCCGATCAGTCGGCAGCTCGTGAGCACCGCCAGACCTCGGACTAGTTACTCAGAGCGACATACGACCACCCCTCCGGCGGCTACTTGATGGCGGTAACCGGCCGTCATGCTGGCAGCGAGGGCATCGATAACGTCGAGTACGAGAGGCCGGGGACATGGATCAGGTAGGGATCGACTCGAAGTTGCAGCACGTGGTCACGTTTTGCGGCTCCTGCAACTGCGGCTGCCCAGAGCTCTACCTCGACGGGACCGCGCCGCCCGAACGACGGGTCGTGATCACTGATGACTTCGGGCAACGTGTCCAGCTGAGCCTGGAGCAGTTGCACGACCTCGTCGCGGACGTGAAGGCCGGAGTGCTCGACGAGGTGGTCGCCCCGGTCGGGTGACCCACCGGGGACCGGAAGGGCCTCCGGTTGTTCGGGGCGCCGTGGGCCGACCGGGTAGCCGTGATCGTGTTCGGTGCGATCGCGGTGCTGGTCTTGGTCCGCCTGGTGCTGTCCCGCCGCGGTCCGGGCCACGCGGGAATGGTCGCGGACCTCGTGATGGCTGCCGGTATGGCGGCCATGGCGATGCCGTCCGGCGGACCGGTGCCCCGCGGGGTGTGGCTGGTCGGGTTCGGCGCAAGCGCGGGTTGGTTTGCCCTGGTGCTGGTGCGTCTCGGGCCGGTGTCCGGGCCTGCGGGATTGGCGATGGGCCCGGCAACGTGGCGACGGGCGGCCGGGTCGGCGACGTATCACCTCGTCGCGAGCATGTTCATGCTGTTCGCCTACGGCGTGGGGCATGAACGGCTCAGCAGCCACGAGGCAGCCGCCGCTGACGCTGATATCGGGCCGCGTTCCCTCGCCGAGTACGCCGCCCATGGCGGGCACTCCGGTGCCGGTCTCACCGACCCGACTGGCGGGCCACTGCCCACCCCAGTGGGCGTGCTCCTCGGTCTCGGATTCCTTCGCGCTCCTCAGCCGGCGAGCTATCCCAGACCACGGTCGACGATCCTGCAGCTGATCGCCGGGAACCGGCAGACCACCCCAACCGACTACCCAGCGGTGCGGCCGGTCAGCGAGCGTTGGAGGTAGCCGGTGACAGTCGAGCAGGACAGCGCAGCAGCCCCGACCGGCGGCACCGGCACGGAGACCAGGAACCGCGCGGCCAGTCGCCGGGTCGCGCTGCGCCCGCTGCTGTGGCGGCTGCATTTCCTCAGCGGGTTCCTCGCCGCGCCGGTGGTGCTCTCGCTGGCGATCACCGGAATGCTGTTCGCCTGGAACCCGCAGATCGAGGCCGCGCTGCACCGGGACGCGCTCACCGCGGTGGCAGACGGGCCGGCCGAGCCACTGAGCGAGCAAGTGACCGCCGCGCGCGCCGAGCGCCCCGACTGGGACCTGGTCACCGTCATGCCAGCCAGCCCGGCCGGTGAGCAAACCACAGCGGTCACGCTGAGCCCGCCCAGGGCCGGCTCCGGCGGGTTCGGCCCGCCACCCGACGCCGTGACCGTCTACGTCGACCCCGCCTCGGCGGCAGTCACGGGTGAGCTCACCGAGGCCAACCGGCCCGACGAGTGGCTACGCACGCTGCACTCCAGCTGGCAACTCGGGCCAATCGCCGAGCCACTCACCGAGCTCGCCGCCAGCTGGGTGCTCGTCTCCCTGCTCACCGGCCTGTACCTGTGGTGGCCCCGCAACCGGCGCGCCCTGGCCCGCGCCTTCCGGTTCCGGCGCCCCGGACGGCTCCGCTGGCGCGCGGTGCACAGCACGCTGGGGGTAGGGATCCTCGCCGCCCTGCTACTCATGGTCGGCACCGGGCTGACCTGGACCAATTACGCGGGAGCGTGGCTCGATGTCGCCCGTTCCCAGCTCCAGTCGGACACGCCCTCGGTGTCCACCCAGCTGGCCGCCACGAGTGCGACCGCAACCGGCGGGCACGAGCAGCACGCCGGGCACCCAACGGGCAGTGGTGACGGCGAGGCCGCGACCACCGATCCCGCCGACGGCATCGACCGGGTCGCCGCGGCCGCTCGTGGCGCCGGCCTGAACGGGGTGCTGGCGCTGGGTCCCCCCGACGAGCCGGGGCAGGCGTGGACGGCGAGCATCGAGGACAGCAGGTGGCCCATCGAGACGAGCACCGTCGCCGTCGATCCCGCCACCGGGCAGGTCACCGACCGGGTCGGCTGGGGCGACTACCCGCTGTTGGCCAAAGCCACCACCGTCGGCATCGCCTTCCACCAAGCGGAGCTGTTCGGGCTGGCCAACCAGATCGGGCTGACCCTGCTCGCGGTCGCGCTGATCGTGCTCATTATCGCGGGGTACCGCATGTGGTGGCTGCGCCGGCCCGCCGGAGGCCTCGGTGTTCCACCCCGGGCAGGTCCGCTGCTGCGCACCGTTCCGGTGCCGCTGCTGGTCGGCTTCGGTGCGCTCATGGTGCTGCTACCCACGCTGGGTGTGTCGTTCCTGATCTATCTGGTCGCCGAACGGCTGGTGCGCACCATCCGCACCCCCACGGGGGCCCACCGATGACCATCCGACGCCGATTCCCACACCAGGTAGCGCCCTGGCCGATCGCCCGCGGCGTCGGCGAGGATGGTGGTATGCGCTGCGACCGGGTGCGGGAAGGTATCTCCGCACGTCTCGACGGCGAAGACCCCGGCATCGAGCCTGGGGTGCTGGAACAGCATCTTTCGTCCTGCTCCGGCTGCCGACGCTGGCGGGACGACGCAGCGCGGATCAACCGGATGGTGCGGATCCGAACGGCCGAGCCTGCCGCCGCCCCACCGGATCTCGCCTCCCGGCTGCTGCCGCAGCCACCAGGCATGCGGCGACTGCGCCCCGTGCTGCGGGTCTCGATGCTGCTCGTGGCGCTTCTCCAGCTGGCCGTTGGTGTCGCCGGGCTGCTGCCCCCGCTGGCGGGTCACGTCATCGACGCCCACTCCGCCATCACAGGGCTGCATCTGCCGGGGATGACCGGGCACCTGGGCAACGAGGCAGCGGCATTCAACGTCGCGATCGGGATCGCCCTGGCCTGGATCGCTGCCCACCCGCACCGCGCCCGGGGCCCGCTGCCGCTGCTGCTGGCATTCGTGGTCGTCCTGGCCGGGCTGGCAGTGATCGACGTTGCTGCCGGCCGGGTGGGCTGGGAACGCCTGGCGATACACCTGCCCGTGGTTGCGGGGCTGGGGCTGGCCGCTGCGCTCACCCGACTGCGGCCACCCCCCATGCCCGCGCCCGACAGCAGCGCGGCCGCCGTCGATGACCGCCACGACACACCACACGACCTGCCGCAACCGCGCATGAGTATCCCATCGCCCGGGCCCGAGACCGGCCGGCGCCCACCCGCAGCCTGGCGCGATACGGCATAGACCAGCCTGGCCTGCAAACCACCGGCGGCGCGAAGCCGATACCACGATCACGGGGCGATACCATCCTTTCCCCGCCGTGGCCCGGCGGGGAAAGGATCCGGTCACCGCGTGAACGACGAGCCGCACCTCACCCGCTGCGCCCTGCGCGCCGCACACGGTGACCGTTCCGCCGCCGAAACATTCATCCGGCACACCCAGCAATCGGTGTGGCGGATGCTGACGCACCTCACCAGCCGCGACGTCGCCGAAGACCTCACCCAGGAGACCTACGCGCGAGCTTTCACGGCGCTACCACGATTCCGCGGCAACTCCTCCGCACGGACCTGGCTACTCGCCATCGCCCGACGGGTCGCCGCAGACCACCTCCGACAGCGGCGCACCAGGCCCACCCTGGTCGAAACCACCGACTGGCAACGCCGAGCAGAGCACAGCCAGCCCCGACTTCCCGAGCTCGACGAGGGTGCCGCGCTCCGGCAGGCGATGGGGTCGCTGACGACCGAACGCCGCGAAGCGTTCGTACTCACCCAGATCACCGGCCTGTCCTACGCCGAAGCCGCGCAGGTATGCGGCTGCCGCATCGGAACGATCCGCTCCCGCGTCGCCCGAGCACGCGACGACCTGCGCTCCGCCCTCGGCAGCGCCACCGACAACGACGCGGCCACCCGCTGAACGATCGTGTCCGCACCAAGCTCGGCCAGCGGGCGTCCTCACAGCGCGCGGAGGCGTGAACGCGGCGCCCCGGCGCAACATGAGCCGGTCACTCCCATGGGGCGCTGAGCGCCACTGCCGGTGACTGTCGGGGCTCGCCAGTAGTGTTCGCGGCATGGCTGGTATCGCACGGTTTAGCCTGGTGGCCCTCGACTGCACCGACCCGTGGACGCTGGCGGAGTTCTACGCCGCGATCACGGGCTGGGAGCCCGACCACGACGGCGGCGACTGGGTGCAGCTGCGCAGCGACGGCGGCGTCACGCTGGCTTTCCAGCGCGCGCCCGGCCACCAGCCTCCGGTGTGGCCGAGTGACGACCACACCCAGCAGGCTCACCTGGACTTCGACGTGCCGGATCTCGACGCCGGCGAGGAGCAGGTGCTGGCGGTGGGTGCCCGCAAGGCCGACGTCCAGCCCGGGACGACCTTTCGGGTGTACCTGGACCCGGCGGGGCACCCGTTCTGCCTCGTGCTCGACGAGGGAACGTCGTAGCTGCCGGCGACGCCCGCGAGCTGGCGAGGACAGCGCGGAAGGTCGCCGCGACGCGCGTGTAGCCTTGCGCTTCTGCTGGGCCGGTGCTGCCGGTTCACCCCCGCCGAATGGGGACCGCCGCCCAACGAACGGGCCAAGCGTTCGAGGACGGGGCAGCGTGGGCACTGTTCCTCCAGCCTCGAACCGCGCCACCGCCGGCTGAGTCATGGCCGCGCGCTTCGCCAACTCGGTCTGGCTCAATCCCTGCTGCTCACGCAGCTCCCGCACCCGCCACCCCAGCTGGTACGCCAGCCGCGCAGCGTCGTAGGTGGACCGGCTCGGCCATCCGCCGGCCGCGCAGCTCCTGCCAGTCGCTCCGCCCAGCCATCAACCTCACTCCTTATCGCCCTCGTCCGCGGTGTGCTCCTCGTCGATACATCGCTGTATCGCCGGCCGCGCGCGGTCGACCTCCCGGCTGTCCGTAGTATTGTAACGGCGTTACAATAACGCCGTCGCGAAAAGTTCCGATGGATCGCCCGAAGCCAGACCCGCTGGCGCTTCCAGTAAGAGGAGCATCGCGGAGACAGCACGCGCACATGATCAGCACCGCACCGTATCGGGATCCGATTGCGGGACGACAGGGTGCTTGCGCTTGACCTGAACTGCGCTCGAGCTTCTATGGTCTGGTGATGAACTCTACCGAGGCCGAGCGCAGCTACCCGCCGGGGACGGGCCGCGGCGCGGAGATCCGGGGGCACGCGGAAGCCCTCTCGCAGGAACGAGTGGCGGACGCACGGGCCCCCGGGGAGACGACCCCGTCGCGTGTCGTCTTCGACGAGGCGTACACGTCCCGCACCGCGCCGTGGGTGATCGGCGAACCGCAGCCAGCCATCGTCGCCCTGGAACGCGCCGGCTGGATCCGCGGGAGCGTGCTCGATCCTGGTTGCGGCACTGGGGAACACACCATCCACCTCGCTCGGCTCGGCTACGACATCCGCGGCATCGACTTCTCGGAGAACGCGATCGAACAGGCCCGTGCCAACGCCGCCGAGCGCAACGTCGCGGCTCGGTTCGACGTCACCGATGCGCTGCAGTTGGGCAAGGACCCAACCTACGACACGGTCATCGACAGCGCGTTGTTTCACATCTTCGACCCTGGAGACCGCGGCCGGTATATGCGCAGTCTGCACCGTGCCTGCCGCCCGGGCGCGCTGGTCCACGTACTCGCGCTGTCCGACACCGGACCGGGATTCGGCCCGCAGGTCAGCGACACGGTGATCCGAGCGGCCTTCGGCGAAGGATGGTTCCTGGAGGACCTGCAATCAAGCCAGTATCGAGGTGTCATTGTCAGCAGCGACCACGCCACCGCACTCGGCCGTCCGGTCGGCGACCTGGTCGACCTGCCCGCCTGGCTCGCCCGGGCGCGGCGGATCTGACAGGCGCCGGGCTGCACCTTGTTCCGCCGCCGTGTAGCGAATCCGCGCCATGCCCGGATTCGGTTGAAGCAGGCTGCTGGAATGGATGACGCTGGTGCGATGGAACGGTTCGTCGAGGTCACCGAGCGAGTACGGTTATGGGCCGAGGACATCGGTCGGAGCGACCAGAGTTCGTCGCAGGAGTCAGCGTTTGTGCGGCATGACCAACTCGGTCATGTCGATGGTCAACGACCACGGCTCGGTGAGTTCGGCCTTCTCGCCCGGCGCGAGCTCACGGTCAAGGTTGTAGGTGCCGGTGGCCGGGTCGAGGCGGTGGCAGAGAAGCCTCGGCTCGGCCTCGATGCGCCAGTAGAAGGGGATGCCCTGTTCGGCGTAGACCGCTGGCTTAGTGATCCGGTCGAGCGTGATCGACGACGGCGAGACGACCTCGACGGCGAGCAGCACGCCACCCGGGTCATAGCCGTTGTCGTGGAACACCGTGTTCCGGTACACCACCACGAGGTCCGGCACGTAGAGCCGACGCAGCCCGACATGTACCCCGACGTCGTGCAGGATGTATACGTCGTCCGGCGCGGCGGCCGACAGCGCGCGGTACGCCGCGAGGACCTCCCAGCTGTGATCGCCACTCGGCGGCGGAACCACCAGCAC
>JBOHGT010000292.1:0-5768 GCA_050700385.1 Pseudonocardiaceae bacterium | reverse complement strand
GTGATCGCCGTCGCGGCGGTGGTGCTGTGGCTGTGGTGGTGGCGCTGAGCACGACGCGCCGCTTCGCGGCAAGGACGGTGGCCGCCGGCAGGGGTCAGAGCTTGGGCTCGGGGCGGCCGGGCTGCTCGCCGCCGCGCGCCTCGCCGTAGGAGCGCTTGGGCACCATCACCTTGCGCCGGAACACCAGCACCACGGTCCCATCCTGGTTGTAGCCGCGGGTCTCCACCGAGACGATCCCGCGGTCGTCCCTGGACTTCGACTCCGTCTTGTCCAGCACTTCCGTTTCACCGTAGAGGGTGTCACCGTGGAAGGTCGGCTTCACGTGCCGCAGCGATTCCACTTCCAGGTTCGCGATCGCCTTGCCGGAGATGTCCGGGACCGACATCCCCAGGACGAGCGAGTAGACGTAGTTGCCCACCACGACGTTGCGGCCGAAGTCGGTGCTCTGCCCGGCGTAGTGCGCATCCAGGTGCAGCGGGTGGTGGTTCATGGTGAGCAGGCAGAACAGGTGGTCGTCGTACTCCGTCACCGTCTTGCCCGGCCAGTGCTTGTAGACCGCTCCGACCTCGAACTCCTCGAAGTACCGTCCGAACTGCACGTCAGCCTCCTCGTCCGCGAGTGGCCGGTGTAACCCCACGGCGGTCGCCACCGACAGTCTCCCTAGCCCCCGGCGGGCTCGGAGTACCCTAGGCAGCGGCGGCTTCGAGCCGTCCCATCGGGATGTCATCCCCGGACCCGAGGAGGTGAGGACGTGGATACCGGAAGTCCTTGCAGTACCGACCGCGTCCCCGCCCACGCGGCCCGCGGCTGATCCTTCGGCCTGGCCCGGTTCCACGGCGCGGACGCGTCCCGCAGCGCCGCAGGGCGCTCCGGCTCCCCGTCATCGCTTCCGTGACGTGCTCGCCAGGAGGTCACCGTGCCAGCTCTCGCCAGCCTGCGCCAGCGCACCGGCCGGTTCAGCCGGCCCGTTCCCGCCGTGACGCTGCCGCTGTCGCGCTTCGTCGTCGACTGCGCTGTCTACGTCGACGGCTGGCGGCTGCCCGGGCAGTTCTCCCACGACGATGCCCTCGCCGAGGTGCGACGCCGCGGCGAGGGGTTCGTCTGGATCGGGCTGCACGAGCCCGACGCCCGGCAGATCCAGGGCGTCGCGGAGACCTTCGGGCTGCGCGAGCTGGCCGTGGAGGACGCCGTGCACGGCCACCAGCGCCCGAAGCTCGACCGCTACGACGACATGCTCTTCATGGTGTTCAAGACGGTGAACTACGTCGAGCACGCCGACGCCACCACGGCGAACAAGATCGTCGAGACCGGCGAGGTGATGGTGTTCGTCGGCAACGATTTCGTGGTGACCGTCCGGCACGGCAACCACTCGGGGTTGGCCGCGGTGCGCCGCCGCCTGGAGCGCGATCCCGAGCAACTGGCGCTCGGACCGGCAGCGGTGCTGCACGCGGTCGCCGACCAGGTGGTGGACCGCTACCTGGCCGTCACCGCCGCGGTCGAGGACGACATCGAGGCCATGGAGACCAAGGTGTTCGCGCCGCACACCAGCGTCACCTCCGAGCAGATCTACCTGATGAAGCGCGAGATCATGGAGCTGCGCCGGGCGGTGCGCCCGCTCGCCGCGCCGCTGCGCCGGCTGGCCGAGACCCCCACCCCGATGGTGCCGGCCGGCGTGCGGCAATACTTCCGGGACGTCGACGACCACCTCACGACCGTCTCCGAGCGGGTGGGCTCGTACGACGAGCTGCTCACCACCCTCGTCGACGCTGCGCTGGCCAAGATCACCGTCCAGCAGAACTCGGACATGCGCAAGATCACAGCGTGGGTCGCGATCATCTCGGTACCGACCATGATCGCCGGCATCTACGGGATGAACTTCGACCACATGCCCGAGCTGCACTGGGAGTACGGATACCTCCTGGTGCTCGGCATGATCGTGACAGCCTGCGCGACGCTGTTCCGGGCCTTCCGCCACAACCGCTGGCTCTAGGGTCTACGGACACGAACGTGTTGCTACACAACGCTACCGGCTGATTGCGCTGAGTGATTACTACGACCCAGACTCTCCAGCCATGCCGGTCTTGGATCTGGAGCCGTTCTCGCGCACAGGCGTCGCCAGGACGCCTACGGTGGCCCTGCTGATCGTCCTGATCGGCTGCGCAACCCTGCTGGGACCGTCGGCCCCGGCAGGCGCCTCCCCCGAGATCGTCAGCTCCTCGGTGCGGTCCAGCGCCGGTGAGCTGTTCACGGCGACCAACCACCTGGTGGACCTGCCCGGCATCGCCCCGCCCGGCGCAGCGGGTCACCGGCCGAAGGAGTACCTGGTGGTGTGGGCGGGCGACGCGAACGCCGCCGACACCACCGGGGCCGACGTGCAGAATGCACCGCTGCAGGTCAGCCCCGGCCAGCTCGCCGCCGATGCTCGCGACGCCCTGCCCGGGCCGGACTTCCTGGCCGTCATCGACGCCGACAAGGGTTCCCCCCACTACGGCAAGGTGGTCAACACCGTGACACTGGGGCCGCTGGTGGAGAACGAGCCGCACCACATGCAGTACATCCACCACGCCGGTGACAAGATCTTCGCTGGCGGGCTGTACTCCGACACCACCTACGTGCTCGACACCACGAAGCTGCCGTTGCTGGAGCTCTCCGGCGTGAACACGCCGACCGACACGCCGTGCGGCTCGGTGCCCGACGCCTACTGGGTGCTGCGTGACGGCACCGCCTACGGCACCTACATGGGCGGGCCGGACCTACCGGGGCCGTGCAGCTACAGCGACGGGTCGGTGCGCTCGGGCAACGGCTTCGCCGGCACCCCGGGCGAGGTGGTGCGCATCGGCGAGGACGGCCGCACGCTGGCCGAGGCGCCAGCGGCGCTGCCGACCGCCGAGGACCCCGCGGAGTGCGTGTCACTTCCCGCCCTCGGGCCGCCCAGCTGCGCCAACCCGCACGGCATCCAGGTCCGCGAGGACCTCGACCGCATGGTGACCAGCGACTATGCCGAGCCGCGGAACATCCTGTTCGACCCGGTGCGGCCGCCGACGCACAACATCCTGCGGCGCACCGTGCGGTTGTGGGACATCTCCGACCGCAACCGCCCTGAGTTGGTCTCGGTGTCCCGGCTGCCGGACGGTCCGCGAGTCGAGCGCAACCCGGCGCACGAGGAGAACATGGGGATCATGGAGACCACGGTGACGAACCTACCGCGGCACCGGGGTGCGTTCGCCGAGTCCATGTGCGGTGGCGCGGTCTTCTACACGCCGGACATCACGGCCGCCGAGCCGCAGTGGCGGGAGGTCTTCGACGACACCACCGCGGCCAAGCGGGTCGACCCGAACGTCACCGAAGGTGCCGGTTGTGACGGCGGCGGCTGGGTGCAGACCAGCCTGGACGACCGCTACCTCTACCACGCCGTGATCGGCCGCGGCCCCGGCTCGCAGAGCGCCGTGGACCAGGGGTCGCCGAAGATGGTCTACGTCCTGGACATACAGGCGCTGCTGGCCGCAGGCAACGACCCGCAGTGCTCCATCGACACGATCGACGAGGTCTCCGGCGGTGGGGCCGAGCCCGACTGCCCGACGCTGGTCGACGTGCTGCCGGTGACCGATGCGACCACCGGCGGGCCGCACTGGGGCGCCCTGGACAACTACGCCCGGGGTGAGGACGGCTTCTACCGCGAGACCAACGACGTCCGCCGGATCTCGATCGCGAACTACTTCGTGGCGCGCAGTGGCATCGACGGCAACCACAAGGTCTGCATGGTCGACGTCAGCCGGGACGGTGACATGGAGCTGGACCGGACGTTCCTGGACGAGAACCGGGGCGGCACCTGCGTCGATTTCAACCGCACCAGCTGGCCGCACGGCGACTGGGGGGACGCCAAGCCGCACTCCCAGCTGTTCGTGGTGGCGGATGACGACGCGCGCTGACACTCGGCGGGAGGGCCGGTACCGGTCGCCTTCCCCGCTGCCGTTGGGGTTGCTGGTCGCAGGGTTTCTCGTGCTGGGCACCTCCCCCGCGCTGGCGCACGGCACCGGCCACGGCGCAGCCGTCGCCGCTGCGGGGCCAGGCTGGTTCGCCGTGCTGCTGCGCTGCGTGGTGCTGACCGGAAGCGCGGTGGTCGCCGGCGTCGCCCTGCTGCGCCCGCTCACCGGGCCCGTGGGACAACGCACCTCGCTCGCCGTGCTGGGCGCGGCGCTGGTGTCCGCCGCCGGGCTGGCGATGGCGGTCGCCACTGCCGGCACCGGGATGCTGTGGGCGCTGCTGCAGGGGACGGCGACACTGCTGGTGCCCACGATGCTCCGCCGGCCCGTGCCCTCGGCCGTGGCCGGCACGCTGCTCACCGTAACGCTGGCCTGGGAGGCCACGCTCGATCACCGCGGAACGGCGGCGCTGCCCGGCCTGGCGCACACCGCGGCCGCGGTGGTGTGGCTGGCCGCGGCCACCGTGGTGGCCACCGCCGAGGCGGGCCGGCGCCGCCCGCTGCTGCACCGGCTCGCCCCGGTCGCGATCGGCTCGGCTGCGCTGCTGGCCGGCACCGGGCTGCTGCAAGCGTGGGAGGCGCAGTTGCGGCCGGATACCACCAGCGCCGGGTCGGCGTTCGGACGCCTGGTGGCGCTCGAGGCGGTGCTCTTCGTCGCGGTCGTGGTCGGGGGCGTGCTCGCGTTGCGGCGTACCACCGACGCACGGCTCCCCAGCGCGCCGGTCACGGCGCTGGCCGGGGGGCTGGCCGCAGCGCTCGTCACAGGCGCGTCGCTGGCCGCACTGGATCCGCCGGTCGCGGCCGCCGAAGCCGGTCGACCCGTACTCCGGGAGGTCACGGTGGCAGGCGAGCAACTGCGGCTGGTCGTGGTGCCCCACCGTCCCGGCCCCAACCTGGTGCACCTGAGCCGCGACGGGTACCTGGTCGGGACCGACCCCGACCGGTTGGTGCCCGCCGGTCGACGCCCGGGAGCAGCGGGCGGGTGGGCGGTGGTCGATCTGCCTGCCGGCCGGTCGCAGCTGTGGGTCGGCAACCGCACGGACCGGGTACCGGTACGGATCGAGGCCCGTGACGCGGCGGCCCCGCTGCCGGGTGTGACCGGTCCGGACGGGCCGGAATGCCTCACCGCGGTGCTCGGCGGCGTCACCGGTGGGGCGGGCGCCGCGCCGCGCTGCCCGTCCGAGCATCTCACCGCGGCGGACGCGGACACGGTGCGCAGGATGGTGAGGTTCCTGGCCGGTCGCGGCATCCCCGGCGTGCGGCTGGTGTCCGACGACTCGCCACGCTCGATCGCAGCGACGGGGGTGGCCACCCGGGCAGCAGCCGAGTCCGGCACAGAAGTCGCCGGGGCGCCGGGTCCCGGCAGCGCGGTGCTGCTGCTGTCCGGCTGGGAGCCGGCCGAGCGGACACTGGTCGAACAGGCCCGGGGAGCCACCACCAACTCGGGCATCTTCCTGGCACCCTGGCTGGCGACCGGTCCGTTGCTCGGCCACAGCACCGGGGCGGTGACGGCGCTGGACTTCGACCCGGGAGGCGGCACCGCCCAGCGATACCTGGCCGCGCTGCGCTCCCGGGGACTCACCGCGCTCGCCTCACCTGCGGGATTCTCGGTCTGGCTGGCCGCGCAGCACCGCACCGCAGCCGATGAGGAGACCCGCCTCTACGCATCGGCCCAGGTGTCGATCCTGCCTGCCGAGCTCGGCCACGCGCACGGCGGGCAGGACCGCTGGATCCCCGGTGGAACGCTCACCCCGGTCACCGGCGCTCTCCGCAACTGGTGAGTGCT
>JBOHGT010000291.1:0-11918 GCA_050700385.1 Pseudonocardiaceae bacterium | reverse complement strand
GAACTGCCCTTTGTCGAGGGGCCCGCCAGCGTGGCTGCAGGTGTTGGCCAGCGCCAGCACCTGCCCGCCATCGCGGTACAGCAGCACCGGGGCCTCGCCCGCAAGAGCCTTGCGGTGCTCACCCTCGGCAAGCTCGCTTTCGGCCAGCACGGGGGTCCACTGGGCTGGCCGGTGTTCGAAGGCGGTGTGGTTGACCTTGACCCCGGCCACGAAGGACAGGTGACCGCCGAGGTACCCGCCGACCGTCAGGGCGCCGAGCCCGGCCAGCCCGAGCACGCGTCCACGGCCTCGTTTGCCCTGCCGCCGAGCGATCAGGGACGCCACATACAGGCCGAGGGCGGCGACGTTCGCGCTGGCGTGGACCAGGCCGACGCGGGTTTCCGGGCCGTAGGTGTCCGACCAGTCGTTGAGCCCGGTCGCGGCGGTCGGAAGTGCGGCCAGGATGCCGGCGCCCACGAGTAGGTCCGCGGCCGGCTGGGCGTCCCGGCCGCCGACGGTGTCCAGCAGCGCGGACATGCTCCACGCGCCAATCGGCAGATCGGTCAACATCGGGTGCAGCGGGTGGCCCAGGTTGGTGCCGCTGAGCAGGTTGCGGATCGGCCTTGGCCGCAGCGCCCGACCCACCAGGGCAGTCAGTGGTTTGGTCACTTTGTCCAGAGCACTGACGCCTTCGAGCCGCCGGGCCAGCTCATGTGCAATCGCCATAATGTCCTCTTCTCGATGCGGATCTTCTTATCGGCCTCTGTTGATGACGCGTGATCGTAGGACTGAAGTACTCTTCTGTCAACGAGTGTTAGTGGTAGACTCGGAATATGGCAGAACCCCTGGACCGGCGCGTCGCGGCCATCGCCGCTCTCGACGAGCCCACCCGGCGCCGGCTGTACGAGCATGTGGTGCGCCAACCTGAACCGGTGGGCCGCGACGAGGCCGCCGCGGCGGTCGACGCCCCCCGCAGCACAGCGGCCTTCCACCTGGATCGGCTCGTCGAGGAGGGTCTTCTTGACGCCGTCTACCAGCGCCGCAGCGGCCGCAGCGGCCCAGGCGCCGGCCGGCCGGCCAAGCTCTACACCCGGTCACAGCGCCAGGTGGCCGTGTCGCTGCCCGAACGTCAGTATGACCTGGCCGGGCACCTGCTGGCCGGCGCCATCGACGAGGCCGAGCACTCCGGAGAAGCACCCACCGCGGTCCTGGACCGGCGCGCCTACCAGCTCGGTCACGACCTCGGCCACGCGGCACGCACCCGAGCGCAGCACACCGACTCCGACCACCTGCTCCTACCGCTCCTCGAGACCTACGGCTTCGAACCGCGGGCCGCAGGGGCCGACGTGACCCTCGGCAACTGCCCCTTCCACACCCTCGCGCGAGACCACACCGCGCTCGTGTGCGGGATGAACCGCAGCCTGCTCACCGGGCTGCTGGACGGACTCGGCCACACCCGACTGGACGCCCGCCTCGACCCCGCACCCGACCGTTGCTGCGTCCGCCTCAGCTCGGCCGGATCTCCGTGAAGCCGGCCGAGGTGAAGTCGTTGTCGAAGGCAAGCGCCTCACGCAGGCGCCGCCGCCTCATCACCGTGAAGCTCGTGGCATCGACGAAGGAGTACTCGCGATCGCCGTGACGCCGCAGCCACTCCCACGCCTCATCCTCGGCAACCTGCTCGACGCGCACCAGTGTGACCCGCCGGCTACCCGTCACGCCGTCGAGGACGCGGACGGCGTCGCGATGTCCTCGCCGACGACGGAGGAACGTCCATGTCTCACCCAGGACGTGGTTGGTGGACAGCAACGCTCCCCGCTCGCTCGACCAGAGAGCACGAGCCGCAGGATGGTTGGTGTCACGCTCGAAGAACAGCGCGACCCAGAACGAGGTGTCGACGAACCTTGTCACCCGTACACGACCTCGTCGACGTCGCCGGACTCCCCTCCGAAACAGCCGACGAGAGCATCGATCGGATCGAGCTCGTCGTGCCTTCCGGTGTACTCGGCCACGAGGCGCCGGATGATCTCGGCTTTTGACACGCCCTCGCGCGCCGCCTCGACCGCAAGGGCCTCGTCGGACTCCGGCTCGATGTAGATCTGCAGCCGCTTCACAGCTGAAGTATACATCATCACGGTGCCGTATCCATAGCCGTACCTACTCGCCGCTGCTGCTGCCCTTCGCTCCCTCGGTGTCGACGCGCCCGTTGCTCGCCGAGCCCCGCTTGACGCCGGCGAGCAGCAGCTGCGCGACGTCGAGCACTTCGGTCTGGTTGCGCGCTGCGCCCTCGCTCTCCCGGGTGGTCAGCCCGTCGGTGAGCATCACCCGGCAGAAGGGGCACCCGGTGGCGATCTTCGTGGTGCCGGTGGCGATCGCCTCGTCGACCCGCTCCAGGTTGACCCGCTTGCCGATGCGCTCCTCCATCCACATCCGAGCGCCACCCGCACCGCAGCACAGTCCCCGGTCGGCGTGCCGCGGCATCTCGGTCAGCGCGGCGCCGGAAGCGCCGACGAGCTCGCGCGGTGGGGAGTAGACCTCGTTGTGCCGGCCCAGGTAGCACGGGTCGTGGTAGGTGACCTCCGGGCCGTCCGCGCCGGTCGCCACGGGCACCAGTTTCTTCTCGCGCACCAGCTGGTTGAGCAGCTGGGTGTGGTGCACCACCTCGTAGTGCCCGTCGAGCTGCGGGTATTCCCGACCAAGGGTGTTGAAGCAGTGCGGGCAGGTCGTCACGATCTTGCGCCGGCCCGCCTCGCGCTCGGAGAAGACCGTGTTCAGCGTCTCGACGTTCTGCTGCGCGAGCAGCTGGAAGACGAACTCGTTGCCCGAGCGGCGCGCCGGGTCACCGTTGCAGGTCTCGCCCTGCCCGAGCACGACGTAGTTCACCCCGGCGCGGTGCAACAGCTCCGCGGTTGCCCGGACGGTCTTGCGGGCGTTGTCGTCGAAGGCGCCTGCGCAGCCGATCCAGAACAGGTACTCGACGTCGTCGGGCAGCGCATCCTCCGAGAGCACCGGGACCTCGAAGTCCAGCCCCTTGGCCCAGTCCATCCGCGCGGACTGGTTCTGCCCCCAGGGATTGCCCTTGTTCTCCAGGTTCTTGAACATCGTGCCGAGCTCGGTGGGGAACTCGGACTCGATGAGCACCTGGTAGCGGCGCATGTCGACGATGTGGTCGACGTGCTCGATGTCCACCGGGCACTGCTCCACGCACGCCCCGCAGGTGGTGCACGACCACAGCACGTCGGGGTCGATCACGCCGCCCATCTCGGCGGTGCCGACCAGCGGACGCGCCGCTTGCTCCGGCCCCGAGCCGCGCACCCGCCCGAAGCCCGACTCGGGCACGTCGTGGCCGTTACCGGCGGCCGCGGCCAGCACGTCGACATTGCTGTGGTCGGGCATCTCTTGCGAGCCGAGGATGTAGGGCGCCTTGGCGAACAGGTGGTCCCGCAGGTCCATGATCACGAGCTTGGGCGACAGCGGCTTGCCGGTGTTCCACGCCGGGCACTGGTCCTGGCAGCGGCCGCACTCGGTGCAGGTCGCGAAGTCGAGCATGCCCTTCCAGGTGAAGTCCTCGACCTTGCCGCGGCCGAAGATGTCGTCCTCGTCCGGGTCCTCGAAGTCGATCTGCTTGCCGCGTGACTCCATCGGCAGCAGCGGGCCGAGCGCCTTGGGTAGCCGCTTGGCCGAGACGTTGATCGCCGCCACGAAGATGTGCAGGTGCTTGGAGTACAGCACGATGATCAGGAAGGCCAGCATGACGCCGATGTGGGCGAGCAGGCCGGCGGTCTCGAGCGCCTCGTTGGCGCCCTCTCCCAGCGGGGCGAGCAGCCCTCCTGCCGCCTCGGAGACGAATGCGCCCGACTCGTAGGGGAAGGTGCCGGTGTTCACCGCGGTGCCGCGGAACAGGAACATCGTCCAGATCACGTTGAAGATCATGAACAGGATCAACCACGCGCCGCCGGTGTGCGACCCGTAGAAGCGCGACGCCCGCTGCCGGCGCTCCGGCGCCTGCCGGACCCGGATGACCGAGAACGTGATGATCGACGCGAGGACGGCGAGCGCGATGAGATCCTGCAGCAAGCCCAGCACGGGCGAGCGCCCTATCAGCGGGATCGAGAAGTTCTCGTCGAACAGTGCCCCGTAGGCCTCGACGTAGACCGTGAGCAGCAGCACGAAGCCCCAGAAGGTGAAGAAATGTGCCAGCCCAGGGATCGACCACTCGAGCAACCGGCGCTGCCCGAACACCTCGACCAGTTGTGCCCGCAGCCGCTTGCCGACGTCCCGGGTGCGCCCGGTGTCCGGTTGCCCGGAGCTGATCAGGGTGTAGAGCCACCAGATCCGCCGGCCGGCGAGGACGAGCGTCAGAGCGGTCAGGCCGAGCCCGACGACCAGTCGCACTGCCATCACGGCATCCCACCTCCGAGTACTGTGTCCGGTTCGCTTGCAGCGTAGCCCCGCGCCGTGCCGGCGCTCTCGCAGCGTACGACGTGTTACTCCTCGGTAGCCATCGCTTGTGGTGGGAGCCACTCAGTGGACCGTCACGGCTCCGGCACGGGTGTACCGTTCGGCCAGATGCACGGCGAGGTCACCGACAACGAGACTGAACCTTCGCCGCTTTCCTGCAGCGACATCCGGAACCCGTCGGCATTGTTCTCCACCCAGAGGTACATGTCGCCGGTCTGGTCGTCCTCGAGGACCCGGAAGCCGTGACTGGTCCACCACTGTCGCAGCGCGTCGAAGTAGGACCGGTTGTCGTCCTTCGGGATGCCATCGAGCCAGTAGCGCTTGACGACGGTAATGCGGTTCCTGGGTCCGTTGTCCGTAGGGTCCATGCACTCGCTGCTGAGATCCTCGAATGCCAGCGTGAGTTGCGGATCGACCGGAAGTGCCGCCACGGCGTCGGCGATGTGCCGGTCGACACGCTCGATTGCGTGCTGCTGGGTGATCGTGTTCATCGAGCCTCCGGTCGTCGTGACGCTGCCGCAGCCGGCGAGCAGTGCGAGCCCCAGGACAGCGCCCAAGGAAAACAATCGCAGCCTTGTTGTCACGCCGCTTCTCTCGTCATTCTGGTTCTTTCCCGACTACGATCTTTCCCATGTTTTGCAGCGAGGACGAACCGACATCCCAGTACTGGCTGTGGGCCTTGCCACTGTAGCCGTACCAGTCCTCCTTACCGGGGTCGCTCGTGAAGGTGCGCCCTCCGAAGTCGGGGTTGTCGGGGTCTTGGCCGCGCACTGCCCACCGCCCCATCCGGATGACGTCGTTCTCCGCCGTGCTCGACCAGACCTCCTCCGGCGGGATCCCCAGCTTGCTGGCGTGATCCACGCCGACGCCGGGGCTGCCGATGAAGATGACCCCGTCGGCATTCAGACCCTCGTCATGGGCGGTGTGGCCGACCACAGTGGAGCCGTAACTGTGGCCGAGGACGGTGTTGCGCGAGGGCGGGCCCTCGTGGGAGGTACGCAGGCCATCCTGGAATTGGTCGAGGTCACGGGTAGCGTTGTCGGCGTACCGACTCTCGGCGGCAGCGAGGAGGTCCTGCGGGGCCTCGTAGCCGATCCAGGTGATCGCTGCGGTCGACACGAACCTGTCGGCGGCGTGCGCTGAGTCCACGAGCTTGTCCGACCGGTCGAGGTGGCCGCCGATCTCACCGAGCCGGGAGCCGGTCCCGGGGACGGTGGTGACGACGTTATCGGCGGTGTCAGGGTTGCCCGCGGCGACCACAGCCTGGCCGTTGGGGCTGCTGGCGTCGAAGTCGAGCAGGAAAGCCTGCTGCTGGCCGGTTGAGACCGGGGCGTTGAGCCGGGCCTCGATGGTGAGGGCTTGATGGAGCCGCCGCTGTGCGGCATCCACCTGCTCGCCCTGCACACGCAGCACCGATGGAATGCGGGCCACCCGCTCTGCGGTGTCGGTGAGTTGCCGATGCAGCCGATCCATGTGGGTGCGTGCAGCCTGCGCTGCGTCACCCCGCCACGGGGCCAGCGCCCGGATCTTCGATTCCAGTTCTGCGCCCCGGTCGCGCACGTTCGTCACGTGCTGCTGCCAGTTCTCGGCCGACCGGACGAACAGCGGCGGCTGGGCATCGCGCAGCTCGGCGAAGGTGACCATGCTCACTGGTCCCACGCAAGGGCCAGCGATTCGGCGACCAGTGCCTCGCTCGATGCGTACCGGCGGGCGTTGTCGTCGAGCAGGTCGCCAGCGAGTGCGACCCTCGTGGCGATCGCATCGACCGCCTGTTCCCATGCCTGTTCGCAGGCCGTCAGGGCCCGCTGGGCCGCGAAGCCCTGGTTGGCTCCCGCGAGAGCGGCGGATTCACCGCTGAGCTCGCTTGCGGTCGCGTGCACCTCGTCGGCGAGCCCGACGATCTCCCTGCCGGTCCTGGCCAGGAGCTCCGGATCGGCCGTGTATCCGTCGGCAGGTGCCGTCATGATGCCCTCCCTCGGCTGGAACGTACCGCATCGGGATGTGCGCAGACGGTGAAACGCGGTACTACCATGGTCTCGGGGTCGTTCTCAGGGTCGCCTTGGGGGTATTCCCGGTGCTCGTCGAGGTCGGATGCGAATAGCGTCCCGCGATGAGTCGACCGGGAGGGGTGCGACGTGCAGCGGGGTAGGGCGGTCGCCGGGCTGACGCTGATCGGGCTAGCGGTGTTAATCTTTACGGGCTGGTCGCCGTGGTCGTGGGCGCCCTCCTGGCCATCCTCGGACGAGGAACGGTACGAGGAGCTCGACGCGGGGATGGTGACGGCGGTCGTTCTCGACACGGGCCCGGGTGACGTCACCATCCGGACCGGCGACCAGATCTGGACCAGCTTGCGGACCCGGGTGGACACGTGGTCCTGGAGCGACCCGGACACGACCTACCGGCGTGACGGCGCACGCCTCGTGCTCACCGGGTGTGGGCGAGGCTGCGCTGTCGACTACGAGCTCGTGGTGCCGCGCGGCACGACCGTCGAGGGCCACACCGGTTCGGGTGAGGTCGCTGTCGTGGGCGCAGCCGCGGTCGACGTCGAGGCCGGCTCGGGAGACGTCGTGGTGCGCGGCGTGCCCGGCCCGGTCGATGTCGAGACCGGATCGGGGGAGGTCCGCCTCGCCGACCTGGCGGGTCCGGCCGCCGTCGACACCTCGTCGGGTTCCGTGCGGGGCAGCGCGCTGCGCGGTCCCGTCACCACGTCGACCAGCTCGGGCGACATCGTGCTCGGGCTGGACCGCGCGGCCGACGTGCGTGCGGAGACCTCCAGCGGTGACGTCGAGGTCACCGTGCCCGCCGGGCGCTACCGGGTGGAGACCGACGAGGCGGCGGACGTCGAGGTGGTCGACGACCCCGACGCCCGGCACACGCTGGAGCTGTCCACGTCGAGCGGCGACCTCTCGGTCCGCGAGAGCGAGAGCTGACGCGCCACGGGCCCGCGCCACAAGGGACGCCTTCGCGGCGCGGGCGTTGCCACGAAGGACGCCTTCGCCTCCTGCGAGGAGGCAAGGGACGCCTTCGCGGCGGGAGAGGCCACGGCGGTGGCCGGGAACATGCCGAGCGGTCCGGGCGTTGGGTCAGCAGGAACGTTGAGCGAGCCCCGCTCAACTCCGGTTTGACGGAGCGGGGCGTTCGCCAGCAGACTTGAGTGGTCAGCAGTCAAGTTCGAAGGGATGCACACATGGCTCGTGCGGTCGGCATCGACCTCGGGACCACCAACTCCGTCGTGTCGGTCCTCGAGGGGGGCGAGCCGACGGTGATCGCGAACTCGGAGGGATCGCGAACCACGCCGTCGGTGGTGGCCTTCGCCAAGAACGGAGAGATCCTCACCGGCCAGTCGGCCAAGAACCAGGCGGTGACCAACATCGATCGCACCGTGCGGTCGGTGAAGCGGCAGATGGGCACCGACTGGGAAACCAAGATCGACGGCAAGAAGTACACCGCGCAGGAGATCAGCGCGCGGGTGCTGCAGAAGCTCAAGCGCGACGCCGAGTCCTACCTCGGCGAGGACGTCACCGACGCGGTGGTCACCGTGCCGGCCTACTTCGAGGACGCGCAGCGCCAGGCCACCAAGGAGGCCGGGCAGATCGCCGGGCTGAACGTGCTGCGGATCGTCAACGAGCCGACCGCGGCGGCGCTGGCCTACGGGCTGGACAAGGGCGAGAAGGAGCAGACCATCCTGGTCTTCGACCTCGGTGGCGGCACCTTCGACGTCTCGCTGCTCGAGATCGGCGACGGCGTGGTGGAGGTCCGTGCCACGTCCGGGGACAACCACCTCGGTGGTGACGACTGGGACGAGCGGATCATCGATTGGCTGGTGGAGAAGTTCAAGAACTCCCACGGCATCGACCTGCGCAAGGACAAGATGGCCCTGCAGCGGCTGCGCGAGGCCGCGGAGAAGGCCAAGATCGAGCTCTCGAGCTCCTCGAGTGCGAACATCAACCTGCCCTACATCACCGTCGACTCGGACAAGAACCCGCTGTTCCTGGACGAGACGCTGTCGCGTGCCGAGTTCCAGCGGATCACCTCCGACCTGCTCGACCGGTGCCGCCGGCCGTTCCAGTCGGTGATCAAGGACACCGGCATCTCGGTGAGCCAGATCGACCACGTGGTACTGGTCGGCGGCTCGACCCGGATGCCCGCGGTGAACGACCTGGTCAAGGAGCTCACCGGCGGCAAGGAGCCGAACAAGGGTGTCAACCCCGACGAGGTCGTCGCAGTCGGCGCCGCGCTGCAGGCCGGCGTGCTCAAGGGTGAGGTCAAGGACGTCCTGCTGCTCGACGTCACCCCGCTGTCGCTGGGCATCGAGACCAAGGGTGGGGTGTTCACCAAGCTCATCGAGCGCAACACCACGATCCCGACCAAGCGCAGCGAGATCTTCACCACGGCCGACGACAACCAGCCGAGTGTGCAGATCCAGGTGTTCCAGGGCGAGCGGGAGATCGCGGCCTACAACAAGAAGCTCGGCATGTTCGAGCTGACCGGGCTGCCCCCGGCGCCGCGCGGCGTGCCGCAGATCGAGGTCACCTTCGACATCGACGCCAACGGCATCGTCAACGTCTCCGCAAAGGACATGGGTACCGGCAAGAGCCAGGCCATGACCATCACCGGCGGGTCGGCCCTCCCCAAGGAGGACATCGACCGGATGATGCGTGACGCCGAGGAGCACGCCGAGGAGGATCGGGTGCGTCGCGAGGAGGCCGAGGTCCGCAACCAGGCCGAGTCGCTGGTCTACCAGACCGAGAAGTTCGTCAAGGACAACGACGAGAAGCTACCTTCCGACGTCAAGGACAAGGTCAACGCCGCGCTGGGTGAGGCGCAGGAGGCGCTCAAGGGCGAGGACACCGACGCCATCCGGGCCGCGATGGAGAAGCTCGCCACCGAGTCCCAGGCGCTGGGTCAGGCCCTCTACAGCGACACCGGGGCCGCCGGTGCCGGCGCCACCGCGGGTGGGGCCGAATCCGACACCACCGGGAAGCCCGACGACGTGGTGGACGCCGAGATCGTCGACGACGCCGACGCCAAGCCCGGCGACGACAAGAAGTGAGCGGTCCGGTGCCCGAGGACGCCCATCCGGAGCACGACCGCCCCGGCGTGGTCGTACGAGACAAGCGGAGGATCGATCCTGTGACCGGACAGGTGCGGGTGCCCGGGGCGGCGCAGCCGCCCGCCCCGGGCACCTCGACGGACGTCGAGGTCGACGAGGCCGGCATCGGCGGTGTACCGGCCAGCGCGAGCGGTGAGGGCAGCGCCCCCGAGGACACCGCCGTGGCGGCCGGTGCCGACGAGCTGGCCACGCTGCAGGCCGAGCTGGCCGAGCGCACTGGTGACCTGCAGCGCATCTCGGCCGAGTACACCAACTACCGGCGGCGTGTGGAGCGTGACCGCCAGGCCGTGATCACCGCGGCCAAGGCCCAGGTGGCCAGCGGGCTGCTGACCGTGCTCGACGACATCGAGCGGGCGGCCGAGCACGGTGACCTCTCGGGCGCGTTCAAGGCCGTGGCCGACAAGCTCGTCGGCGCGCTGGAGAATCAGGGGCTGGCCCCGTTCGGCGTGCCGGGCGACGGCTTCGATCCCGGCGTGCACGAGGCGGTGCACCACACCACCTCGCCCGACGTGCCCGGGCCCACGGTCACCGCCGTGCTGCGCCGCGGCTACCGGCTCGGGGACCGGGTACTGCGCCCGGCGATGGTGGCCGTCACCGACCACGGCGACGACTCGCCGCCAGCGGAATCGCCGCTAGCGGAACCCAGCTGAGGAGAGGAGGGGACGTCCGGTGAGTGCGCGGGACTGGATCGACAAGGACTTCTACGCCGAGCTGGGCGTCTCCTCCTCAGCCTCCGCCGAGGACATCAAGCGGGCCTACCGCAAGCTGGCCCGCGAGCTGCACCCCGACGCCAACCCCGGGGATACCAGGGCCGAGGCCCGGTTCAAGGCCGTCTCCGAGGCCTACGGGGTGCTCGCCGACCCCGACAAGCGTGCGCAGTACGACGAAGCGCGCCGGCTGTTCGGCGCCGGGGCCTTCCGGCCGGGAAGCGGCGGAGGATTCGCCGGACCGGGCGGCCCCGGGGCGTTCGACCTCGGTGACCTCTTCGGTTCCGCCACGGCCGGTGGTGGTGGTGGTGGCGGGCTCGGTGACCTGCTCGGCGGCCTGTTCGCCAACCGGGCCGGGACCGCGGGCCGCACCTCCACGCGTCCGCAGCGCGGGGCCGACGTCGAGACCGAGGTGCGCATCGACTTCACCGAGGCGGTGCAAGGGGCGACCGTGCCGCTGCGGCTGTCGAGCCCCGCGACCTGCGGGACCTGCGCGGGTTCCGGGGCACGGCCGGGCACGACCCCACGGACCTGCCCGACCTGCGGCGGGTCGGGGCTGGTCACCCGCAGCCAGGGCGCGTTCGCGTTCTCCGAGCCGTGCCGGGATTGTCGCGGCGCGGGCCGGCTGATCGACGAGCCGTGCCCCGAGTGCGGCGGCGGCGGTGCGTCCACCCGGACCCGCACGCTGACCATGCGGGTCCCCTCCGGGGTGGCCGACGGGCAGCGGATCCGGCTGGCCGGGCAGGGCGAGCCGGGCCGGTACGGCGCTCCTGCGGGCGACCTCTACGTGCTGGTTCACGTCACCCCGCACCCCATGTTCGGGCGCTCGGGCGACGACATCACGCTCACTGTCCCCGTCTCCTTCCCCGAGCTCGCCATGGGCGCCACCCTCACCGTGCCTACCCTGGACGGGACGGTGTCGCTGCGGGTTCCCGCCGGCACCGCCAGCGGTCGGACGTTGCGGGTACGGGGCAAGGGCATCACGCGGCGCGACGGGCGCACCGGTGACCTCATGGTCACCCTGCAGGTGGCCGTGCCCGACCGGCTGGACCGGGCCGCCCGCAAGGCGCTGGAGGCCTACGCCCAGGCCACCGCCGACCACGACCCGCGGTCCGGGCTGTGGCAGCAGGCGCAGCGAAGGGAGGCCGCACGATGAGACTGCCGCAGCCCCCTGGTGCCGACGACGACACGCCGGTCTTCGTGATCTCCGTGGCCGCCCAGCTGGCCGGGATGCATGCTCAGACGCTGCGCAGTTACGACCGGATGGGGCTGGTTTCGCCCGGTCGCAGCGCCGGTGGTGGCCGGCGCTACTCGGCACGGGACATCGCGCTGCTGCAGGAGGTGCAGCGGCTCTCCCAGAACCACGGCGTCAACCTCGCCGGGGTCAAGCGGATCATCGACCTGGAAACCCAGGTCGACGCGCTGCACGCCCGGCTCGCGGAGCTGTCCGAGGAGTTGCACGAGGCGCATACCGAGCTTGCCGCGGCGCGCGCCGCCGCAGAGCAGGCCGCCGCGGCGGTGCACGCCTCCTACCGGCGCGACCTGGTGCTGGCCCGCACCCCCGAGCAGAGCGCGCTCGTCGTCTGGCGCCCGCAGCAACGCAGCCGTTGACATTGGTGGCTCTTCAAGTACCACCAACCTCCGGTTGGTGGTACTTGAAG
>JBOHGT010000290.1:0-1567 GCA_050700385.1 Pseudonocardiaceae bacterium | reverse complement strand
CGGCTCGCCGCAAGGTCTCCGCGAGCTGCTCGGCCACCTGCTTGCGGTTGAGCCTGCGGTCGTGAAGGTCGAGGACCAACCCGTCGAGGTCGACCTGTGCGAGCCGGTCGGTAACGGCCTCGATCGCCGCCCGCTTCTCGGCCACGAAGAGAACCCTCTTGCCCTTCGCGGCCATCCCGGCGATGAGGTTGGCGATCGTCTGGCTCTTGCCGGTACCCGGCGGCCCCTTGATCACCAGGCTCCGGCCGGCAAGCGCCGCTGTGATGACGCGCTGCTGGGACGCGTCGGCGGACTGCACCAGGAACTCCTCGGACGGCGGGATCGTGTCCGGCGTGGTGTCCGGCAATGGCGCGTCGGCAGCCAATGCGACATCTCGCCGGGCCTGCTCGTCGCCCGCCAGGGCGGCGATCAGGTCGTGCGAGGCGAGTAGATCTCGAGAGGCACGCAGATCGCGCACCATCGGCAGCTTGTCGTAGCTGAACGCTCCGACCACTGCCCCCAGCTCCCGACGGAGAGCGGCTCCGTGGCGCTGCGCCAGCCCATCGACCAGCTCGAACCCCCTGAGCAGCCGGTCATCAGCGTCGGTGAGCTCGCTCAGCTCGCCCCCATTCGATGACATGTCGGAGTCGATCCCGAGGAAGAACTGCAGTGCGTAGACCAGGACCTCGTTCAGCTCGACGTCACCGACGACCTCCAAGTCGAAGTCTGCCTGCGCGGCCGTACGTGCGTGCAGGGCGATCGGGTACAGCAGCAGGGGCGCCCGGAGCGGCAGCCCTGACCGGGCGCCCTGACCGGGCGGCGGTACGCCCCACTCGACGAACCCGTGCGCGAGATACCCCGCCTGCACGCCCTGCTCCTCGTCGAGCTCGCGCACCCGCCGCCGCACCGTGCGCGCCCGTCTGACCGCGTCACTGAGCGCGTCCGGATCCCGGAACAGCTCCGTCAGCCGCTTCTTGCGCCCCGCCAGCAGCGCGGCGACCGCGTCCGGCTCGGCGCTGGCCAGGTCGAGCGTGGTCGTCTTGGTCTTCTGGAAGTGCAGCAGCGTGTTGCGGCGGTCGAGCTCGATCAACTCATCTGCCCATCGCCCGGCCGCACGCGCAACCGTCTCGCGCCGATGCTCTTCGCCGCTGATCTCCACGGCGCCTCCCCGCACGTCGCATCGTCCTCACCCGGTGATGGCCAGCGTCCGGGGGGTCCGCGCACCCATCGGCGAACTGCCAAGCATGACAAACGACGTCGCCGTCTGTCATCTCCCGGACGAGCGACGTGACGGCGGTGGCCGGTACTGGTTGCCGGGACCGGCTGCCTGCCCGGACCCAGCACCACGCAGACCGCCACCACCACGGCGACTGCGACACAACGGCGTGTGACGTGGGACACCGGGCGGTAGGGTGGGACGATGGCGGTGTCATCAGCTAACAGTGTGAAGAGCACCGAGCGGCTGCCCGGTGCGTTGCTGTTCGTGCGCTACGCATTCCCACCGAACGATCTGGGGTATTGCGGCCCCTCGGACAGTCAGGAGTTGCTCGGCTACGGCACGAACGGAGTCGTGGACCGGGGACTGGGC
>JBOHGT010000289.1:0-3907 GCA_050700385.1 Pseudonocardiaceae bacterium | reverse complement strand
AGCCGCGGCTCGTGCCACGATAAGTGCGCTTATGGCGCGGTCAGACGTCGTACTTGTAACCGAGCCCCCGCACCGTGACGAGGTGCTGCGGCGCCGACGGATCCGGCTCGATCTTGGAGCGCAGCCGCTTCACGTGCACGTCGAGTGTCTTGGTGTCGCCGACGTAGTCGGCGCCCCACACCCGGTCGATGAGCTGGCCGCGGGTGAGCACCCGCCCGGCGTTGCGCAGCAGGTACTCGAGAAGGTCGAACTCCTTGAGCGGCAGCGGCACCTCGTCGCCGGAGACGGTGACGGTATGGCGCTCGACGTCCATCCGCACCGGACCGGCCTCGAGCACCGCAGGACCGCCCGGCGCGGCCTCGCCGTCGTCCCCGCCGCGACGCAGCACGGCCCGGATCCGGGCGATGAGCTCGCGCGCTGAGTAGGGCTTGGTGATGTAGTCGTCGGCGCCGAGCTCGAGGCCGACCACCTTGTCGATCTCGCTGTCCCGGGCCGTGACCATGATCACCGGGACGGCCGAGCCGGCCCGCAGTTGCTTGCACACGTCCGTGCCGCTCATCCCGGGCAGCATGAGGTCGAGCAGCACGATGTCGGCACCGTTGCGGTCGAACTCCTCCAGCGCCTGCTGGCCGGTGGTCGCCAGCGCGGTGGTGAAGCCCTCCTTGCGCAGCAGGAAGGCCAACGGGTCGGCGAACGACTCCTCGTCCTCGACGATGAGCACCCTGGTCACAGCACTCCTCCCACTTGACGGGGCGGTCTGGTGTCCTGCCGGTACCCGCCGTCCCGGTTGGACGGTGTCGAGATCGCGCTGTCCGGGTGCGCGGGCACCCGCAGGGTGAACGTCGAGCCGGTGCCCGGCCGGCTCCACAGCCGCACGTCGCCGCCGTGGTTGGCCGCGACGTGCTTGACGATGGCCAGGCCGAGCCCGGTGCCGCCGGTGGCCCGGGAGCGGGCCTGGTCCACCCGGAAGAACCGCTCGAACACCCGTTCCTGATGCTCGGGTGCGATGCCGAGGCCCCGATCGGTGACGGCAATCTCGACGAATCCGTCCGACAGCCGGCGGCTGACCGAGACGGGGCTGCCCGCCGACGAGTAGGACACGGCGTTGTCGACCAGGTTGGACAGCGCGGTGACCAGCAGCGTGGCGTCACCGTCCACCAGCAGCCCGCTGGGTCGGTCCACGGTGATCTCGATGCCGGCCGACTCGGCGGCGATCCTGCAACGGGCCAGCGAATCGGCCACCACGGTGTCTATCTCGACGGTGGCCAGCTCCGGCAACCGCTCGGCACCCTGCAGCCGCGACAGCGCGATCAACTCGGTGACCAGCGCGCCGAGCCGGGTCGACTCGTCGAGGATCTTGGTACCGAACCGGCGCACCTCGTGCGGATCGTCGGCGGCGTCGAGCACCGCCTCGGCCAGCAGCGCCACGGCGCCGACCGGCGTCTTCAACTCGTGACCGACGTTGGCGACGAAATCACGACGAGTCGCTTCCAATCGCACCGCCTCGGACTGGTCGTTGGCATCGACCACCGTGAAGCCGTCGTCCAGTGGCCGGACCTCGCCCAGCACGGCGGTGGGCCCACGCCCGCTGCGATGCTCCATCGGTGAGAGGTCGACCCGGACCACCCGGCCGTCGGCCAGCACCTGCTCGGCGGCCTTCCAGGCCCGCTCGTCCGGGCGGGCGCCGCGAACCAGGCCGAGTTCGGCTGCGCGGGGGTTGTGCAGCACGACGTCACCAGCCCTGTTGAGCAGCACCACACCGCTGTGCGCCGAGAGCACGACGCGCTCCACGAGGTCGGGGACCGTCGGCCCGCCCGGCGTGCGGCCCCCCTCACCGGGGCCGTGCCGCTGCCCGGCGAGGAAGCCGATGAACCCTCCGACCAGCAGCAGGCCGATCGAGGCGAGCACTCCGACCACGGGGGTCACAGGTGAATCGTAAGCACCGGACCCGGTCGTACCCCTAGCGCAGCAGCACTCCGAGTGAGCGGAAAACGCGGAAGCAGACCAACCTTCAGGTCGCATTCACCCAGGGTTCACCGCGGCGGCCTGGTGAGCGCGTCAGCGCCCCTGGTTGGCGACCGCGGCGATGGCGTCGGCCGCGGCTTCGGGATCGAGGTAGGTACCGCCCCGCGTGACAGGCCTCATCTCGCCGTCGAGCTCGTAGGCCAGCGGGATGCCGGTGGGCAGGTTCAGACCCGCGATGCTCCGCTCGTCGATGCCCTCGAGGTGCTTGACCAGCGCGCGCAGCGAGTTGCCGTGCGCGGCGACGAGGACGGTGCGCCCGTCCCGGAGGTCCGGCACGATGCGCTGTTCCCAGTACGGCAGCATCCGGGTGACGACGTCGGCGAGACATTCGGCGACCGGGACCTCGATGCCGGCGTAGCGCGGGTCGGCGTCCTGGCTGAACTCGCTGCCGGGCTCGATCGGGGGCGGCAGGATGTCATAGGAGCGGCGCCAGAGCAGGAACTGCTCCCCGCCGTAGGTCTCGAGCGTCTGCTTCTTGTCCTTGCCCTGCAGCGCGCCGTAGTGCCGCTCGTTGAGCCGCCAGTCCCGGTGCACCGGTATCCAGTGCCGGTCGGCAGTGTCCAGCGCGAGGTTCGCGGTGCTGATCGCGCGGCGCAGCAGCGAGGTGTGTACGACGTCGGGAAGCAGGCCGGCCTCGCCCAGCAGCACGCCGCTGCGCATCGCCTCCTTCTCGCCCTGTTCCGACAGCGGGACGTCCACCCAGCCGGTGAACAGGTTCTTGGCGTTCCAGGTGCTCTCGCCGTGCCGGAGCAGGACCAGCATGCCGATTCTCATACCCGCCGAGCCTGCCATGCGCGCGACGCGCTTGATCGGCCACCCGCGTGTGGAATGACTCACCGTTGACGGCGAGCAGCGGCGAAGGCGTTGCATCGGCGCGCCCGCTGGGGCACGGTGTCGGGCGGCGTCATCCGGTCGGGGCCAGCGAGCGGCGATATGACACGCCGCGGATGCGGGTGACGCGTCAGGTCTCAGCCGGTCGGGGAAGGACGCGAAAGGTGGTGTGTGACGTGCTCCACGGCGCGACAGCGACGGTGCTGGCCCAACCGCAGTGCGCGGCCGACCCCGGATCCTGGTGCCAGCAGGTGTACGAACTCACCAACGTCGCATGGCTCGCCCGCTCGGCGAACACGGTGATCGACGGCGCGGTTGCGATCCTGATGATCGTGGCGGTCGCCTACCTGTTACGGCTGGCAGTGCACCGCGGCATCCGCCACCTGACCAGGAGGGTCGCCGAGGGCCGGACCTCGGCGGCGCTGCGGCAGCGGCGCCACGGCGCGTCCGACGCTCCCCACCCGAGCGAGCGCAAGGCGCAGCGGGCCAGCACGATCGGCTCGCTGCTGCGCTCCGTCGCCACGGCACTGATCTACGGCGTGGCGTTCGTCATGGTGCTCTCCGAGTTCGGAGTGGACATCGCGCCGATAATCGCCTCCGCCGGCGTCCTAGGCCTGGCCATCGGGTTCGGTGCCCAGAACCTGGTCCGCGACTTTCTCTCCGGGATCTTCATGATGCTCGAGGACCAGTACGGCGTCGGGGACACCGTGGACCTCGGCGAGGCGATCGGCGACGTCGAGGCGGTCGGGCTGCGCACCACGACGATCCGGGACCTCGGCGGCACGGTGTGGTACGTCCGCAACGGCGAGATCCTGCGCGTGGGCAACTTCAGCCAGGGCTTCGCGGTGGCCGTTGTCGATGTCCCGCTGGCCCGCAGTGCGGACACCCGCCATGCGAGCCAGATCGCAGAGCAGGCCGCCAGGGCGGTCTCCGAGGAGGACACTGCCGGTGACATGACCGAGGCGCCGGAGCTGCTGGGCGTGCAGTCGGTCACCCCCTACGCGGTGACGCTGCGGCTGACGGCGAAGACCCGGCCGGGCCGCCAGTGGGC
>JBOHGT010000288.1:0-5154 GCA_050700385.1 Pseudonocardiaceae bacterium | reverse complement strand
GCGGCCTCGCCGACATCCGGACCCTGTCCGCTGAGGTCGGCGTGGTGCCCCGGGTGCACGGCTCGGCACTGTTCGAGCGGGGCGAGACCCAGATCCTGGGCATCACGACCCTCAACATGCTCGGCCTCGAGCAGAAGCTCGACACGCTGTCGCCCGAGACGACCCGGCGCTACATGCACAACTACAACTTCCCGCCGTTCTCCACCGGCGAGACCGGCCGGGTCGGCTCGCCGAAGCGGCGCGAGATCGGTCACGGCGCGCTCGCCGAGCGGGCGCTGGTCCCGGTGCTGCCGACCCGCGAGGACTTCCCCTACGCGATCCGGCAGGTCTCCGAGGCGCTGGGTTCCAACGGATCGACCTCGATGGGCTCGGTGTGCGCCTCGACGATGTCGCTGCTCAACGCAGGCGTGCCGCTGCGGGCACCGGTGGCGGGCATCGCGATGGGCCTGGTCTCGGGTGACGTGGATGGCAGCGAAACCTACGTCGCGCTCACCGACATCCTCGGCGCGGAGGACGCCTTCGGCGACATGGACTTCAAGGTCGCAGGCACCAAGGACTTCGTCACCGCGCTGCAGCTGGACACCAAGCTCGACGGGATCCCCTCCGGGGTGCTCGGCTCGGCGCTGTCGCAGGCCCGCGACGCGCGGCTGACCATCCTCGAGGTGATGACCGAGGCGATCGACGCGCCGGACGAGATGAGCCCGTACGCGCCGCGGGTCACCGCGATCAAGATCCCGATCGACAAGATCGGCGAGGTGATCGGCCCCAAGGGCAAGATGATCAACACGATCACCGAGGAGACCGGCGCGGACATCTCGATCGAGGACGACGGCACCATCTACGTGGGTGCCGCCGACGGGCCATCCGCCGAGGCAGCCATCGACCGGATCAATGCGATCGCGAACCCGCAGCTGCCCAAGATCGGGGAGCGGTACCTCGGCACCGTGGTCAAGACCGCGGCGTTCGGGGCGTTCGTCTCGCTGGTGCCCGGCAAGGACGGCCTGGTGCACATCTCGAAGCTGGGCAACGGCAAGCGGATCAGCAAGGTCGAGGACGTCGTGAAGGTGGGCGACAAGCTGCGCGTCGAGGTCGCCGACATCGACAGCCGCGGCAAGATCAGCCTCATCCCGGTGGCCGAGGACGACGCTGCCGGCACTGCCGAGCCTCCGACGAGTTGAGTCCAGCCCGGCCGGACGGGGGCGCGCTGCGTCGCACCGTGTTGCCCTCGGGGTTGCGGGTGGTCACCGAGGAGATACCCGGGGTGCGCTCGGCGGCGATCGGGATGTGGGTGGCGGTCGGGTCGCGCGACGAGCCGGCGCCGGTGGCGGGCGCGGCGCACTACCTGGAACATCTGCTGTTCAAGGGCACCGAGCGGCGCAGCGCGGCGCAGTTCGCCGAGGAGATCGACATGGTCGGTGGCGAGCTCAACGCGTTCACCACCAAGGAGCACACCTGCTACCACGCGCACGTGCTCGACGCCGATCTGGACCTCGGCATCGACCTGGTCTGCGACGTGCTGGCCGACGCCCGGCTGGACCCGGCCGATGTCGACCTCGAGCGTGGCGTCGTACTCGAGGAGCTCGCGATCCGCGACGACGACCCCGAAGACCTGCTGCACGACGAGTTCTCAGCCGCACTGTTCGGCGCGCACCCGTTGGGGCGGCCCGTGCTCGGCACCGAGGAGTCGGTCACCGGCATGGGACGCGACGCCCTGTACCGGTTCTACCGTCGCCGCTACACCCCGCAGCGGATGGTGCTTGCCGTGGCCGGCAGCGTCGCGCACCGCGACGTGCTGCGGGCGCTGCGCCGCAGCTTCGGCCACCGTATGGACCGCTCCGCGGAGCCGGTGGCTCCCCGGCGAGGCCGGGCCCGCCTGACTGGCCGGCGGCGGCTCGCGCTGCACAAGAACGACTCCGAGCAGGCGCACCTGATGCTCGGTTTCCTCGGGTTGGACCGGCACGACGAGCGGCGTCACGTGCTCGGCGTGCTCAACGCCGCGCTCGGTGGCGGGATGAGCTCCCGGCTGTTCCAGCAGGTGCGAGAGCAGCGGGGGCTGGCCTACTCGGTGTACTCGTCCGTGGCCTGCCACGCCGACACCGGCAGCCTCTCGGTATACGCCGGCTGCGGACCCGGCCGGCTCGCCGAGGTGGTCGCGGTGGTGGGCGACGTGCTCACCGAGCTGGCTGCGGACGGGCTGACCGACGCAGAGCTCGCCCGCGGCAAGGGCCAGCTGCGGGGCGGTCTGGTGCTGGGCGCGGAGGACACCGGGTCGCGGATGGTGCGCATCGGTAAGGCCGAGCTGAACTACGCCGAGCACCGCACGGTCGAGCAGGTGCTGGAGCGGATCGATTCGGTGACGGCCGAGCAGGTCGCGGCGCTGGCCCGGCAGCTGTTGCGACGGCCGGTCACCGCCGCGGTGGTCGGCCCGTACGCTCACGCCGACGAGCTGCCCGTCGAGGTTACGGAGTTGATCGCATGACGTCGCGTGGTGAGGACGACCCGATCCGGGTCGGGGTGCTCGGCGCGCGCGGCCGGATGGGCACCGAGGTGTGCCGGGCGGTGGATGCCGCCGACGACATGGAACTCGTCGCCATGGTCGACACCGGCGACTGGATGTTCAACGTCGCCGACGCCGGGGCCGAGGTGGTCGTCGACTTCACCCATCCCGACGTCGTGCTCGACAACGTGCGGTTCTGCGTCGACCAGGGCATCCACGCGGTCGTGGGCACGACCGGTTTCGACGCCGAGCGGCTTGCCACGGTGCGCGAGTGGTTGCAGCCAAAGCCCGAGCTGGGCGTGCTCGTCGCCCCGAACTTCGCCATCGGCGCCGTGCTCTCGATGCGCTTCGCGGTGCTGGCCGCCCGGTTCTACGAGTCGGTCGAGGTCGTCGAGCTGCACCACCCGCGCAAGGCCGACGCCCCCTCCGGAACCGCCCAGCGCACCGCCGAGCTCATCGCCACCGCACGGGCCGAGGCCGGGATGCAGCCGCCGCCGGACGCCACCACAGCCGGGCGCGACGGTGCGCGCGGTACGGACGTCCACGGGGTGCGGGTGCACTCGGTGCGGTTGTCCGGCCTGGTGGCACACCAGGAGGTGCTGCTGGGCACCGCGGGGGAGACCCTGACGATCCGGCACGACTCGCTCGACCGTTCCTCGTTCATGCCCGGCGTGCTGCTCGCGGTGCGCTCCGTGCTCGACCGCCCAGGCCTGACGATCGGCCTCGAGCCCCTCCTCGACCTCTGACCCCCAACCCGCGTGTTCGCCGTTTCGCCCGGTGTGTTTGCGGGATCCGCACGGTGTGTTCGCCCGACTGGCACGGCAGGCCCGCGGCTCAGCCGGAGAGCGAGAGGTCGAGGGAGCCGGTGAGGCGCAATTCCCGCAACGGGCGCCCGCCGGCGTCCAGGGTGCGCACCGTACCGTCGGGCTCCCAGCCCGCCCGCTGGTAGAACCCGAGTGACGCGGGGTCCTCCGCCGGCACCCACGCCACGCCCCGGCCGGCGCCTGCCCGGCGCAGCTCCTCCGCAGCGCGGGCCAGCAACCGGCCGCCGTGCCCGCGACGACCCCATCGCGGCGCCACCAGCAACGTGCTCACCAGCGCCGTGGTGGCGGCGTCGGGTGGCGGCGTGCCGGCGGCGGCGGCGATCTCCTCCACCGGCGCCGGCCCGGCCACGCAGAAGCCGACGTCCGCGTCGCCCTCGCTGGCGATCAGCACGGTGGCGCCACCGTCGACCGCGCCTGCCCAGGCCATCACGGTCTCGGGGTCGTCCAGCCCATCGAGCACCTCGGCGGGGAGCAGCCGCGCGTAGGCGGCCCGCCACGTGTCTCGATGCAGTGCCACGAGGACCGGCACGTCCCCGGCGGTCGCGGTGCGGACGCCTGTCGCTGCCATGCGCACCACCGTATGTCCGCGCCGCCAGCGGGCGTGACGCCGCTGCCCGTGCTGTCGGTGCTGGCTGGCAGCATCCGGGGCGTGCAGACGATGGGACCTGCGGCGGCGCGCCGTACCGCGCTCGCCGCGCAGGGCTTCGCCGACCCCCGACCGGCAGGGCCGGTCAGCCGCCGGCATCTGCAGCGGGTGATGGGTCGGATCCGGCTGCTGCAGCTGGACTCGGTCAACGTCGCGGTCCGGGCGCACTACGCGCCGGTGTTCAGCCGCTTGGGGCCCTACCCGACCGAGCTGCTCGACGGGGCGGCGTGGTCGCATTCGGCCCGCCACCCCCGCCTGCTGGTCGAGTACTGGGCGCACGAGGCGAGCCTGATCCCGGTCGCCGACTGGCCGCTGCTGCTCTCGGGTGCGAAGCGCCCGGGGTGGTGGTGGCGGTACGGCGGGTTGGCGGAACGCGAACCGGCGCTGGTCGACGACGTGCTGGCGGTCGTCGAGGAACTCGGACCCGTCGGTGCTGGCACGCTGGAGCGGGAGCTGGACACAGCCCGCCGCCCCGGCGGCGGCTCGTGGTGGAACCGGTCGGACATCAAGCGGATCTGCGAGTGGCTCTTCGGCATCGGCGAGCTGACCACCGGTACCCGCCGCAACTTCCAGCGGCTCTACGACCTGCCGGAACGGGTACTGCCCGCCGATGTGCTCGGCGCGCCCCGGCCGGAGGCGGCGCAGGCTGCGCGCGAGCTCGTCGGGCGCGCGGCGCAGGCGCTGGGCGTGGCCACCGAGCCCGACCTGCGCGACTACTACCGGCTGGCGCCCGCGCGGTCCCAGCAGGCCGTCGCAGAGCTCGTCGAGGCCGGCGAGCTAGAGCCCGTTGCGATCCGCGGGTGGCGACCCACGGCCTTCCGCCACCGCGAGGCCCGCACCCCGCGGCGTATCACCGGCGGGGCGCTGCTGTGCCCGTTCGACCCGTTGATCTGGGAGCGGGACCGGACCGAGCGGCTCTTCGGTTTCCGCTACCGCATCGAGATCTACACCCCGGAGCCGAAGCGTGCCCACGGCTACTACGTCTTCCCGTTCCTGCTCGACGGCGAGCTGGTCGCCAGGGTCGACCTCAAGGCCGACCGGGCCGCCGGTATGTTGCGGGTGCCCGGTGCCTTCGCCGAGCCCGACGTGGACACGACGCGGGTGGCCGCGGAGCTCGCCGTGGCGCTGCACGAGATAGCCTGCTGGCTCGAGCTCGATGGAGTGGCGGTCGGTGAGCGGGGCGACCT
>JBOHGT010000287.1:0-6241 GCA_050700385.1 Pseudonocardiaceae bacterium | reverse complement strand
GCGGAACGGCAGCGGTACCCACGGTACGTGGTGAAGGCCGCCACGGGTTCCGGCAAGACGAAGGTGATGAGCCTGCTGGTCGCCTGGTCCTACTTCCACCGGCTGCGCGAGGCGGACTCCGAGCTGGCGGCGGACTCGCTGGTCGTCGCCCCCAACCTCATCGTGTTCGAACGCCTCCGCGCCGACTTCGAGCACGGTGCGATCTTCCGTGACGACCCCGTGGTGCCGCCGGAATGGCGCGAGGACTTCGACCTCGCCGTCTGCCTGCGCGACGAGCCCATACCCGCGGCCGCTGCCGGGGTGCTGGTGCTGAGCAACATCCAGGCGCTCTACGAACGTCCCGCGCCGGAGCCCACCAACCCAGTCGAGGCCCTGCTCGGCACCCCACCGCCCAGCAACCTCACCGCTCCGGAGCCGGTGCTGACCCGCCTCGCCAGGCGCGGCCGGGTGCTGGTGGTCAACGACGAGGCGCACCACCTGCACGACGCGATCCGGCGGGAGACCGGCGAGCCCCTGACGATCTGGCAGACGCTGTACCAGCTGCACGATCTCGCCGAGGGCGGCATCACCGCCCAGCTCGACTTCTCCGCGACGCCCCGCAACCAGGAGGGCCGGCTGTTCGACGACGTGGTGGTCGACTACCCGCTGTCGCAGGCGATCGACGACGGCATCGTCAAGCGACCCGTCATCGGGGAGCTCGCGGGCCGGCTCAACGGCACGAGCAACGACGCCGCGGTGCGCTACCGGCAGCGGATCGGTGCCGGAGTGGCCAAGTGGCGGGAGTTCCGGGACACGCTCACTCCTGCCGGCCGCAAGCCGCTGCTGTTCGTCATGGCCGAGGACACCAGGTCGGCCGACCAGATCGCCGCTCACCTGGAGACATTGCCCGACCTCACCGGCCGGGTCCTGACCATCCACGTCAACATGAAGGGCCCCAACCGGGGTGAGATCGCGATGGCCGATCTGAACAAGGCACGCACGGCGGCCCGCGAGGTCGACCGCGACGACAACCCGTACCGCGCCATCGTCAGCGTGCTGATGCTCCGTGAGGGCTGGGACGTCCGCAACGTCAGCGTCATCGTGCCGCTACGCCCCTACACCGCGGATGCGCAGATCCTCCCGGAGCAGACGCTCGGTCGGGGGTTACGCCGGATGACCCCGCCCGGATCAGGCGTGGACGAGCAGCTGGTCGTCATCGAGCACGAGGCGTTCCGCCAGCTGTGGGACACCGCGCTGGACGACGAGGGCCTCCAGGTGGAGCGTCGGGCCGCGGACGAGGTGCATCCCGAGGTGTCGGTGATCGCGGTGGAGCCCGACCGGATCCGTTACGACATCGAGATCCCGCAGCTCTCCCGTGTCCTGCACCGCAGCGCGGCCGAGCTCGTCTCGCTGCGGCCCGAGGACGTTCCCGCCCGCCAGATCCCGCTCGCCGAGGAGTTGCGCAGCGAGACCGTCGACTACACCGGTCGGGACCTGCGGTCCGGGGAGATCATCGAGCGTGCCGAGTACGAGTTCCCCACCGCCGACCAGCCTGAACCGGTCATCGCCTGGTTCGCCAACGAGCTGGCCCGGGAGACCAGGGTGATAGGGCAGTTCGCGCTCCTCGCCGCCCTGGTGAAGGGGTACCTCGAACGCCGCGCCTTCGGTGGACCGGTCGACATCGGGGACCCGCTGGTGCTCCAGGCGCTGCGCGAGCCGGCGGCCAGGGAGATGGTCCTCCAGGCGCTCGCGCATGCCGTCAACGAGCGGACGCTGGCCGCGGGCACCGCCGCCGCGGAACCCAAGCCGTTGCGGCTGTCGGCGACGAGGCCGTTCCTCTGGAGCCGGCAGACCGCCACCGTCGAGAAGTCCGTGTTCTCGGCGCAGCCCTGCGACAGCGGTTTCGAGGTGGAGTTCTGCGGGTTCCTCGACCGCTGCGAGGACGTCGACGCCTTCGCCAAGCTCGCCCGCGAGGTGCGCTTCTCGCTGGAGTACCGGGGGGAGGGAGGACACCTCGCGTACTACTACCCCGACTTCGCGGTCCGCCTGACCAGCGGGGACTGCATGATCGTGGAGACCAAGGGACTCGTGGACGTCGACGTCCCACGAAAGGACGCTCGGGCGGTCCGCTGGGCGAGCGACGCGAGCGCGACGAGCGGGGTGAGGTGGTCTTACCTTCGCGTCGACGAGGATCTGTTCGACCGCCATGCCGCCGAGCTGCGGACGGTGCGCCAGCTCGTCGACGTCGTGTTCGAGGCACGGCGGCAGGACTACCTGCACTCCCTCCCGACCCCGCGCCGGCGTACGCGGGAGGAGATCATCGCGTTGATGGACGAGATCAGCGAACGGATGGAGGGAATCACCGGGATCGACGAGGAGCTCTCCCGCTTCCGGGACGATCCTCGTGGCTGACCGCTTCGTCGTCGACACCTCCGTCTTTCTCCGGTGGTATGTCCCCCAGATCGGCTTTGAGCACGCCCGCGAGGTGCGGCAGGGGCTGCCGACCAGGCCGTCACCCGGCGCCTCGTGGCGGCAGGCCACCTCCTCGGCGTGCCGCTGGTCGCCAGCCTCGTCATCGAGCCCAGCACCACTCATGACCTGGTCAGCGACCACACCTGGCGCTCCCCTCGGTAGCGGAAGCCCGTCTGCTAGGGCCGATCAGGCCGACGAGCAGCACCAGCAGTGTGCCCGGGGTGAGGAGTAGCTCAGCCCGCCGGCTGGAACAACTCGACGGGGTTGCCGGCGGGGTCGTCGCGCTGAGCAGCAGCCGCAGACCGTCCCGCTCGACGGCGGCGAAGCCGGGCGCCGCGTCGATCTCGACGGTGAACCCCAGATGTGCGGTGTAGAAGGCGACGGCGGCGGAGACGTCATCGACGATGTATCGGACGGTGACCGTGGTCACGGACATGCTCACCTCACTTCACACGTAGCGGACTGCCATCGTTGCACCGCACGAAAGCGTGACAAGGCGAGCGCGGGAAGCGGACTACAGTTCGCGCCGTCACGTCCGAGACGCAGCGCACAGGGGTGCACCCGTGATGGACAGCTCCTCACCGCAGCCCAGCGGGGAACAGCCTCCGGATATCGACACCAGCGTGTCGCACTCGGCTCGGGTCTGGAACTACTGGCTGGGTGGCAAGGACAACTACCCGGTCGACCGCGAGGCCGCTGAGCAGTATCGGGCCGTCAGGCCAGACATCGTCGATGTGGCCCGCGCGGTCCGGTCGTTCCTGGTCCGCGCCGTGCGGTACCTGGCAGACGAGGTGGGGATCCGGCAGTTCGTCGACATCGGCACCGGGTTGCCCACCGCCAACAACACCCACGAGGTCGCCCAGGCCACCGCGGCGGCGTGCCGCGTCGTCTACGTCGACAACGACCCCCTCGTCCTGGCGCACGCGCGCGCCCTGCTCACCAGCAGCCCGCAAGGTGTGACCGACTACATCGACGCCGACGTGCGTGACACCGGGAAGATCCTGCGGGAGGCTGCCCGGACCCTGGACTTCACCCAGCCCATCGCGCTGATGCTGCTGGGGATCATGGAACACATCCTGGACATCGACAGGCCGCACGCGATCGTGAACCAGTTGCTGGACGCGCTGCCCTCGGGCAGTTACCTGGTGCTGTGCGACCCCACCACTGAGGTGGTCGGCGAGGCGGTGCTCGAGTCCATGCGACGGTGGAACGAGAGTGGTGGAACTCCACCGCTAGTGGCCCGTAGCCGCCAGGAGATCACCCGTTTCTTCGACCGCCTGGAGCTGCTGGAACCCGGTGTGGTCTCGGTCCCGCTGTGGCGACCCGACCCCAGCGACATCGGTGCCCCGGTCCAGGTGAATACGTTCGGCGGCGTCGGGCGAAAGCCCTGACCAAACGCAGTGCTGCCCGGTCTTCGGTCTGCAGCAGGCCGGGCACGAACTGGGCTGCGACGTCATCCGCCTGCGGCAGGAGGCCGCCGCGTGTGACGACTCGGCGGTCATGCCTTGCGAGCGACACCCCCGAACTCGATCCACTCGTGGGTGAGCTGCCTCGGCCCGAGATCGGAGTCCGGACGCCACGTCGAAATCTCCACCAGGCCGGGATCGATGATCTCCAGCCCGTCGAAGAACTGCGCGACCTCGTGCGCCTGCCGCACCCGCCCCCAGTTCCCCAGGGTGTTGGTGAGCATGAAGTTCGTCAGGCTGTCGCGCGTGGCCCGGTCGTCGCTGACCAGGTGAGAGATGACGACGAAGCTGCCCGGAGCGAGGCGGTCGGTCACCCGCTTGACCAGGCCGGCCGGGTCGTCGTCATCGGGGATGCAGTGCAGCACCGAGACGAACAGGGCTGCCACGGGCTCGTCGAGGTCGATCAGCCGCTCGACCTCGGGGTGTCCGAAGATACCGTCGCTGTCGCGCATATCCACGGCGATGACGACCGTGTTGTCGTTCTCTTGCAGCAGCGCGCAACCGTGTGCCAGGACGATCGGATCGTTGTCGATGTAGACCACCCGAGACCGATCGTCCACCCGTTGGACGATCTGGTGGACGTTATCCTGGGTCGGAAGGCCGGAGCCGTGGTCGAGGAACTGCCTCACCCCGTGCTCGCGCGCCAGACAGCGTACTGCGCGCTGCAGGAAGCGGCGGTTGTTGATCGCCAGCGCCTGCGTCCCCGGGGCCGCGTGGGACAGCTGCTCTGACGCCTCGCGGTCGACAGCGTAGTTGTCCTTGCCGCCGAGGTAGTAGTCGTACATCCGCGCCACACTCGGAGTGTTCAGATCGATCCCAGCGAACGGCGCGTCGTTACCCTGTTCCATTCGTCTCCCTCACAGTGTCCCCCGAGCCGGCCTCCGTTGCCGAACAACCGATCGTAGCGGCCGAGCCGGCTGCGGCGCAGGATCTTCACGGCGACGCGGGACTGGCCGAAGGTGCGGTCCCTGCAACACAACGTCGCCCGCGCGGCTTGCTCGAGCCGGATGCGGTCAAAGCTGCACGTCCGGTGTGCGCCGGCGAGCCGCCGGCGGACGACCACGCCCACGATCACAGATAAGATCGACATGAGGCGGCCGCCGCCGTACAACGCCTCATCCGGAGATCAAGAAAGATCGAGGTTGGACGCGGAACGAGAGTAGGACGATGAACAGCATCTACGTGCATGGTTACGACCGACGAGAGAACGTGCGGCTGCAGGATCAGGCGGAAACACTGGTGGATCCCCTCCACTCCGACACCTCGTACCCCGAAGGTAGCTCTGTCCTCGAGGCTGGGTGTGGCATCGGCGCCCAGACGATACCGCTCGCTCGCAACAGCCCGGGCGCACGCATCACCTCTGTCGACATCTCCGCAGACTCCGTTGCAGAAGCTAAGGCCAAGGCGGACGCGGCCGGTCTCACCAACGTGCAATTCCAGCAAGCGGACATCTTCGCCTTGCCTTTCGACCCGGAATCCTTCGACCATATCTTCGTCTGTTTCGTCCTGGAACACATCTCGCGTCCTATCGAGGCCCTGGCCACGCTGAGGGAACTCCTCGTGCCGGGGGGAACGATCACCGTCGTCGAGGGGGACCACGGTTCGGCCTACTTCCATCCCGACAACGACGCGGCCTATGTGGCTATCCGTTGCCAGGTCGAGTTGCAGCGGGCAGCGGGTGGCAACGCTCTGATCGGGCGCCAGCTTTATCCGCTGTTGCGGCAGGCCGGTTTTGACGCGGTCCGCGTCTATCCGCGGATGGTGTACGTGGATTCGAGCAGACCGGATCTCGTTGACGGCTTCACCAAGAAGACGTTTATCGCGATGATCGAGGGAGTTCGCGAACCCGCGGTCAAGGCCGGGATGGTGGAATCGGAGCTCTTCGATGCAGGAATCCGGGCTCTCTACAGAACAGCTGAGACCGACGGTGTCTTCTGCTACACCTTTTTCAAGGCGCTAGGGGAGAAGGCTCGGCGCGCCTGACAAGCGGACCCGCTGGCTGAGCAGGAGCAGGCGCGGCTCGTCCGGGCCCGAGCGGGAGACTTCACCGAATTGTGGGAGCGCGACGCGGCCGGGACCTGGGTGCAGCTGTAGCCGATGCCGCGCGACGGGCTGGCCTGGTTGGGGGTCGCGCGCGAGCAGTACGCCAGCCTCCCGGCGGCGGCGCGCGCGAGCAGGTCGACCGACCAGTCGACCAGCCGACCCCTTGCGGGTAGTCGGCGTTGGCGTCAGCCGGCGTGGAGGTACTGGCCGATGGCACGGCGAATGACCTCCGAGACGCTGGTCTGCTCCTCGGCGGCGCGAAGCAGCAGGTCGCGCTTGAG
>JBOHGT010000286.1:0-3427 GCA_050700385.1 Pseudonocardiaceae bacterium | reverse complement strand
GATATTTCGAGATCCACTCGAAGACCGACGACCGGCCCACATTCATGATTTCCGCGATGCGATCGGCAGTGAGCCCGTTCTCATACATCCGGATAGCGGCCAGCCGCTCCTCGTTGGTCGCTCGGCGACCCTTCTTAGCCATGCCACAAGTATCGCACAATGCTGTTTCAAAGTCCAGAAACTAATGAACTAATTGGTACCTCACGATGAACCGGTCGACCACGTCGCTGTCCGGCGGCGAATCCCAACGGGTGAAGATGGTTCGCCATCTCGGTAGCAGCCTCACCGACATGACGTACATCTTCGACGAGCCGAGCATCGGGTTGCACCCACACGACGTCGCACAGCTGACCACGTTGCTGAAAGGCCTACGGGACAAGGGGAACACCGTCCTCGTGGTCGAGCACGACCCGGACGTCATCGTCGCCGCGGACCACGTGATCGACCTCGGCCCGGACGCCGGTCGCGACGGCGGACGGATCGTGTACGAGGGCGACGTCGAAGGGCTGGCCGCGTCCGGCACGCTGACCGGTGAGCACCTCGCACACCCACCCTGGCAGGACCGGACACCACGTACGCCGACCGGGACGATCCAGATCCGCGGTGCGACCCGGCACAACCTGCGCGACGTCGACGTGGACATCCCGCTCGGTGTGCTGACCGTCGTGACGGGCGTGGCCGGCTCTGGCAAGAGCACGCTGGTCCGTGGGTTCCTGCCGACCGTCCGTTCCGACGTCGTGGTCGTCGACCAGCGGGCGTTACGGGTCTCGCGGCGCTCCAGTCCGGCAACGTACACAGGCGTCCTTGACTCGATCCGCACGTTGTTCGCGGAACGAACCGGCGCGAGCGCGTCGTTGTTCAGCGCCAACGGTGAAGGTGGATGCCCACGCTGCAAGGGGTTGGGCGTGATCTACACCGACCTCGCGTTCATGGACCCGATGGTGAGTACATGCGAACAGTGTGGCGGCAGTCGGTTCACCGAGGAGGCACTGCGTTACTCCTACGACGGACGCACGATCGCCGATGTCCTCGAGCTCGGCGTGCGAGAGGCGCTCGACGTGTTCCCGGAGCCACAGGTGCGCGGCGTGCTGCAACGGCTCGTGGAGGTCGGGCTCGGCTACCTGACGCTCGGCCAACCGCTGACCACGTTGTCCGGTGGTGAACGGCAACGGCTGAAGCTGGCCGACGCGCTCGACCGGCCCGGCAGGGTGTACGTGTTCGACGAGCCCACGACCGGGCTGCACGCGCGCGACGTCGCGAGCCTGGTCGAGCTGTTCGGCCGGCTGGTGGCGGGCGGCGGCACGGTCGCCGAGCTGGTACGTACGACCGGCTCGGTGACCGGCGACCACCTGCGGAACCCGACCCGTGCGAGACTCCGTCGGCATGCGCACGTTGGTGATCGGTGACCACTTCGTCCCGGCAAAGATGTACGTGGACGCGTTGGTCGCGGCCGGGCAGGACCGGGCCGACCTCCGTACCGTCGACTGGGCCGGCACGAAGGCCGAACAGCACGCCGCCCAACAGGTGATGGAGCGGCACGGTCCGGCGGCCGTCGCCGTGCCCGACGAGATCCTCGCGGCCGCCGGTGATGCCGAGGCACGCGGCATCGACGTACGCCCGGTGCACGGCCGGAACGCGGTGAGTCGGTCGTAGACAGCTTCCTCCCGTCTCACCGCCACCGATGTCTCCCACCCTCAACCCCCTCTGTAGCGATCGTCGCCGCTGGATCATCAGACTCGTTATCCAGCTTGTCGCCGGCTAGTTCCTGCCGCTGCCGTTCCACCCACTCCTCTGCGTCTTGCAGCGTCATCTCCCGTCCCGACTGACCGAATACCTGCCACCAAATAAAGTGCAGTGCCTCATCGAAATAGTACTCAATCTTCTCGACGACGGGACACCGCTTCGGACGTCCATGTTGCCACCTACGGCGTTTCAACCGGCACCGTCGACACTGCCCGTACTTATCTACCTGGTGCCACTCATGCAGATCCATCACCAAACCCAGCAACCGGAGCAGCAGCTCGTCGTCGCGGTCTGGTGTCAGCCCGCGGTCTGCCTGCTCAGCCAGCCGCTTCCGCAGCCGCTCCCCGAGCAGCCGGTACTGCGCCTGCCACACAGTGCTCACCGCTCCTGGTCAGACGCTCCCGTGCGCGCACGCACCTCGGCATCCGCGACAACATCTCCCTCTACCACAGCTCGTAAACCCCGATCCTGCTGCTGGGCCCGACGCTCGAGCCGTTTCCCGGCGACAATCAGCCGCTCGGCATAGTCCTCCTGCTCGCCAGCTGTGGCACTGCGCTCCATGATGCGCATGCCGAGCTGTGCCATCTCTCCATTCAGCCGCGCCAGCTCTGCGAGCAGCTCCCGGTCTTCCCAGGTCACGGCTGCGCCTTCGTTGCGCCCATGGCTTTGTTTCCGGGTGCCACCGTCCCGTTGCCGGCTGATTGCGTGCCTCCATGAGATCCACTCGTGCCGCTCACCATCTTCTTCGCGTCCTCGCCGGCCAGCCCGAGCGTCCGTATCACTTCATCGACTTTCCCGGGATCGAGGATCACGTTCCAGGTGAATAGTGGATCAATGGATACCCACACCTTGCCACGTTGCGCTGTGACAACCACAGTCGCAGTTGCCCCACCGTCGCCTTTGACGGTCACTTTTCGTTGCACCGTCCGTAGCACCTGGTCTGTATAGTTCACGGTCGTGCCTCCACAGCAGGTGGCCCGCTGCCGTGACCGTGACGAAACCGGCCCGTGGCCTGGTTGTCGTGGTGTTCCACGCCTGTAGCCCCTCGTGTGCTCAACTTGTTGGGTGATGCCGCGTCAGCCAGCTCGGCCTGCCGCAGGAGCCTCACTTGCCGCTCCTACAGCAGGTTCGAGCTGGAAGGCACCGAGACGGGCGGGGTGTCTTTACGCGAGGCGGAGGCGGTGGGGCGTTCCCCTGACCTCACGACCCGCACCCGTCCCAGTGCCGTGCCGCCACTCTGCCTGCCGGGAAAGCGGCAACCCACCCGGTGCAGTGGGCATCTCTTGATCGCCAGTGCCTCCCGACGGCATGGGGAACTTCCGCGGTCGTTTGGCTGGATCGCTTCCCGCCGGTAACGTCTCACTGCTACCCACCCGAGTTGCCTGCACGATGAGGCTGCATGACTTTCAAGGAAGTGCCATGACTCAGCTCCGCAGTCAAAAGCAGGAGCGCAACCAACTCCGGTGCGCGCTGCGAGCAGCGGGCAAGTCATGGGTGGAGGTAGCCGAGGTTCTCCGGCAACGCTACCGCGTCAATGCGCGGGTGGCCTTTCGGTATGCCCACGGCTGGAGCCAGCGGCAGGCTGCCGAGGAATGGAACAAGCGCTGGCCCGACGAGCTGAAGACGTTCAAGAACTTTTCGTATTGGGAACTGTGGCCGAGCAGCACCGGGCACGCCCCCTCGT
>JBOHGT010000285.1:0-10368 GCA_050700385.1 Pseudonocardiaceae bacterium | reverse complement strand
CCGGGCTCGGGCCGATGCCCGGCACGAGGTTGTTGGGCTCGAACGCCGCCTGCTCGATCTCGGTGTGGTAGTCGGTCGGGTTGCGGTCCAGCGTCATCCGGCCGACCTCGATGAGCGGGTAGTCGGCGTGCGGCCACACCTTGGTCAGGTCGAACGGGTTGAACCGGTAGGTCGTGGCGTCCTCGAACGGCATGATCTGCATCTTGAGCGTCCAGCTCGGGTAGTCACCCCGCTCGATCGCCTGGTACAGGTCACGGGTGTGGTAGTCGCCGTCCGCGCCCGCCAGGTGGTCGGCCTCGTCCTGGGTGAGGAAGTCGATGCCCTGGTCGGTCTTGAAATGGTATTGCACCCAGAACTTCTCACCCTGCGCGTTGACCCACATGTAGGCGTGGCTGGAGTAGCCGTTCATGTGCCGCCAGGTATTCGGGATGCCTCGGTCACCCATCAGCCAGGTGACCTGGTGGGCCGACTCCGGCGACAGCGTCCAGTTGTCCCACTGCTTGTCGTGGTCGCGCAGGTTGGTGTCGGCGCGGCGCTTCTGTGAGCGGATGAAGTGCTGGAACTTCATCGGGTCACGGACGAAGAACACCGGGGTGTTGTTCCCGACCATGTCGTAGTTGCCCTCGGTGGTATAGAACTTCACCGCGAAGCCTCGGGGATCGCGCCAGGTGTCCGGGCTGCCGCGCTCGCCGGCCACTGTGGAGAACCGGATCAGCATGTCGGTCGTGGTGCCCGGCTGGAACACCGCGGCTTTCGTGTAGGCGCTGACATCGTTGGTCACCTCGAACCGGCCGAAGGCGCCGCCACCCTTGGCGTGCGGCTGGCGCTCGGCAATGCGCTCGCGGTTGAACTGCGCCATCTGCTCGATAAGGTAGTGATCCTGCAGCAGGATCGGTCCGTCCGGGCCGACGGTGAGCGAGTGCTCGTCGCTCTCGACCGGGATACCGGCATCCGTCGTCGTCGGCTTGAGCTGTGTTTCCGTCACTGCCGTATCTCCTCGTGATGGTGGGATTCGTCCGCGGAACGTCCCGCGGTCATGCAGGTGGGGCACAGGCCCCAGAACACCACCTCGGCCTCGTCGACCGCGAAACCGTGGTCGTCGACCGGCGTGAGGCACGGCCGGGCCCCGACCACGCAGTCGACGTCCTCGGTGCGGCCGCATCGCCGGCACACGAGGTGGTGGTGGTTGTCGCCGACGCGGCGCTCGAACCGGGCAGGATGCCCGGCGGGTTCGATGCGCCGCAGCAGGCCCGCGTCGGTGCACGCGCCGAGAACGTCGTAGACGGCCTGTGTGGACACCGAATCGAGCTGCTCCCGCACGCCCGCACCGATCGCGTCGGCCGTGGAGTGGGGATGCTCGGCCAGCCATGCCAGGACGGCTCGGCGCGGGGTGGTCACGCGCAGCCCGGCCGCGCGCAACGCCTGTAGCGCGGCACCGTCCGGGTCGACTGGGGCGACAGCCATCATGACCCACCCTCGCACATTTTCTGGAATGAGTCAAGACTTCGTGCGTGCACACAGCATCAGACCTTCATGGCCCTGGCGGGCCTCCCGTGGATGGATGAAACTCGGGGTCGCCGCCCGCTGACGCTGGTCACTGTCATTGCTGCTGTGAGCGCGAAGCTCAGACTGGCGCTGGAGCCGTGAGGCACCCTGGATTGTCGCTACGAGCACGAGTCTCAGATTCTGTAGTCACCTGGCTCCTGGGGCGGTCCTGTGGCAGGACTGGATCACGAGGAGGTGCCGGTAGTGGATGTGATCGTTTCCCGGTGCGCGGGGCTGGACGTGCACAAGAACACCGTGATGGCGTGCGTGCGTACCCCGAGCCCCGACGGGGGGCGGGCGGCGACGGTGCGGCGGTTCCGCACGTTCACCGCGTCGCTGCGGGAGCTGCGGGACGCTGCGGGACTGGCTGGTTGCCGAGGGGGTCACGCAGGTCGCGATGGAGGCCACCGGGGTGTACTGGAAGCCGGTATGGCACGTGCTCGAAGCGGTCCCGGGGATCGAGTTGCTGCTGGCCAACGCGCATGCGGTGAAGAACCATCCATTACGTAGAGATGGACGAGGAGTGAGCGGGAGCGCCGAACTGGCATCGTGCTAGTGATCGCCCATGAATCGGGACGCCACAGCCGACCTGGTGGTCGAGGCCGTGCAGGCTCGTGGCGCGCTTGTCGCCCGCATCGACACGGCTGGCTTTCCAGCTACGGCGCGTTCGACTTCTTCAGTGACCCCGGACGGTTGTTGGTGGTTCCTCGACCTCGTCATAACGGGCAGGACCCGCGCCATGGACCGCCCCTTCAAGATCCTCAAGCTCATTTTATGATCTTGAAACGACCGTGGTACCGTAGGTCGCATAACGTGCGGGTAGTCGTCGTGCGGGTAGTCGTCCAGCAGGGCAGGGAATGGGGTGGGAAAATGAGCGGCTACCAGGTCATCATCGACGCGCTGCGCCAGGCTGGGGGTGCCGCTGAAAGCGCCGGAGAGCAGGTGGGTGCGGTCGATCTGGCCGGGACACTCACGGATGTAGCCGATGCCCTGCCAGGGAGCCGTAGCGTACAAGCCGCAACGGGGGCAGCGAACGTCTGGACCGATCAGATCGAGCGGTGGCGTGCCGACGCCCAGAGGCTGGGGCAGGGGATGTCGGCCTCGGCCGATCGTTACGCCGCGAGCGAAGAGGCCGCTGAAGCCGACCTGGGTACCGCCTTCCTGGGCGGGATGAGACCGTTCTGATGGCCGGCTACGGGGACGTGCGTCGTTGGCAGCCGGGACCATTGGATGACGCCGAACAACAACTCAAAATCCGCTCGAATACGTTGCCCTGGCTCGCGGACGAACTGAGCCGGGCCGCGACACCGAATGGCTGGCACGGGCTGGCGGCAGACGCGGCAGCCATCAAGCGAGCCGAACTCGCTGATGGCATGGAGCACATCGTCGCCGCAGTGGCTGCGGCGCGCACTGCCTTGATGGCCGCATCGGATGGGGTGACGGGACTGAAGAACCTGGTCTCGGACGCCGACTGTCTCGCTCAGGCTTACGGTTTCAGTATCAGCGACGCGGGCGACGTGGTGGATCCTGGTTTGCCTCCCGACGTACCCGCCGGGCAGGCCGACGCGGTGCGGCAGGAACGCGAGAAGGTCAAGGCAGAACTGCTGGACCGGGTGCAGCAGATTCTCACTCGCGCCACAGAGATCGACGACTCCCTGGCAGATGTACTGGGTAAGATCGGGCGCGACGAGATTCACGACGGCGGGGCAATCTCGCTGGCCGCAGCCGCCGAAGCTGGGGCGGCTCAAGGAATCATGACCCCGCAGATACCCGGTCCCCCGCCCAACCCACCGACCGATCCCGGTGCTGGTGAGCATGGCTCTGATCCATGGTACACTAGGGGCGACGATCTGTTCATGAAGGACCTGGCGGGCACCGCTGCGACGTTTGCCGATGGAATTGGCTGGACCCACGCCTCCGCTCACCTGCGCCACTACCTGGACAACTCTGGTACCGACCTCACCGTCAGTCCAGACGAGATGATGCGGGATGTGGACCGCTTTCGGGGTGAGGTGGACAAGACCACGGCGGCGGAGATGCGCCGTATTGCGGCGGAAGCGGAAGCGAACGGCACCTACGGTAAGCCAATCCAATTCAGCTCAGAGTGGAAGGGTGAGTACATCGGCCCCGAGGACAGCAAGGACTGGTACTACGCGATGGGTGGTGTCCAGTACTCGGTGACCGGAGTCGCGACCGTGCATCCGCCCGAGCAACCTGGCGGGGAACCCCGAGTCGAGATGGACTACAAGACCCACGTGTTCGACCGCTACAACTGGGACGGCGGAAAGCAAACCGAGATCGGTCCTGTCACCATCACCGACGATTCCATGGCCGAAATGCACCGCGCGGGCGTAGCGCAGGAATCCAATATGTCCGGTTCCACCGACGCCAAACACTATGCTGGCACGGTGCCCCCGCCGGGCCAGCGGCCAGAACTGCCTGCACCACCCGACAATCGCGACGGTACCCGAACCGACCCCGGACGGGATTAGATTATCGTGCAGAAGCCCACCAGGCATATTCTCCCGCACGACGCACGCTTCCCATTCGGTTGTCAGCCACTGCGCTGCATCATCATCGCGGTCATGCTCACGCTCGGCGTCGCGGCCACAACAATCGCATGCGGGACCGAACCCGGTCAGGAGGACAGGATGCGTCAGTCAGGACCCACCGGAGTCACGACAGACCAGGCTGTGATCGACGAGGCGCTACAATTCGGCGGCATCGTGCTACCACCCTCAGCGGGGGTACTTGGGGTGCAGCATGATAAAGGCATCGATGAGCGCTACCGCCTCGCGATCGGGATCGAGCCGAACACCGTCGAGACGCTGCTGTCCGGGTCAGGATTCACCACACCTCTGGAGCCTGACCCCGGTCCGTTCATGGCACCCGTCGATGGATTCGACCTGACAACAGCGTCCACCGTTTCCTCCACCAGCGACACGCTGGCACCCCAAGGCGAGCGCACCAGCACAGTCTTCCGCCGCGTTGCCGTCGATCGCAGCGACCCGGCGGAGCCCGTCGTCCACCTCTGGTTGTTCACGACCTGACCCAGCTGGAATACTCGAACGCGTGTTCGATACCGGTCAGGCTCCGGCGCCCGGGCTGCTGCCCGGTGTTTCGTGGTCGACGTTCGAACCATCCGGCCTGCTCACGGACCTGCTGTCCAGCCTGGACGTGGACGGGGCTGTCCGCCGACGACGCGCTGGAGACCGCCGCAGCATGGGAGCGTCTCGTCGCGCACGCGCAGGCTCAGCAGTTCCGGCACTGGCCCGGTTCGCCGACCTTAGGTCAGGCACCGACCTGGAGGAGTTCGCCACCGCCGAGGTCGCCCCGGTGCTGCACCTCTCCCGCGGTGCCGCAAACGCCGTATCGCTGGTGCCGTCCGCGATGCCAGAGTGGTCATTCGTCGTTCTCCGGTGGCGGGCGTCATCGCGCCGGACCTTGCCGCGTCAGCCTCATCCTCCCTGGGAAGAGGTGGCCGTCGTGGACCCGTCGATCGGTGGTGCGGAGTTGCTGGGTGGCTCGGACGGCGACAAGGACGGCGATGACGTCGGGGACGGCGACGGCAGCGAGGGCGACGGCGGCGTCGGGGACGGTGACGGCAGCGACGGTGGCGGCTCTGGGGATGGTGGCGGCTCTGGGGACGGCGGCGGCGAGGGCGGCGTCGGCGACGGTGGCGTCGGCGACGGTGGCGGTGCCGGAGACGGTGGCCCAGGGGGACCGGGGTTGGCCGGCGGCCTGTTGGCAGGCGGTGGAGCGACGGCGGGTGGCGGTGCCTCGGGGGCAGGAGGCCTGGTGGCCGGTACCACGCCGCGGCTCGTCCGCCCGTTCGATGTGGTGATCACCGAAGTGGCCGGGGGAGCGATCACCGGAGCGGGCACGGCGTTGCTGCGTGGCTTCTCGAGCAACCCGCCGGGGAGAGGACGGGCAGAGGTGGTTCGTGCGTCCAGCGGCGCGTCCCGGGCGGTCGGCGGCGGGGAGTCGGTAGACCCCATGATCGTGAGCGGGACGAGGACCGCAGCCACCGCGACGACGCCGGCTGCTGCGGCCGCCAGCCGCTGACCCGTCTGGCGGCGGAGCGCCGGCTGCGGTGCAGTGTCGACCGCCGGAGGGACCGGGGGGAACTCCTCCCAAGAGGTGTTCAGGGTGTCGGGAAGGTCCGGGGGGACGGCGACGACCGGAGGGACGGCGACCGGGCTCGGCACGTATTCCCGCTCCGGGAACGCAGCCAGCGCGGCGCCGAGCGCCACCGCCGCCTGTGCCTCGGGAAGCACGGTGACCGGTGACCGGAGCTCGGCGGAGACCACCCGGGCCACCAGCGGAACCTGCGAGGAGCCACCGACGAGCAGCACCTCGTCCAGGTCCTCGAGCCGGACCTGGTCGGACCACATCGCCGTGCACATCGTGTGGACGGTCTCCTGCAGCGCCGGGCGGATCAGCGACTCGAGGTCGCGCCGCGTCAGCTGCAGCTGTGACTGCTGCATCCCGGGTAGCCGGACCGGGATGGTCACCTCGGCCTCGGTTGACAGCGCCTCCTTGGCCTCGACACACGTCTCGAGCAGCTGCGCGATCGAGGCCATGATCTCCGGGCCGTTCAGGTCGGCCGTGCCCACCCCGTCACCGAGCTCGGCCAGCACGTGGGTGAACATCGCTTCCTCGAAATCCGCACCGCAGAGCGAATCCATCTCGAGTGGCGTACCGAGCACCGTGAAGGCGCCGGGCGCGGCCTTGCGGACAACGGCCGCGTCGAAGCTTCCGCCGCCGAAGTCGAACACCCCGATGGTGCTGCCGATGTCCACCGGCGCGGCCGCAGCCCGACTCGCCGCAGCGGCTTCGGGCTCCGTGACGAACGTCGGGTCATCGACTCCGACCTTCCGCAGAGCCTCGGTGAGCAGCTGCAGCTGGTGCTGACCCCAGGTCGCCGGATGCGTGACAGCGATCCGCTCCGGGGCTTCCCCCTCGCGCTCGGTCACCCGGTCGACCACCCAGCGCACCATCCGGGCTGCGAGGTCCTCCGGGGTGTGCGCCTGGTCGCCGGCCCCGTCCGGGGGGTCACCACCGATGCGCCGCTTGAAGTGCCGGAACACGCGGTCCGGGTCGGTGAGCACCTGCTGCTCGGCCGCCGCACCGACGAGGAAGGAGCCGTCCTCGGCGAGGTAGAGCACCGAGGCGACCCCGACCCGTCCGGCGTCGAGCGGCACGATCTCCGGCGCCCCGCCACCCTCGCCGGTCCGGTAGACCGCGGCCGAGGTGACACTGGTACCGAGATCGATCCCGAGCACATAGGACATGGCGCCACCCTCCGGCCCGCGCCTCCCACCGCGAGCCTGTTGCCTCGTTGTCGACGTCGTGCGCCTCGGCATCCTCCCCCACCTTCAGGGTGCGGCGGGAGCTGGGCCCAGGGAGCGCTCAGTCTAGGTCCGCTCGATGGGGTGGACAACGGGAGCCGGCGCTCACCCTGCGCAGTGACCCGCTCACCCGGATCAGTATGGTGGCCGCCTACTGGGTCGGTCACAGGTCGGGGGTCGGAGTGGGCGCTGCACGCGCGGTAGGATTGCTGCTCGGGGTGGCGGCCGACGCGGTCCTGGCAGATCCGCCGCGCAGGCATCCCGTGGCCGTGTTCGGACGGCTCGCGTCGGCTGCGGAGGGCACGCTCTACGCCGATCGCCGGCTGGCCGGCGTCGCCTACGCGGGACTGCTCGTCGGTGGCACCGCGCTGGCCGGTTCGGCGGTGGAGCGCGCCGGCCGGGGCCGCGCGCTGGTCCGGGTCGCGACCACGGCCGCAGCGACCTGGGCGGTGCTCGGCGGTGCTTCGCTCGCCGCCGAGGGGACCGCGATGGCCCGCGCGCTGGACAGCGGCGACATCGACGGTGCCCGGCAACGGCTACCGCAGCTGTGCGGGCGAGACGCCCTCCGGCTCGACGCCCACGGCCTGGCCAGGGCGAGTGTCGAGTCGGTCGCCGAGAACACCTCCGACGCGGTGGTCGCCCCGCTGGTGTGGGGAGCACTCGCCGGGGTACCCGGCCTGCTGGCCTACCGGGCCGCGAACACGCTCGACGCCATGGTCGGGTACCGGTCGCCCCACTACCGGCGCTTCGGCTGGGCGGCCGCGCGGTTGGACGATGCCGCCAACCTGATGCCCTCCCGGATGGCGGCCGGATTGACGACGCTGTGCGCGCCGGTGGTGGGCGGCTCGACGCGGGGCGCCTGGCAGGCCTGGCGGCGGGATGCCGTGGCGCACCCCAGCCCCAACGCAGGTCAGGTGGAAGCTGCCTTCGCGGGAGCGCTGGAGATCCGCCTCGGCGGCCGCACGGTGTACCCGCACGGCCCGGAGGACCGCCCGGTGCTGGGGGACGGCCGCACCCCCGACGCCGGCGACCTCACCCGCGGGGTCGAGCTGTCTCGCGTGGTCGGCGGGGTGGCGGCTGCAGGCTGCGCGGTCCTCGCGTTGCTGCCCCGCCGGCGCCGCCGCTCCGGTCGATAACCGGGTGCTGGTCGCCGACGTCGGTGGGTCGCCGGGCGCCGGTGCCCTCCCGCCACGCGAAGTACACCAGCCCGACCGGGGCCATCGCCCCGAACGCGAGCCACTGCAGGGCGTAGGCCAGGTGCGGGCCTGCGGACAGTTGCGGCAGCGGCAGCACCCCCAGCGCCCCCGGAGCACCGGCATTCAGCTGCACGTACCCCGGCTGGAGTTCCAGGCCGGTCAGCGCGCCGACGGTGGCGGGATCCACCGCGTAGATCTCCGTGCGGCCGTCCCGCTCGACGGCGGGACGGTCCTCGGTGTCGGTCTCCCCGGCGCGCAACCGGCCCGGCACGGTGACCTCGCCGGACGGCGCGGGCGGGTGGTCCGGCACCCGTAGCCCCGGCGCGGGCTGCAGGAAACCGCGGTCGACGAGCACCGTGGAGCCGTCGGTCAGCCGCAGCGGCACCAGCACCTCGAAGGCCGGCTCGCCCAGGACCGTGCGCAGCCGCACGACCGTCTCGGCCTCCGGCAGGTACCGGCCGGTGAGTTCCACCTGCCGCCATTCGGTGCCCGCTCCCGGTGCCGAGCCCGCCGGCAGCACGTCACGCAGCGGCTGCGGCGGTGTCCGGAAGGACCGCTCGATGGCGGCGTTGCGCGCATCGCGCTGCTCGGCCCGGTGGAACTGCCAGGGACCCAGCACACTGAACGCCAGCACGGCGAAACCGGTCGTCGCCAGCGTCAGCGCGACCCATCCCGGCCGCAGCAGGAACCTCCACCGCACACCCACCACGGTAGTCCGGCCGGGCTCAACCCAGGGCGCGGGCGGCCGCGCCGGCCTGCGCCCCGTAGCCGCCCCCGAAGAGCACAGCGTGGACCAGCAGCGGGAACAGCTGGTGCAACACCACCCGCTGCCGCCAGCCCGGCGCGAGTGCCGCCGCCTCGTCGTAGGCGCCGAGTACGCGCTCCAGATGCGGCGCACCGAACAGTGCGAGCATCGCCAGGTCGGTCTCGCGGTGACCACCGTGCGCCGCAGGATCCAGCAGCCAGACCCGCCCGTCCGTCCCGGCGTGCACGTTGCCCGCCCACAGGTCGCCGTGCAGCCGGGCCGGTGGCTCGGCAGGGCCCGCCAGCTCGGTGATCCGGTCGCAGACCCGCTCCACGGCGGCGACGTCGGAGCGGTGCACCGACCCGGCGGCGGCCGCGCGGCGCAGGTAGGGCAGCACGCGGTGCTCGGCGTACCAGGACGGCCATTCCTCGCCGGGCCGGTTGCGCATCGGGGCGTTGCCGATCCACGCCTCGGCCGGGCCGTCCGGCGGGGGCGCACCGAAGCACGGGGCGCCGGCGGCGTGCAGCGCGGCCAGCTCCCGGCCGAACCGCTCGGCGGCGGGTGCGGTCATCCGCCCACCCGCGACGTGCTCGGCGACGAGCCAGTGCTCGTCGTGACCGTGGACCGCCGGCACCGGCGGGCCGCCCGGCACCGCGAGCCAGCGCAGCCCGGCGGCCTCGGCAGGGGCCTGACCGGGTCGGCCGCGCTTGGCGACCACGGACCGGCCGTCGGCCAGCCGCGCCGACCACAGCGTCGCGGACAGCGGCGTGACCGACCGTGTCCCGGTGCCGGTGAGCGCCTCGACGACGGACCGCGCGTCGGTCACACCCGCTCCCGCACCCAGTCCAGCAGCCCTGGCACCGCGGCGTGGATCATGCCCAGCACGTCGTCGAAGCCGCGGTCCCCGCCGTAGTAGGGATCCGGCACATCGAGATCGCCGTCCGCAGCCGGGTCGAACGAGCGCAGCAGCCGCACCCGCTGCGGGTCGTTCACGAGCCGGCGCAGCGCCGCAGCGTGCCCGGAGTCCAGCGCCACCAGCAGGTCGGCGTCGAGGTGCTCGCGCCCCAGCGCCGCGGCGACGTGACGGCACTCGTAACCAGCCTCGCGCAACGTCTCCGCGGTGCGCGGGTCGGCAGGCTGCCCGACGTGCCACGCACCCGTACCGGCGGTGCTCACCCGCACCCGGCCGTCGAGACCCTCGGCACGCAGCCGCGCGGCGAGCACGATCCCGGCCATCGGGGAGCGGCAGATGTTCCCGGAGCAGACGAAGCACACGTGCAGCACGCTGCCACCCTACGAGGGGTCGGGCGCTTAGACTCCGCGACCGATGGGTTCTTCCGACGACCACGACCTGCTGCGCCACCATGGTGACGCCGATGCCGAGCCGGGCCTGCTCGACTTCGCGGTCAACGTGCGAGGGAACGGGCCGCCGCGGTGGCTGCGGCAGCGGCTGGCCGGTGCGCTGGAGCGGCTCGGCCGCTACCCATCCGCGGAGGAGGACGCGGCGGCCCGCGCCGCCGTCGCCGCCCGC
>JBOHGT010000284.1:0-8407 GCA_050700385.1 Pseudonocardiaceae bacterium | reverse complement strand
CGCGAGCGCCAACAGCCCGGCCCCGACGGTCCACCCCCACGGCGCCAGCCACCACCGCGGCGTCAGGCTCAGCAGCACCACCAGGCCGACGGCAGCTGCGGAGGGCACCCGCAGCAACGCCAGCCCGGTGAACCGGCTCGGCGCGAATCCCGCCACCGCGACCCCCAGCATCAGCAGGACCACCGCGGACCAGGCCGCGGCCTGCGCCAGCGTGGCGGCGAACAACCCGACGACGACCAGCGCGGCCAGCGGGAACAGCCACGGAATCAGCCGGGAGACAATAGGCCGATCGGGCAGCAGCGCGGTCGTCGCCGAACTCAGCGAGCCCCGGGGCAGCCAGTGCAGCTCGGCCAGATCAGTGGCGACCCGGTGGTAGGCGCTGCGATCGGCCTCGGCGTCCAGATTGAGGTATTCCGGGCCGCCCGGCCACGGCGGCTCGCCGCGCGGCAGTCGTGGCCAGGTCGTGGTCAGCCAGCGAAGATCGGATTCGAGGCTGCCGGGGTCGCGCTGGTGCCGCGCGGCCAGCCAGGGGTCGTCCTCCCAGTCGTTGAGCTGGGCCAGCCAGTCGTCCCGGGCCGCCCGCGCCTCGGCCAGCACCAGTTCGTCGGTCACTTCCAGGTAGTCGCCAGGCTGCGGCGGCCCGGTCGCCGACCAGACCACGTTCAGCGACGACCACTCCTGCGGCCAGCCCATCCTCGGGAACAGGCTCCACACTGCGAACCGCAGCCGCGCCGCCCGCGACGCGAGGCGCACCGGCACATGGCCCGGCGGGCTGTAGCGCAGCCAGAGCGCGAACCGGAACAGCAGCGTCAGGCACACCCTCGGCTCGTTGCGCCAATCGGCCGCAGAGAACAAGGCCCGCGGATCGTTCAGGGCGCACTCGAGGTGATCGTGCTGGATGACCGGTTGCGGGTGATCGGGCAGTGCCTCATGCCGAGTCACCTGCGAACTCGGAGCCTGTCCGTCGGCCAGGACGGCGTTGACGTAGCGATCCAGCACCCCTGTCTGTGCGCCGGCACTCACAGGACGCTCACCGTGATCAGGCCGGCGGAGGTCAGCCGGCGTTTCTGGGTGCCCTCCACCACCTCGGTGAACAAGCCCAGCAGGTCATCGGCGACACCCGCATCGACGAGATCACTATCCGGCCGGGCCGCTGCCGCCAGCTTCTTCGTGAACGTCAGCAGATCGCGGCGGATCGAGCGGACCGGGACATCGATGACGAGGGGCGGTTCGGGTGACCCTTGGCCGACACTGTCTTCGTGGATCACGACCGCCCGGATGCTCGGACGGTGCGCGGAGTCCGGCCGGTTGTCCCGCAGCCGCGAATGGACGGCCTCGGCCAGCACCATCAGGTACGGGATCATGGCCTTGTAACCGCCGGAAAGGTGCAGGATCACGTGCCACTCACCGCGGGGGCTCTGCGTGGCGGTGTCGGCGGCCAGGCGTCCGACCCTGCCGAGTGATCGCCACGTGGTCGAGGTCAGCGTCAGGTTGCCCAGGTCGAGATCGGGAATCCGGTAGACGCACCCGTCACCGGGTTCGAGCACCTCACCGCGCCGGGCTGCCAGCGGCTCGTCGACATAGCGGATCGCGGAATCCTGATATCGCTCGGCGACCAGGGTGGCCGCCCGCAGGCCGTCGGTCGTGTCGGTAGCGATGAACAGGTACGCCTCGCCCTGCACCGAGGCGTAGCGTCGCTCGTCGCGAATCGCTGCGATCGAGGTCCACTCGGCCGCTGTGTCGGTGCCGAGCCCGGCCGCCAGCCGGGGCAACCCAGCCGGTCCGAGGCGGCCCCAGTCCAGCTCGTGACGCGGACCGGTCGAGGCGTGCTGCAGTGCCTGCCGGGCCGTCAGCGGGGAATCCGGGAACTCGACATGGCCCTTCTTCAGCAGCGAGAGCCCCACCGGAACCAGGTGCAGCAGGAGCATCTCAGCCGGGCACCTCCTCGGACGCCGAGCAGTAGCCGTACCCGGCCGCGGTCTTGGCGCCGATGCCGAACTCGTCGAGCCCGTGCTTGAGCAGCCCGGCGAAGCGGGTGACGTGCTGGGCCGGTCCGAGGACGTAGGCGCGGAACCGGGTCTTCTCCATCGCGAGGAACCGGATCGGGACGGGGTTGTGGTACTCGGCGGGTTGTGTGGTCGGTGCGGTGTCCTCGTTGCCGCTGTTGCCCTCGTCGTAGTAGGGCTTGACGTGCGGGGTCAGCACGTCGAGCACCAAGTTGAGCTCCCCGATGGGCAACGCGTCCCAGATCAGCACCGAGCCACGGCGGGCCTCGGACGTCTGGCCCGGGCGGGGTGAGCCAAACAACGTGGTGTCGAGGTCGGACCAGCCGGCGTCCCGGGCCGCCGCCGCGAGACCCTTGAGCGCCGTGCCCGGCAGCACCGGCACGCCGTAGGTGGGTGACAGGGTGAGGCTGGTCTCGTGCACGGAGTCCTCGCCGTGCCCGATCACCAGCCGCCACATCGGCTCGATCAGCACCGCGCGCCAGGTCCACCCAGGATGCCGCGCGGCCAGCGCCGCCGCGGCCGCCGAACGCCGGGCGTGCGCTGCGTCGAGCAGTTCAGCGGGCACCCTGCGGCAGGCGTCGGCGACCGCCCGCAGGTGCGCCGCCTGCAACGCGCGGGCCGTCTCATCGCGGTCGTCGCCGAGCCAGAGCCGGTGCAGCAGCAGCCCCGGGTTGATCGTGTTAGGAACGTCGAGCTTGTACCGACTCTCCTGATCTCTGCTGATCTTCCGGGCCAGCTCGGCGACCCCGGCTGCCAGGACGGGCCGCAGCGCACCGTGCACTTGTACCGTCACGACGGGTCCTGCTTCTGTGCCTCCGCCTTGGCCTGCGCCAGCCGGGACAGCCACAGCGCGAGCATCGCCGCCCGGGTCTCGGCCAGCACATACTGCTGGCCGGTGACCTGGGTGAGTTTGTCCAGCGCAGCCCGGGGGTCGGGGTCCGGGTCGACGCCGATGGCGCGCGCGGCCTCGTCCAGCAGGGTCTTGGCGGTGCGCCAGTAGGCGTCGGTAGGTTTGTGCTCTTTCACCCTGGACAGCAGGAACGCGCAGGTGGCGGCCAGTCCGCTGGTCTGTAGCAGGGCGGGCAGGCCACGCATCCGGGTACGCAGTTCGGCGTCGACTTTCTGGTCCCGCAGCACATCGGCGGCGGCGCGGGCCAGCTTGTGGTCCACCCGTTCAGCCATGCTTCCTCCGCGCCATCGCGGCCGGGTTGGGCCGGACCTGGGCGGGTGGTGGCGCGGGAGGCGCGGCCGGGGCGGCGGCGACGCTCTCCTCCGGGTTCGACGCCTCCCCGAGCGCGGTGGCCGACGATGCTGCGGAGTGCACCCGGCACCACAGCACCCCCTTGCCGATCGTCTCGTCCCCACCCAGTTGCAGCGTTCGGCCGTCCAGCAGTCCCGCGAGCCGGTCCAGGTGCTCGCCGGAACCGGCGAGCACTGCGGCGAGCATCGTCTCGGCGGGCAGGTGCTCGGAGTAGAACGGCCCGTGCTTGACCTTCTTCGCCTCCTCCTCCAACTGCACGCGGGCGACCACGTCGGTGCCCATCCGGGCCAGCCCGATGATCGTCGAATCGTCGACGATCAGGACGTCCTCGGCCAGCTTCTGCCGGGTGAATTCGAAGGCGGGCAGGTCCGGGCACACCAGCCGGGCCAGCACCGTCCCGACCGCGGCGGCCCGCGCATCGGCCCGGATGTTCTCCGCGAACGGGCCGATCACCTGCGAACCCACCCAGTCCGGCGTGCCCAGGCCGTGACCACCGGTGAGGTTGGTGGTGAACGTGGCGCCCGGGTCGGTGCCGAGCAGGCACAGCTTGCGGCCGAGCCGGCTGAGCAGCAGCGGCGCGCTCGCCCAGCCGAACACCTGGCGCAGCGTGGCGGCCGGGAACAGTACGAGCTGGGCGTCGCCCACCGAGATCGCACCCTTGGTCAGCGAACCCCCCGCGGCACCGTCGCCACTGGCGTCACCTTCAGCCTCGCCGTCGGCCTTCGCCGAACCGGGTGGGCGGGACCCGAACGCCGCCTCCTCGCCGGGGAGCTTGGCGTCCCGCCAGGCCTGGCGCAATGCGCCTTTGAGGCTCTGGCCCCAGATCACCGGCAGCCCGGTGGCCGCCTCGCGCTGGATCGGCAGGTCCACCGCCGCCAGCGACTCCGCCCCGCCCGCGTGTACCGGCGTCTCGGCCAGCAACGTCAACAATCGTCGTTCCATCACCATCTCCCGGTCAGGCAGGTACCGAATCCGGTGGTCACGATGGGCAGCGACGACTGGTTCGGGATGAGTTTTCCGTGGTACCTCGTGGCCCACCGTTTCGCCCCGTCGGGTGGGTTGAAAGTCAGGTAGAACACTGATCCCGCCGGGACGGCCCAGGCCAGCACCCGGCTGCCGGAAAAGTCGCCGCGCGGGGAGGCGCTGGGCACCGGCTGCGGGGAGCCGACCGCGACCGCGGCCAGCGTCGCCTCCGGGGGACTCCAGAACGGGCTGGTCAGCAGCGCTGGGGTGGCCAGGTAGACGGCGAGCCTGCCGCCGGGAAAGTCCTCCGGGGCCGGAGGTAGCACCTCGCCCGTCACGTCGCCGGTCACCTCGGCCAACCGACCGCGCCCGCCGAACGGAACCAGCTCGTCGCGGATCTCGATCGGCTGGTCGTCCACGCAGCCGACCAGGAACCGGGTGTCATCGCGCGGCCGCAACTGCGTCATGGCATAGAGCAGTCCCGGCGCGGCCGCGCCGGTCTGTGGTCCGCTCCAGTGCCGGGCGAGGCCGAGCCGGTTCTCTGGCACCCACGCCGGATCGGTCCGCAGCGGCGGCGCGACCATGTTCCGGCCGGCGGCGATGGCACCGGTCAGCCAGCCCCGCAGCCCCTGGCGGGTGATCCAGTCCGACAACACCGGTTCGCCGTCGCCGGCGAGATGGTGGCTGAGCCGGTGTCGGTCGTCGAGGTCGGAGACGGCGGTGTCGGCTCGCTCGACCATGCTCAGGCGCCGGACAGTCTGCTCGTCGCGGACGATGTCACGCGGGGCCGGGAACACGATCTCGTGCTCGGTGCTGACGATCGGGCCGAGGATGCGCCCGGCGTCGCGGCCGAGGGCGGCCCGGACCACGCCGCCAAGCGTGTTGGGCGCAGGTGCCACGGAACGGGCGGTGCTCGCCGCGCCGGCGTCGAACGGGCGGCCGTCCCGCACCATGATCGTGTCCAGCGGGGTGACGGCCAGCCAGGTGGTGCTCATCGCGCCTCCTGCGAGAGAAACCGGGCGACCAGCGCAGCAGGCACCGGCTCGAAGCGGCGGCCCTTGTGGACACCTCGCTCGGCGAGCCCGAGGGTGCACAGGGCATCACCGGCGTCCTTGGTCCCGCCGTGGCGGGCCACCAGCCGGATCAGCTCGGCACGCAGCAACGCCTCGTCGGTGGCGCCCAGATCGCTGAGCACCTGCTTGTCCCGTTCCAGGTCCGACCCCAGCGCACCGGACAGGGCGCCGGACTCCGGACCGGGCCGGATCTGGTCCAGCAGCGTCATCGCGCTGGCTGCGTTCGGGTCGGCTCCCGGCCACCACGGCAGGACCGTCCGCGCCCGTTCCCCGCCCCGGCGGCGCACCACCACCGCGAACGCATCCCGCGACCGTCCCCCGTCGCGCTTCGCCTCCTTGGCCTTCTTGATCGCCTCCTGGGCGGAGCGGACCGCGTCCTGCAACGGGTTGGACATGTGCGCGAACACCACCCCGGTCGACGCGGTGATCGGGCCCCCGTCCCGGCCGGCTGTCGCGAGTAGTCCGGTGCTGACGGTGTCGCGCACCTGCTCCCGGATGGACCGGGCCAACGTCAGCGCATCCGCGGCCGGGCAGAACGCCAGCAGGTCGTCCCCGCCCGTGTAGACCACCTCCACGCGAGGGTGCTGCGCCTTGATCAATGCACGTTGCTCTGCTGCGAGGGCGCTGAGCTGCCGCGACACCTCGCGCTGCTGGTTCAGGCCGCAGGTCCCCAGCGCCCGGCCGAGCCGGTCGAGATCCTGGACGACGACGGCGAAGTACGGGCTCGGCGCCTGAATACCGGCCTTGCGGGCGATGGCCGTGATCGCGCCGGCAGCTCGCTGCGCGCCCCGAACGAGCTCCGCGTCCGGTCTGGTGCCGTACTCACCGGCCAGTGCGTCGGGGTTCCATCGCTCGGCGCTCACCCAGGCGCCGAGACGGCCCGCGAGGGGTTCCAGGCCGTCGGGAACCGGCACGGAGCGCAGCGTCGCGTGGTCGCCAGGTATGTCCAGAGTGGTCAGCGCGGTGACCAACGTCCCCACCGGGTCGCGCAGCTCGGCGACAAGGTCGGGATCGGCGGCTGCGTGTTCCAGCAACCGGCTGCGGAACACCGACGACGCGATGCTCACCGTGGACGGGAACGCCTCCCCGGTTCTGCCTGCCTGTCGCTTCGCCCATCCCGCCGCGGACAGCGCCTCGTCCCGTTCGTGTCTGCGGCTCCGCTTTGGTGCCTTCACCGCCGGCAACCCGGGCGACTGCGCGCACAGCGTGCGTCCACGGATCTCGAACGGCTCGAACACCCGCGCTCGCTTGCGGCCGTCCATCTCCTCCTGCGCGGCCTGCCAGAGCATGCCGTAACCGCCCTCGGCCACCGGTCCGGTGACGCTCACCCAGGCGACATCAGGCATGCCGGGCGCGTCCGGCGGCTGGTCCGGACGGAAAGCCTGTTCGAGCTGGGTCCGCCAGGTCTGGCTGATCTCCTCGGCGGCAGCCCGGGCAATGCCCGGCCCTGCCCTCTCCGGAGCCAGAAACACGATCTTGTTGGTGACGCTCAGCGCATCGACGGTCGCGGGAAAGATCAACCCACAGGGCTCGGCGGCACCGGCCAACTGACCGTCCACGACCGTGGCGGCGCACTTCGCCAAGCTCTGCACGATCCTGCTGGCACCAGCGACGTCAGCGGTGCTCCGGGACTCGGCAATAAACCGCTGCACGCCGCCGAGCGACAGCAACACCAGGTCGACCCGCACGCCGGTGACCCCCTCGTTCCCTCGGAAGAGTCTTCGCGTCCCCGATCCGAACCGCCCGGTAGGACCCGACTCGCCTGCGCTGAAACGGACACCCTAGCGATGCCTCGCCGCAGCACGAACACCACCGTTCGCAGCCTCGATGGGCTGCGGGTCTCACGCCTCGGCCGCTTCGGCTCAACGCGCTGCCCAGCCGGTCCGACCGTGAGCAGCCACGCACCCACCACCGGCTCACCGGCATCGCGCCACCACTGGTAGGCGCCAGCCACTTCATCGAAGAGCCGGCGTGGCCCGCCCTGGGACGCCCCTCCCGAACGAGGGCCCTGCGACTGACGATAGTCTCCTTTGACAGACAGCAATGATATTTTGACTGACATGGCAGAGGAACGACAGCAGCCCGAGGGGGTATCGCCGCGCATTCCCAGGATGCGTAGAGCTGAGCACGAGGTTGGGATCCGAGAGCTGCGCAATGCCGGCAGGGTCGTTGCAGCGCTCGCGAAGGCCGGCGCCGTCGGCCGGGTCACCAGCGGAGGACGGCTGGTGGGCTGGCTGGTGCCGGCCACCGCCGAGGACAAGCGCGCCGAGGAACTGGCGGCGACAGGCCGCTTGCGGGGCGGTCGCTCCGGCGGGCTCGCCGGCCGGCGGAGCCTGCCCGCCCGTGCCAACACCGCACCCCTGAGTCAAAGCCTGGAGCAGTTGCGTCACGCGGACGATCGGTGATCTATCTCGACTCCTGCGCACTGGTGAAGCTGGTGCGAGAGGAGGAATCCTCCAACGCGCTGCAGGACTGGCTCGACGAGCGCGCCGACGAGCTGCAGCTGACCTCCGCGGTGGCACGCGCGGAGCTGCTGCGAGCGATCCGGCGCAACAACTACACGGAAGCCGGTAATCTGATCGACGCGGACGCTCTCGAGGCCGAGCTGACCGAAGCAGCCGAGGTGCTCGCCGCGGTCGCGCACCTCGCCGTCGATGATGAGGTCCTCGACCGTGCAGGCGGAATCAACGCACCGACGATCAGAACCTTGGACGCGATCTACCTGTCGTCCGCGGCGGAGTTCGATCCCTCCGATGTGGCGTTCGTGACCTACGACCGGCGCCTCGCAGCCGCGGCGACAGGCGCCGGACTGGCGGTAGTCGCGCCGACCGATCAGGACGGGACGGGCGAGAATTCATCAGCAACCTGAGAAGGTCGGCTTCGCACCAGGCAGGTACGTGCAGCAGCTGGACCAGCCTGCACCACCCAAACGGCATCTGGCGGGTACGTGCGGTAACCAGAAGCCGAGCGAGCAGGCTCGGGCCAGCAGCCCGCGACGCTCGGAAGAGTGCAGCGTCTCGATATTGACCTCGGCGCGCGCGGCGATCTCGCTGGTCTCACCCACCGGCATCAACCCCGTACCCAGGTCACGGTCGTTTCATGTT
>JBOHGT010000283.1:0-1641 GCA_050700385.1 Pseudonocardiaceae bacterium | reverse complement strand
CTACTACCTGGTCCCCATCTTCACCGGGCTTGCGGCGTGGCTGTTGCTCGATGAGCCGATCGGCGGTGCCGAGCTACTGAGCATCGTTCTGGTCATCGCCGGTGTCGGCGTCGGACAGCGCGCGATTACTCGACGTTCCAGCGGGTAGCAAGCAGCTGCTCCGCCCTACCGCTGGTTTTGGTCGAGCCGAGCAGCGATGTCCGGAAATTCTGTCCCGATCACCTTCATGATCTGGGACGCAGTATCGGCAGGCGATCCCGCACCAAACGCCAGACCAATGACCACTCGATTGCGAAGTACTCGTGCACCGCGATGTTTCGGAAGTCTGCGATCCGCCGCCACGGCACATCCGCGTGCCGTTCCTGAAGCTGGTCATTGATGCTTCGGCTGGCCTCGCCGATCGTAGTGAGCTGCTGCAGCACCGCAGCCCGCAACATGTCGTCGTCGTTCCATCTATCCGCGTCGACTCCGTTGAGCCAGCGGGAGATTCTATCGATTGCCTCCACGATCTCGGCGAGATAGAGTTCGTCACGCGGCATACACATGCCTAGCTTCAGCGAGCACCCGGTCTCGGATCACCCAGTGCAAGTTGTCCTTCGGGACCAGGTCGACCTTGCGGCCAAGCAATTGCGCCAGTTCATCGCGCAGTTCCCATAATTCCCACAGGGAACCTTTAGCGTCCGGCGCTGACACGTAGAGCAGATCGACATCACTGTTGGCATGGTCCTCCCCCCGTGCTACGGAGCCGAATACGCTAAGTTCTGCAATCCGGTAACGACGACAGATTTCTGCGATCTGATCGGGGAAGGGGTCGAACTCCAAACTCACTCGGATCACCTCGGTCAGCGTAAGGAGAGCCTTGGTGTATGTAGACCTGCCCAGATGGTCGCAGGCAGTCTCCACAACAGCACTGCTTCACACACAACTCTTGCGCGAACCCGCTTCTGCAGCGCGCGGCCGGCGGGATCACGTCCACCAGTCCTCCAAGGAGATCGCCGAGATCCGTCAGCAGGTCGCCGAGCGAGGGCGGGCGATCCCGCCTCGTGCAGGTCATACCGACCTCCTGGAGTACGACACCGACGTACTCTGCCATGATTCCAGCTCCGCGACCGCAACGCGATGAACCTCGGTACCTACGATCATACGGCGCCCAACGCACGCTCGGCTCCGCCTTATCCCTGCGCCGAAGAAGCTCCGCGTGCGGCAGCCGGTGTCACCGTCGACGAGGACACCGAAGGATACCACCGGACAACTGCCATTGTCCGTGAGCGTCCCGTGATACTGGTGGGCCCAGCAGACTCATGGTGGGCAAGATCACAACTATGCCTCGGTCGAAAATGGGAGGCGAGGTCCTCGCTGACATGGCTGACGAAATACCCTGGCCACCGACGCGCGGCCGCTGCTGGACGCCGCACGCGCACACGCCCGCTACGCGGAAGGCCCGCTGCTGCGGTCGTGGCTGCACTGCGTGCAGGCCGAGGTCAGTGCCCGGACCGGCGATGCCGAGCAGAGCGTGCGCCACGCCCGCCAGGCCGAGGACTCGCTGACCACCGCGGGCGCCGACCCCGACTGGCTGGACTTCTTCGACCCGGCGCGGCTGGCCGGTTTCTCGGGCTACAGCCAGCTCGTGGCCGGCCGCGC
>JBOHGT010000282.1:0-16355 GCA_050700385.1 Pseudonocardiaceae bacterium | reverse complement strand
CGTCAGCTCCGTCCTGGCCGCGGTGAGCTCGTCGCCGGCCTCGTCGAGCGCGCGCCGCGCACCGGCCCGCTGTTCCAGCCTCGGCCACAGCTCCCTGAGGGCCTCGCGGTAGCGGGACAGCCCCTCGCGGACGGCGGCGAGCCCGGTCGTGTCGCCGGGCAGGTCGAGTTCCGCCGCGGTGCCGGCGAGCTCGGTGGCGGTGGCCTCCGCGTGGCCGGTCGCCGCGGCGAGCACCGTCTGCGCCCGCTGCTGCCTGGTCGTGAGCTCCGCGCGCTGCCTGCCCAGCGCGGCCACCTCGGCGTGCGCGCGGCGTAGCGCGTCATCGGGAGGCAAGCCGGCCAGCTCGCCGGCCAGGGTGTGCCGCCGGGCGGTCAGCTCGCAACGCTCGCCGTCGATGCGCGCCAGCTCGCCGCGGACCGTGTCCAGCTCGGTGCGCAGCTCGGCGAGCCGGGTCCGGCGGGCCGCCTCCCGGGCGCCGCGGCCGATGTAACGGGCCGCCGGCTTGGCCCAGGAGCCTTCGAGCACGCCGAGCCGGAACCGGCCTGCGGTGTCGACCCGGTTCTCGCCGGTATCCAGACCGATGGTGCCGAGCAGCGCGTCGAGCGTCTGATCGGCCACCATCGCGGCGCGCGGGTCATCGCGGTCCACCGCGGGGTGCAGCACGGTGCGCAGCGTCGCGGCGCCGGGCGCCGGCCCGGACCGCAGCAGCACGTCGTGGGTGTCCGGATCGGACAGCTGCCCGTCCGGGTTCACCCAGGCATCGAGGATGCCGGAAGCCTCGAGCGCGGCCTCCAGACCGGCCCGCTGCTCGTCGGGCAGCTGCGTGGCGAAGTCGACGAGCTGCCACAGTGGCGCACCGGGACGGGGCGCGCCGGGACGGGTGTCGCGGGCGGCGGGGTCGCGGGTGTGCGGCGCGGGTGGGGCGGTGTCCTCACCGGCTTCCAGCCGCGCGATGGCCTCGGTGAGCTCGGCCTCGCACTGCCGGGCGGCGGCCTGCCGCGCATCGAGATCGGCCTCGACGCGAGCCAGCGCGCCGCTGACCGCGTGCCCGGCGGCGTCGACGGCGACGCGGGCGGGGTTGGGCCCGTCGAGGGTCTCGACCCACAGCTCCAGCGCGGCCAGTACCGCCGCAGGGTCGTCGACGCCCAGCTCGGTGGTGCTGTCGAGGTAGCCACGGACCGCGGCGACGAGCTCGGCGCCGCCGCCGGTCACGGCCTGCTCGGCCTGGGTCCGGAGCTGCGCGAGCTGCTCGGCCTCGGCGGCGAACTCCTCGACCCGCTGCCGCGCGGTGGCGAGCTCCCGGCGGGCCTGCTCGGCGGAGTCGACGAGCCGGCCGACATGGTCGGTCGCGCGCTGCTGGCGGTCGGCGAGTTCGGTGGCCGAGCGGCGCGGGGGCTCGTCCGTGTCGAGTGCGGCGTCGATGCGGGCAGCGTGCTCGGTGGCGATGCGGGCGGCCTGGGCGGCGTTCGTGCACGCCTGCCGGATGCCGTCGAGTGCGGTGGCCGCGTTGCCGGCGCGGCGCTGCGCTTCCGCGTGCCGGCGCTCGCGGGTTTTGAGCGTGCCGGCCGCGGCGTCGCGCTCCTCGGCCCGCCGGGTGGCCTCGTGCTGCAGCCGGTAGGCGTCCTCGGCGGCGCGGTCCAGCTTCTCGGCGCTCTTCATCTCGTCGCTCGCGCGCAGGCCGTCGTCCCGGGCGCGCAGCCGCACCCGGGTGCGTTCGGCCTCCTCGATCGCGGCGTCGGCGGCGTCGAAGTCCCGCTGCGCCGCCGCGTAGCCGGCCTCGGCCTCGCCCAGCTCGCGGTTGATCTGCTCGTAGCTCGACTGTGCCCGGCGCGGGCCGTCGGCCCGCCGGCGGGAGGCGATGCGGGCGTAGCGGCGGTAGTGGCCGAGGAACGAGCGGGTGGCCTCGTGCGCCTCGACCATGGTCGCCAGCGCGTCGCGGTCCTCCTCGAGGCTGCGGAAGGCCTCGGCGACGTCGGAAACGACGGCCTGGTCCAGCGGCGGCAGCGCCTCGGTGAGTGCATTCGACAGCGCGGTCTCACTGGGGCGCTTGGACAGCTGCGGTTGCCGCAGCTGCACGAGCAGGTCGACCAGCGCGCCGTAGCGCTGGGTACCGAAACCGAACAGCGCCTCGTCCACGCAGCGCCGGTAGTCGCGGGCGCGGTCGTGCACGTCACCGTGGTCGCCCAGGGCCTCGGCGAGCCGCTCCCGGGTCAGGGCGGTGCCGGTGGCGTCGACCAGCGCGAGGCCGTCACCGACTCGCCGGCTGGTGAGGAAGTACCAGTGCCGGGCGATGCCCCGGCCCGCCACGGCCTTGAGCCCGCAGCCCAGCGTGCGGTACTCACACCCGCCGTCCTCGCGGCAGCGGCCGAACTCCAGCCAGGTGTAGCCCAGCCGTTCGGGGTGCGGGTGGGCGCCGCCGAGCAGCAGGTTCCATTCCATCCGCTTCTTGGAGTCGCCGTCGGGTTCGACGCGGTGCGGCGACAGCTCCCCGTCGAGCAGGAACGGCAGCGTCAGCGCGAGCACCTTCGACTTGCCGGTGCCGTTGTTGCCGCGCAGCAGCAGCCGGCCGTCGCGAAACCAGAACTCCTCGGAGTCGTAGTAGAAGAGGTCGACCAGGCCGGCACGCAGCGGCTGCCAGCGGGGGCGGGTGGGCTGGGGTAGCGGGCGGGTCACGAGCGTGGTTCCTGCACCGTGGGAGTGGTCAGCGCGTAGCGGGCCAGTGCGGGCCGGGCGACGATCCCGCCGGGGTCGCGGCGGATCAGCCGCAGCGCTTCGAGCCGGTCCAGCGCCCGGGCCGTGAGCTCCACCTCGGCGCCCGGCTCGGCGGCGGCATTGCGCCAGTAGCTGCGGTGCTCGGTGGCGAAGCCGCGCACGGCACCGTGCAGCTCGTCCAGCGGCGCGGGTCCGGTCCGAGTGGCGAGGTATTCGGCGAGCAAGAGGGTCGCGTGGCCGTCGGTGCCGATCTCGGGCATCCGGACGTCGGTGAGGTCATCTGTCGGGTCGACCATCGCGATGCCCTCGGCGCGCACCTCGGGGACCAGCCCGGTGAGCTCGGTGATCCGGCGGGTGATCGCGGCGCGCTGGCTGGTGAGGTAGCCGGCGTGCGCCTCGTCGAGCTCGTCGAGGTAGAGCACCGGCTCCTCGAGCAGCCGGCGGGTGAGCTCGTGGCGCATCGCCTGGTTGCGGGTGTCCTCGGTGTCCGGGGTGACGTTCTCGGTGAGCGCGCGCAGCCGGTCGGCGAAGGCGGCTGCGGTGATGGTGGACGGGCCGCGGCGCGTGGCGAGCAGGGTTACCAGCACGCGGCGCTGCACGTCGTAGAGCGCGTCGCCGGTGTCCTTGACGAACGCGTCCTCGTCACCGGCCACCCTGGCCAGGACTCCCAGGTCGAGCAGCATCCGAACCACGGCGACCAGGTCGGTGCGCTCGTCGCGGTGCGTCAGCCCGAAGCCGACGCCGGCCTCGACCAGCTCGGGGTCGGCAGCGGCCAGCACGACCTGCTCGGCGAGCCGTCCGAGGGTGATCTGGGCGTCGGCGCGTTCCAGCACGGCCAGTGCCAGGCAGGCCAGCACGTAGCGGCGCCGGGTGAACGGGCTCTTGGACTTGACGTCGCGGGCGGGGTAGGTGGGGTCATCGGTGGCCGGGGCGGTCTTGAGCAGCCGCGCGACCTCGGTGTCGGCGACCAGCCGCCAGCCGGTGTTGCGGGAGAACCACTCGCGCAGCTCGGCGGCATGCCGCCGGACCAGTGTGAAGTCCTCGGCGTCGGGGCCGGTGGCGCGCAGCAGCGGGCGGCGCAGCAGGGCCCGGGCCGCGCGGCGGGTCTCCTCGGCGCGCGTCGTGGCCAGCGCGTCGGACAGCGCGGTCATACTGCCGCCTCCGCGGGGAGGAGTACGTCGGCGGTCATGCAGAGCGCTCCTGCACCTCGTCGGCCATCAGATCGGTGATCTCCACGAGGTGGTCGGCGCCGCGGAAGACGCCGTCGGGAGTGTGGATCTCGGCAGTGCTCCCGTCGCCCAGCGCGGTGAGCCGGATCCGCAGCGTGCCGTCGGCGGTCGTGGTGGTGACGGTGGGCCGGCCGGGCCGGCGGGCGGCCAGCGCATCGCCGAGCAGCCGCAGGAACAGCTCGAATGCGGAGGGATCGAGCTCGCCGAGGTCGGCCAGCCGGGTGGGGTGGGTGGTGGCCAGCCGGGCGCGGGCCTGCGCGGTCTGGTCGGCCTGCCGGGCGACCAGCTCGGCGAGGTGCCGGCGGGCCTCGGAGCGGTCCACCACCCGGTTGGGCTTGCCGCGGCGCTCGTAGCTGCCGCTGCGCCGCAGTTGCGGGCTGATCAGCAGCGGCGGCGCGCCGGCCCAGGGTGTGCCGGCGGGGATCGGCTGCTCGGCACGCTCGGCGAGGGTGTCGGCGTCGACGGTGAGATGGCGGGCCGAGGACAGCCCGAACGCGGCGCGCCAGAGCCGGTGCATCGCGGCGTCGTCCGGTGCGTGGGCGAACCAGACGGCCAGCGTGCGGAAGTCGGCCGAGCGGTCGGAGCGGTTGCTGCGGCGCTCGTTGAGGGTGGCCACCACGGCCAGCAGCTGCGGGATGGCGGCGCGGGCGCGGGAGCGCAGCAGCTTGGCCTGGCTGGGGTGGTGGGGTTGCGAGACGAACCACTGCCGCAACCCGCGCCAGCGCTCCTGCCACACGGCGTGACCGTGCTCGAACGCGACCTGCCGCGGGTCGCCGGCGTCCCCGTCACCGGCCCCGGGGGCGGCGTCCTCGGCCTCGCGACCCGCCGCCGTCGTGAGCAGCCGCGCCATGCCGGCGCCGTCCAGCTCGCCGAGCAGCGTGGCGATCTCCCCGCCGGTGGTCACCAGGTCCTTGATGAACCGCTCCAGGTAGTCGATGAGCCGGTCCTTGTAGGCACGGAAGGCGTCCGCGTCGGCGTCGTGCAGGTCGATGGTGCGCTGCAACGAGCCCATGAACGCCTGCGCGTTGTCGGCGAGGTCGGTGAACCGGTCGACCAGGCCGCGCAGCAGCAGGTGCACCTTGGCGGGATCGGGGTCGGGTGCGTGGGCGAGTTCGAGCAGGGCGCGCAGCTGGGCGACGATGTCGGCCAGCGCGACGGCCTGCAGCGCGCCGCGGCGCCCGAGCGCCTCGTCGTAGCTGGCCAGCGCCTGCTCGGCGGCCTCGCCGCGGGGGGTGAGCTGGTAGAGGAAGCGGGCGCGGTGGAAGTCCTCGACGGTGGTGACCCGCGAGGTGTCCGGGTCGGCACGCAGGTTGCCCCAGCCGACGAGACTGGTCAGTGCCTCGGTGATCTCGTGCAGCTCGGCGTCCCGCAGCGCCTCGTGCACGTCCTCGGGGCGCAGGTGCACCACGAACCGCTGCTTGGCCGCCACGAACGCGCCCATGATGCTGCGGTAGACGTGGACGTTCGGCGTGGTCAGGTGCGTGAACGGCCGGAAGTCGTCGTCCTCCACCGCCCCCTCCTTACGCCAGGGACCTGATGCGGACGACACCGTACGGCAAGAGCCCGACGTTCCTGTGGAGGCCGGGGGTGGGCGCGTCCGGCCGTGTCAGCCGTACTCGCCCCACTTCGGGGGGCGGAGGCCATGCAGGTTGCGGTAGGCGGCCGGCTGTGGGCTGCACCAGCCGGCAAGCAGCGCAGGGTCCGGCCGGTAGACTTGCACCCCCAGGGGGCGGCACACGTCGATCGGGTCCCGGGCATCCGGGCCCCACAGCGGCACCGAAAGATCACCGCCCGGGCAGGTGGACAGCGCGCAGAGCAGGTCGAGCTCGGCGAAGAACTCGAAGTGGTCCCCGCGCTGGGCGGGGCATGCCTTCATGAAGTAGCGGTCCTCGTCGTTGAGCCCGGTGCACTGGAAGACGTTGAGCACGTCGTGCACGTCGAACTCGGTCAGCCCGTAGGGCAGCACGGCGCGGGTGAGGTTGGAGTGGCAGTGGAAGTCGAAGTCCCTCCCGGTGAGTATCTGGTTGACGTAGGGATCACACCGGGTACCGAGCAGGTCATGGACACGGCCACCGTCGCTGTCGAGGCCGTACCCGGCGAGGCTGTCGGCGGTGACGGTGGCCAGCGGCCGCAGGAACGGCAGCGTGGACCACAACCGGTCGAAGGTGGTGACGTGCGCGGCCTGTAGCTGCCGGGTGCGGGAGGCCCACATGCGCTCCCGGGGGTCGTGCCGGTTCCAGATGTTGAGGTCGCCGACCTGCGGGCCCTCGATGGCGATGATGCGGCACAGGTGCCCGGCCGGTAGGTCCCATGCACGGCCCGAGCGGATCGGGATGACGAAGTCCTCCACCAGGTCGCGCCCAGGGGCATCGACGAGCCGGCGGTAGAATTCACGGTCGACGTCCAGCGCGCCGCCCGGACCGGCCTGGTAGGCAGCTCGGGGCGATGCCATCACTGATCACTTCCTCGCTCGAGTGGGCTCGTTGATCCCAGCTTGATCCCAGCACCTGGATCAGCAGCCGCCGAGGTCCCGGACCGATCCGGCGGGCGCCGAGCCACTTACGGCCGCCAGATCCAGCAACGTCGATGGGCGCATCGCCCCCGTCAGGTGGTCGAGGACGCGTTCGAAGTCTGCCGCAACCTGGTCGAGGTCCGCACCCAATCGGCCGATGGGGTCCGCGGTGCTGTTGCGGATCTTGTTCTGCAGGTCGTCGACGGCTGCGTTGACCGCAGCGGTGATCTCCTCGGCGAGGACACCGGAGTCCTTGACCGGACCGCGCTGTCCCGGGCGCAGTAGCGCCGGATCCAGCTGGAGATCCTGGAGCCGGGCATCGGAGCCGACGGTAGCGTGGATGAGGCCGTCTGCCGCCTCACCGCGCCCTGTGATGTCCGTGGGCGGCTCCGCGGTCGGCCCGGGTCCGGCGACGCTCTCGGACCTGTCACGTCGCGTCTCCTCCTCGATCTCGCCGACGAAGTCGAAGAACTCTGATGATCCGGTCATGCCACCCCCGCTGCTCCGGTCCAGCTCCCGACGGCCTCCGCTGGGTCACTCCACAGGTACTCTACGGAGAAACCCGGGCCGGTAACACCGACGTGATGACTCTGGTGGGGCGATAACGGTGGCGGAATCGTTTGGGATCATGCCGAGCCGGCTACGCCGATCGGGCAGTGACATGGCTGGTCTCGGCAGCCGGCTCGGTGATCGGCTGAGTAGCATCCGGGCCGAGCAGGCGGGTTCCGCATCGGTATGGGGCGGCGACGACCCGGGGTCAGCATTCGGCGCCGCCTACGTCGAGGTCGCGCAGACCGCCGGCGAGGCACTCGCCGCGCTGGCCGATGCCCTGGACACCGTGGGTGCCAACCTGGCGGCGATGGCGGACACCACTGAAGCATCTGAGCAAGCCAATGCCGACGCATTCGGATCGCTCGGTGGGCAGGTGATCGAGCAGATCACTGGCGAGGTGGACGCGTGACCCTCACCCTGCCGTCGGAGCTCGCCGGGCTGCTCGAGCAGGCCGGTGGGCACTGGCCGGAGGCCGACGAGGACCAGTTGCATCAGCTCGCCGGCTCCTGGCGCATGCTGGCCGGGGACTTGCGCGCACTCGGGGCCGAGGGGACGGCCATCGCGCGGTCTGTGGCCGACGAGCACCACGGCGAGTCCATCGACGCGTTCTTCTCCTACTGGCAGGAGTTCGAGCGCAACGTGGACGAGGGCGCCACCGCCGCTGAGCAGACCGCCGAAGCGGCCGACGCCATGGCCAAGGCGACCCTGGGCGCCAAGTCCTCGATAGTCGACGGGCTGAGTGCCGCGTTCTCCCAGGTGCTAGAGGCACGTCACGCCGCTGCCGCCGTCGGTGTCATCGGTCCCGTCATCGGGATCATCCTGCGTTTCCTCGGCAGGTTCATCTGGCGGATCCTGGCGGCGCTGGCCAAGTACGTCTGGCGTTTCATCGTCTGGCTTTTCAAGAAGATCGCCTGGGTCTTCGAGAAAATCGGTGAGTTTTTCAGGTGGCTCTGGCGGAAGGTGACCAAGCCGCCCAAGAAGGAGCTACCCAAGAAGGAACCTGCGGTCAAGCCGGACGTTAGAGATCCCAAGCTGCGCAACATAATTGACGACTTGTACAAGGGCGTAGGGAACCCTAACAGGGTTGGAAACAGCACTACGGCGGACGCCGTGCACTAGGAGGGTAGTGTGGGAGCCGATATGATGGAGATTCCGTGAGGAGCACCAGTCCGCCGGGGCTGAACTGGCGATCGACCTCGCGCGCGAGTCGCCGACCGTGGCAGCACTGCTGCGCGAGCACCGGGAAGACAACGAAGAGATGCTGCCCACAGTTTTCCTCGGTGATTTGGCACGATGGTACGTGGAGGCGTGGACACACCGCGATGAGGAACGCCGATCCTACGAGGAGGCAACAAGAGCCATCGCTCGGCTGGGCAGCCGCTTCATGAACGGCGACCTCCCACTACAGAACACCATCGCCGTCGGGTTCGTGGAGGTGCTCCCATATCCGGGTGAAGACGGCAGAGGGTCTGTCGAAGATCTGCCCGAGCCACTTCGAGCTGAACGAGCCAGGATGGAGAGCTGGACGTCGGGGACTTGATTGCACTGGGTGCCTGGATCCGATGCTGAGCGGTCAACCGAGCGAAGCTGCGTCTGGTCGCTGCGCGGATGTGAGAACAGGTTGACCGATCCCGAGAGCTCACGCTGCCGCGGGGGCGAGCCTGCGCCCGCAGCCGAAACGCGCCGCGGCGAGGTACTCCTCCGGCTCGTGATCGCCTGCGCCAGCACTACCTGGCTCCACCCCCGCCCGAGGAACGCCTCGCTGACGTCCAGCCCGAACCTCCCGATGAGGCGCTTCCAGCGCGCCTTCTCCTCGTCCGCCGGCAGCACGGGGAGCCTGCCGTGCTCGGCCGAGACCACCCGGTAGGCGACCTGATCGATGTGCGGGACGTAAGCGACATGGGGCGGATTGGAGCAAAGTGCAGACATGGCGCGTCGGAGCCACTACAGTTGGCTACAACTCGTGACTTGCATCTCACCGAGGGGGGAGCATGACCGACATCCCGTGGCTCGGCCACGACACGCGGCAGCAGCCCGTGACGCGAGCGCTGATCGACTCCCGCGAGGAGATCGGCCCATGACGAGCTTCGATCAGAAGACGTTCCCACCGGTCGTGTACGTGCCGTGCGAGCAGAGCGGCAGTAGCGACGAGGACCTGCGGATCGATCTACGCCGGACCGGCGACGGCCGGTCGGCGCTGCTCGTGTATTCGGCCCTCGACCGGTTGGTGAACTGCTGCGGTGAGTATCAGCCGTGGGTCGTCATGCCCACCGTGAAACTCGGCGTCGTGGCCGAGCACGTCCGCTTCGACGTGATCCTGCTGGACCTGGAGATCCCAGAGCGTTTGAGGCGAGGGGGAGGTGGAGCTCGATGACGCAGGGCTTCGACACGGATACCGGGCTGATGAGGAACCTGGCAGCAACCCTGCATCGGGCCACCGCGGCTCTCGACTCGATCGGGTCCTCCGTCCCGGGCGCCCCGGATGCCGGTGAGGTCAGCGCGGCCATGGCCGGCGTCCTCGGCCATCTCACCCGGAGTGCCGGTGAGCTGGTGGTCGGTACCGCTGTCGCAGGCGACGAACTGGGCAAGGGAGCCGACGACTTCGATACCAGTGAGGATGCTGCGGAGCACAGCTTCGACGGCCCGCGGTGAGCGACGGGGGAGTCGCACGATGGCAATCGATACGAAGATCGAGGGTGACCCGGAGAGCATCCGGTCGGCTGCGACCTGGCTTCGGTCCACACTGGCCGCCTCCGTCCAGGAATGTGTGACGGACGTCTACGGCGTGCGAGGTCAGTCGGAGTGGGCGTGGGTCGGTGATTCCGGTGCTGCCTTCAGAGCAAGGATGACCAGCGGTGGTCAGCGCGCCGATGGCATGTTGGAGGAGTACGAGAGGGCGGCCCAGTCATTCGACGACTACGCCGGAAATCTCCAGACGGCGCAGATCCAGATGGCTCGTGCCCGCGATGTCGCCCTCGAAGGCGGCCTGCAAGTAACCGAGAACGAGATCCTCGAGCCTGGCCCGGCCCCGACTGCTCCTACCGCGCTACCCTCCGACGGCTCGGCAACACCTCAGATGGTGATGGCCCATAATGAGGCCGTGCAGGCGCAGCAGGCACACGCCCGCCAGGTTGCCGCGTACTCGGCGGCGACTACGGAGGCGGACGCGGCCCGCAAGGTCGTGAACACTGCCAAAGATTTCGGTAGCAGGTATTGGAACGATCTCCAGGCAAAGTCACTGTTCCATGCTGCCGATCTGGCGAACAAGGCGGCGCTCGGCGGCTACGGCGCCTATCGTTCGAGCCGACTCATGGCGAGGGCCGACACGTTGCTCCTCACGAAGGACGCGCTGGACAAGGCCTACCACAACAGCAACACTCCCACGGAGCGCGCAAAGCTGACGATGCAGGCGCAGGCGGCCTTCGACGAAGCCGACAGGGCGAAAGTCCAAGCGAGTTCGGTGGGGCGACGGATCGGAAGTAAGGTTCCCATCATCGGTCTGGGGGTCACTGCCGCGGGCATCGGCTACGACATTCATACAGGTAAGCCGGCCGGGAAGGCGATCATCTCCGGTGTGGGCGGCGCGCTGGCCGCCGCGGGAACGGGTGCGGTGGTCGGTACAGCCATTGGTGGCCCTGTCGGCACGGTCGTCGGTGCAGGTGCAGGGCTTGTTGTCGGGGTCGCCGCCGGTGTCGGTCTCGACATGGGCTACGACGCGCTGCCGGAAGGCGTGAAGGAGGGGATCGAGAGTGGAGTCGACTCGGTCGGTGGTGCGATCGGCGACGCCGGTGGAGCCATCGCCGGAGGTGCCAAGACGGCGTGGGACAGTGTCTTCTGAGTCGGAGTCTTCCGAGTCGGAGAGCCTGCGACCGCATCGGTAGGCGAGACGAGTACAGACGGAGCTTTTCATGACAATCGCGGGCAGCGGTGGAGCAGGAGAGGGCGCGCTCCTGCCGTGGCCTGACGAATGGTTTCCGCCGGTGCGGCCGCGACACATCGTCCTCGTAGTCGGGATGTCCCTTGTCGCACTTGCAATTCTCGCGGCCGGTATCCTTGCTCTTGTGGATGACAACACGGGTGCAGCTGTAGTCCTCATCCTGATGTGCCCGATCCTCGTTCTCCTGACGGCATGGGGCTTCCTAGCCTTATTGCGAGGACGGCACCGGGATCCGTCGGTCGTGGACTCGGGCTACGTGTCCGAGGTGGGCAAGCCTGCGACGGTCATCCCATACTCGTTGCCAGTGTTCGCGTGCTATGTTCTCTTGGTGTTCGCAGTGCTTCTGTTCTTCGGATTTTTTGCGGTGGCACTGTCGGCAGTCGGTGCCAGGGATGGGTTCGGGGACCCTGCGGTGCTGGTACCGTTAGCCATCTCGGGAGTTGCGAGCATTTCGTGCCTGTACTTTCTCTTCACGGTTATCCGCGGCAGGCTGGGGCGCGGAAGTCTCGCCCTGATGCCGGACGGTGTGTACCACCGGGGCTGGATGACCCGAAGCTTCGTCGGCTGGGACGAGGTCCTTTCGGTCCGTGCCTATGAGGTGCTACATGGCCCGATCATCAGGATTGGTTCCGTAGGGAACGATCATTCCTCGGTTGCGCCGACGTCGTCCGGACCCGTTCGTGAGATCGAGGTGCGGGGTAGGCTGCTGTCGGTGGACCCGGCTCTCACGTACCACGCCTTACGCTACTACCACGAGCACCCGGAGGCGAGGGCGGAGCTGGCAGGCGACGCCGCGGTGCGACGGCTTCGAAGCGGTGCGCTGCCGGTGAGCCAGCGCCCTACCTGACCGTTCCGGTGTGAGCGGCCCGGTCACGCCACACCCTTTCAGTATGCCGTGGAACCGTCACTAGCGGCCTTGGTCGCTAGGAGTTTGAAACTCGAGACAAGTCCTCACGTGGTCATGCGGGTCTCAGACCGCCGGTAGCGGGTGAACTGCACGTGATGTGACGTGCGGTTTTCTTCGGGCCCTACTCTGCGAAAAGTGTTTAATGTGTGGTAGGGTGGGGTCATGTCGGTGGTGGCCATGGCGCAGATGCTGGAGGGCATGCCCCAGCCCGCGGATCTGCGCCGGACCGAGGCAGGCGGACAGACCGTGATCACCGTGGGAGCCCGGGTGGTCGCCTGCTTCGATGCCGCCGATCTGGGGATGCGCAACATCGCGGTGGTCACGCTGACCGCCACGCTGGGGTTTTCCGGGCGCCGGGTGGCCGAGGTGATGGGCCTGACCCCGGAGTATGTGTCGATGCTGCGCGGGCGGGCCCGCCGCCGCGGGTCGGCGGGGTTGGTGCGCGCGCGGGGCCGGCCCGCGAAGTTGTCCGACGCCGACATTGCTCGGGCGGCGGCGTGGCGAGGCGGACTCGCGTCTAACCACCTGGGTTCCGATGCACCGCCTCTGGACATCGAGGGGACCTATGTTCTCCCATCCTGCCCACCGGCGTCGAGGATCGATGCGGGGGAGCCCTACACGTTTTTCACCGGTGCCCTCCTGGACGTGCTCCGTAACGGGATCCCCGACGATGTCGAGTACCTGACTCCGAAGCTAGTGCAGGCAGGCAGAGCTGATGCGAAGGCTGTCGGGTGAGGCTGGTATCTGCCGCTGCCGCTGAAGTCGGGCACGGTGGAAAAGCCCTCGGCCGCGTCCCCCCGGCCAGCGACGACCGAACGTAACCAACCCAACCCACCCCCCGGTGATCCACGGCCGCGCAGATCTGTGCCGTGGTGACCGGCCGCTTGCTGGCCCACGCGACGATGCAGCCGCCGAGCAGACCAGCACGGCCGGCGGCAGGGTAATGGACCGCATGACGATGCCCGGTCGGTCCACCGCGTCGGTGTCCGTGGCAGCGTCCATGACCAAGGTGTGTAACGCGCTGTGGACCGGTTGCGAGATGTGGGTGTGGCCCGGCGACCGGTGACCACGCCCCTTCCCTTCCTTACCTCTCAGGAGGCGCTCTATGAGCGTGCTCTCGGTGCTGCTCACCCTCGCGGCGGTCGCCGCGGCGACATTCGGGACGGGCAAAACCGGCTCCAGCAGGAGCTGGCGCAGGCCCGAGCGTACGCCGGGAAGCCGATCGCGAGGGCATGCCCTCGTCGGCGGCCTACTGGCACGGCGAGGTCGAGCGGCTCGAGGAGAGGCTGCGCCAGATGACTTCCGGGAAGGGGAGAACTGCGGCCCCAGGTTTCCTCGCCAGGGCCGCCACCTACCCCTCACCCGGATCCCACCACCTTGGAGCCCCGATGACCCAGCCGATGCCCACCGAGCCGACTCCGCCAGCGACGGCGGGCCCGCAGTACGCCGCCCAGCCAGCGCCGCAGCACTACACCCCGCCGGCGCAATACGGCGCCCAGCCGTATGGCCCTCCGCCGTACCAGGAGTCGTGGGGACAGCCGGTGCACGCACCGATGTACGTCCCGCTGCCACAACAGCAAGTCAACGTGATCAACGGAGGCTTTGCCGGCTACCGACGGACCTCCCACGGCCTGCACCTGTTCCTCTCAATCGTCACCATGGGACTCTGGGTGCCGGTGTGGATCATCGTGACTGTGGTGAACCGCTACGGCTGACCAGCGCACTCAGCCCAACAACGCCCCCGCCTACCCGTCGTACAGACGGGTAGGCGGGGCGAGTTTGCCATCCGGCTCCGGGTGCGCCACCCCTCGCTGACGACCTCGCAGCTGACACGCCATCTCAGGCCATATTCTGTGACGAGAAGCCGCGTTTATCTTCTAGAAACTCGATCAGGATTCCGCTCGGGTCCTTCACGAAAAAGTAAGTCACACCAGTCTTTCCTTGCTGGATTTCGATATTAGACGCTATGCCGCGATTCTCGACGAACTCCTTGGCTTCGTATACCGAGTCGACCTCGAGGGCGAAGTGCTTGACACCGATCCGGGGGAGATCGGTTGCAAGGGATGCCGCTGTCTCCGGTGCAGGGGTGTGGTCTCTGTACCAGAAGATCTCCAAGTAGCTATCGGCAAGCTCGAGATGTGCAATCTCCAGCTCACCGTCCGGATCTTTCCAGTGCAACACGACCCGGAACCCGAACTGTTCGTAGAACTCGATCGAGTCCGCCATGTCGATCGCACTGATGGCGACGTGATGAATCGTGAAATCCACTGGAAGCTCCCTGCATACCTCGACCGATCGCGGACGCACCCTACGCCGTCAGAAATCCTCGCAGTCGTTCCAGGAAATCTCTTACGGCTGGCACCTGTGCGTGCGGCGTCATCTGGCCGTAGAGTTCACGGAGACAATCGACACTGCGGGTCGAGACCAAGCTCTCAGCCAGCTGGATGGCGGCCATACCTCGACTGGCGGCGACGTCCAGGTCACGCTGCCTTCGTGGCCGAGACCGGGCATCGGCCAGATGGGTCAAATAGACCTGCCGGTCACGGGCGAATGACTCGTCGAACAAGGTGATGCCCTCATCGAGCAGCGCTGTTGCCCGATCAGGCTGACCCAGTTGCAGCAGACAGTCGCCCGCACCGGCCGTGATCTCCGCCGGGCTCACCCAGTACAGCCAGAGTGGATCGCTGTGTGGCTCTAGCGCCTCGACCTGCATACGAGCCCTGGAAACCGCTCTGATACAGGCCGAGGTGTCCTGCAAGGTCGCCAAGGCGTAGGCCTGCCGGATATGCAGCTCCGCCAGCAGCTTTGGCGTCTCCCGGCCCCGCACACCGACAAGGGCGGTCTCGACAAACGTCACGGCCTCCGCGGGGCGCCCCTGACGCGCAGCCTGGTCGGCCATGCAACCGAGGATATGCGCGCCCAGTGGCCGGTCATCAGCACTGTGCGCGGCATGCAAGCCGGCGACGTGGTAACGCTGCGCCAGCCCCGGCTGCCCGGCATCATATGCGACCCAACCGGCAAGCTGGCCAAGCTCAGCGAGTGCAACATGGAGCTTGCGTCCGGTGCGCTCGTCGTATGATGCTTGGTCGAGCAATCCGGCGACCCACCCGAACTCGTGCTGGGCCAGCGAGAGCACATTGCCGCCGCCAGCGACGTCATCCATCGTTCGCAGCTCGGCAATCATGGCCGGGAGCCGGTCAACCGGTCAACCAGCGCTGCCGACACCCGACCGCCCGACAAGCCGGCAACCAACGGCTCCGGCTCGTGGATCAGCCACTGGTGTGCCGGGGCGGTCAAGGTCGCTCCGGTCAGGAACAGAAACCCTCGGCGCTCCAAGGGGCCGCCGCCTCTCAGCGCGACTGCTGCCTCGACGCTACCCCGATGGCTCCACGGCGCCGCGAGCACAGGATCATGCGCGGGATCGTCGACCGGTTCGTCGGCCGCATCCGAGCCGGGCAGCGCGGATGTCACTGGTTGCTCGCCGCGCAGGCGCTGAACGTCAGCCTGATGGCGCGCCCGGCTGGACTGCCGCTGCCGCTGGGCGTGTTCGCGCTTGGCGGCGACAATCTCGTCATAGCGCATCAGCAGCGCCCCGTCGGCATGAAGCTGCTGGTCGACACCCTTCCAGAACGGTCGATCCGGCAACTGCTGGCCATGCTCGACCTTGTTGATCGAAGTGCGGTCGTACCGGGTGTACGTGCCAAGCTGGGCTTGGCTCAGCTCGGCCGACTGCCGGAACGTGGCCAGCCCGGCGCCGAGCTGGCGGCGCCGCGCCGCGATGTGGTCCGGTTCCCGGCTCATCTGGCCCCCGTTCGTGATCCGCTCAGGTTAGCGGGACGCGTGAGCATACCGGTGGATGTGGAGCTCGGTGTGTTCAACTGTCGCGACACAGTGGGACGCGCTCGATAACATGCCAGCGGTAGCCTCGCCCCTCTCGACGGAGCTCCGCCAGGTGCACTGCTGCGACCTTAACTGGCACCGGTGAACACGCTCGTAGCGGCGCCAGCCGTGCCGCCACCGGGCTATGTGCGTTGCAGTAGGCAATGCTCACATGGGGCCAGAAGTATCCATCCAGCGCAGACCGGCGCTCACGGTGTCCGCGCGCCACTGCCGTGGCCACGATGAGCGCATGGCGAAGCTCGGCCAGAGCCTGGACTGGTAGGGCAGTAAAGCGGATCGCACCTTGCGATCCGGCCAGCCAGCCAATGCGCAAGCTGAGCGACGGCAGGCTGCCACAGCGTCGCTTCGCAGTGGTGAGGATCGCATCCACCCGGCGACGGCTCGACGCCCACGCCAGGGGGCCACTGCCCGCTGGACTCATCTGGCGGCAACCCACGCGCTAGCCTTGAGACCATGGACCGACCGTCGGGAGACGAGAGGGAAGTCATGCGCCGCCGCGCGTTCATCCGGGACACGCTGTCGGCTGCCGGGCTGGCCATCGCCCCTGGCGTGATCGACTCGGCGGCCCGGCTCGATCCCGTGGACATCTCGCCGGCCAGCCGGGCG
>JBOHGT010000281.1:0-3316 GCA_050700385.1 Pseudonocardiaceae bacterium | reverse complement strand
GGTCTGCTCGACGGCCTGCACGCTGCCGCTGACCGCGACCGCCGCGCCGTAGTCCGGGTTGGACCACACCGTGACGGCCGAGCCGTCGGCGAACGCCAGGCCCCAAGCCACCACGGTGGCCGCCCCACCTTCGTCGTCATCGTCCCGGTGCAGCGCGTAGAGCTGTGGGATCGGTTCGAGCGCACTCATCTGCACACCATCTGCCATGACAGAACCATACGTGGAACTTGCTCACAAGCCAAGTGCCTCATACGTTAGGGTAGCTCGACGTGGGACGCCGCCAGCCGGCGGGTGACACAGGACAACGCGGAGGTGGACGGTGGCGACCGGGAGCCCCATGGTGCGGCGACGCCGACTCGGGGCCGAGTTGCGAACCCTGCGCGACCGCGCCGGCCTGACCGGAGACCAGGTGATCGAACGGGTGGGCTGGTCATCGGCCTCGAAGCTGAGCCGGATCGAAAACGGCCGCACCCGCCCGGACCTGTCGGACATCCTCGACCTGCTCGACCTGTACGGCGTGGCCGGAGCCGACCGCGAGAAGCTGATCGCGATCGGCCGAGACGCCGCCAACACCCGCGGCTGGTGGCGCTCGTTCGCCGACCTGGGCCACCGGCAGCGCGGCTACGCGGAGCTGGAGGCCGGGGTCGTCGAACTCCGGGAGTACCACCAATCGGTGATCCCCGGCCTGCTGCAGACCCCCGACTACGCCCGCACCCGGGTGCTGTCCGAATTGCCAGTCCACGGCAGCCTGGACGCCGAGGCCGAGGTGGCCGCGCGGCAGACCCGGCAGGCCCTGCTCACCGCCGAGGACCCGCCGCGCTACCAAGCGGTCATCGACGAGTCCGCGCTGCGCCGCACCGTCGCCCCCACCGAGGTGATGGCCGCCCAACTCGCCCGGCTGGTGGAACTGTCCGCATTGGCGACCGTGACGCTGCGGGTGCTGCCGCTGGACGCCCGGATCGGCGACTACTACGTGCCGCACGGCTCCTTCTCGCTGTTCCGCTTCGCCGACCCCGACGACCCCGACATCGTGGTGCTGGAAACCCTGACCAGCGACCTGCACCTCGGCGACGAGGAGGACGTCTGCCGGTATAGACTCGTCTTCGACTGGCTGGCAGCCGCGGCGCTACCACCCGAAGAATCGGTGACCCTCCTCGCCGGGCTCGCCCACCAACTCAGATGAGAAATCGCCCGTAGGAGGCACACCGTGTCCCGCCTCGAGTTCCGCCACGCGGTGTGGCACAAGAGCTCCCGCAGCCACGGCAACGGCGACTGCGTGGAGGTGGCGTTCACCGGCTGGCACACCAGCTCCCGCAGCCACGGCAACGGCGGCTGCGTCGAGGTCGCGACCGGCGGCGCGTTGGTCGGCGTGCGCGACTCCAAGGACCCCGCCGGCTCCGTGCTCGCCGTCGACCCGGCCGGATGGTCGGCCCTGCTCGCCGGCATCCGGCGCGGCCAGTTCGACTGAGCCACCCGCCGCCTTCGACGCAAACCGCTCCGGTCAGTCAGCCGCGGCGAGCAGGCGGCGGCTGCGGTCGAGCCCGATCGACAGCAGCAGGGTCGGCAGCCGGGGGCCGGTATCGCTGCCGCACAGCAGCCGGTACATCGCCGTGAAGAACTCCCGCTGCGCCTTCTTGATCTCGGGCGTGGGCGCGGCGTTGGCGGGCAGGCCGAGCATGAGCTTCGGTACCAAGTACACCAGAGCCGTGAGGCCGTCGAGGTCCCACGAGTCACCCAGACGCGAGACGAGCCCGCGCAGCGCGTGCCGGGTCCGCTCGTCGAGATGGTCCCACGCGGCGATGTTGAAGCAGCGGGCGATCGTCGTGCGCTGCTCCGGCGACAGCAGCCGGGTCGCCCAGGTGACCGCGCAGCTCAGCCGCGGCTCGAGCTCCCGCAGCAACTGATCGTCGGGGATCGCGCGCTCGGCGGCCGGCAGGTGCTGCCGCACGATCCGGACGATCTGTGCCCGGTTAGCGGCCGTGACGTCCGCGGTCGCGCCGAGCAGCCGAAACGGCACCGCGCGTGGAGTCGTAGCCACGTCCCCGTCCGAGGTCGAGACACAGTAGGAGCGAACCCGGGTCTCGATCGCGTCACTGCCGCCACCATCGGCGCGGGCGGCCATCCGGTCCCACTCGTCATAAAGGCGCTGGACCGGCTGCGACGACAGGTCGATCGCGAAGGACCGCTCGGGTAACCGGCGCGCATACAGCCAGCGGACCACGGCGGGCTCGAGCACGTCGAGCGCGGTGGACGGCACGGCCGCGCCCCCCGCAGATCCCGACATCTTGCCGCTGGCACCGGTGAGGCTGACGAACGAGTACACCGTCGAGTGGGGTGCGATGCCGCCGTAAAGGGACTCGACGAGGCGGCGGCCGACGGTGAAGCTGCCGGTCGGTGCGTGGTGATCCTCGCCGGCCGGTTCGAAGGCGACGCCCTCGTGTGCCCACCGCATCGGCCAGTCCACCTTCCACACCAGCTTGCCGCTGATCTTCGCCCCGTCGGCCACGCTCATCGCACCAACATGCGAGCACCGGCAGCTGTAGCGGACCGTCTGGTCGCGGTAATCTTCCACCCGCGTGCCGTCCTTACCGCACACTTCGCAGTACGGGCGAAACGGGTAGTACTCCCGCCGCCGGTCCTGCCGCGGGAGGTCGTGGCGCCCGGGTGTCTGCTGCGCGGCCAGCGCGTCGAAGACCATCTCGCGGCCCTCCAGTGCGCGGCGGATCGCCGCGTTGTAGACCCCGCACGAATACTGCGCAGACTGGCGGACCTCGCGCATCCGGATGCCCAGCGCGTCCAACGCCACAGTGAACTCCTCGATGAAGTGCGAGGCGTAGGAGTCCGTCTGGCCCCACGGATCCGGTACTTCCGACAGCGGCATGCCGACATACCGCTGGTAGGAATCGGCCACCCCGGAGGGCACCTTACGCAGCCGGTCGTAATCATCCCAAGAATGCAGATGAACGGCCTCGACGCCGCGGCGATGCAACGCCTCGACGACGAAGTGCGTCGTGACCACCTCGCGCAGGTTGCCCATGTGGATGGGACCGGAGGGAGAGATACCCGAGGCGCAGACCACCGTAGTTCCGGGCGTCGCCAGCTTCGATCGTTCCACGATCTCGAGGGCGAGCCGATCCATCCAGGTGCGGGAGTCGTTCACGTCGTCTCTGCTCCGGTCACCCAGACCAGTTCGGCGTCGGCGAAGTGGGCATGGGTCTGCTCGACGGCCTGCACGCTGCCGCTGACCGCGACCGCCGCGCCGTAGTCCGGGTTGGACCACACCGTGACGGCCGAGCCGTCGGCGAACGCCAGGCCC
>JBOHGT010000280.1:0-2803 GCA_050700385.1 Pseudonocardiaceae bacterium | reverse complement strand
GCGCCCGGCCCAGCAGCGCCGGCCCGGGCGGGGCGCGCCGGTGGGCACGTCCCGGCGTGGGGGAGACCGGTGAACCCGCTGTCCGTGGTGATCGCCGGTGGCGGGTCGGCAGGACACGTCTCGCCTGCGATGGCGACAGCCGACGCGCTGTGCCGGGCCGTGCCCGACATCCGGATCACCGCACTGGGCACCGAGCGCGGCCTGGAGACCAGGCTCGTGCCCGAGCGCGGGTACCCCCTCCGGCTGATCCCGCCGGTCCCGCTGCCCCGCAAGCCCAACCGGGACCTGCTGCGGCTGCCGCTGCGGGTCCGGTCGGCCGTGCGGCGGGTCCGGGAGGTGCTCGACGAGGTCGCCGCCGACGTGGTTGTCGGCTTCGGCGGCTACGTCGCGCTGCCCGCCTACCTCGCGGCGCGCGGGCGGGTACCGATCGTGCTGCACGAGGCCAACGTCCGGGCCGGGCTCGCCAACAAGGTCGGTGCCCGGTTCGCCGACCGGGTGGCGGTCGCGGTGCCCGGCTGCGGGCTGCCACGCGCCGAGGTGATCGGTATCCCGCTGCGCCGATCCATCACCACGCTGGACCGGGCGGGGCTGCGGGCGCAGGCCAGGGCGCACTTCGGCCTGCAACCCGAGGCCCCGACATTGCTGGTCACCGGCGGGTCGCAGGGCGCCCGCTCGCTCAACGTCGCGGTGTCCGGGGCGGCCGGCGAGCTCGCCGCCGCGGGGATCGGGGTGCTGCACGCGTACGGCCCGCGCAACAACGTCGAGGTGACTCCGGTGACCGGAGCCCCGCCGTATGTCTCGGTGCCCTACCTGGAGCGGATGGACCTCGCGCTGGCGGCGGCCGACCTCGCGGTCTGCCGGGCCGGTGCGATGACCGTCGCGGAGCTGTCCGCCGTCGGGTTGCCCGCGCTGTTCGTCCCGCTTCCGCATGGCAACGGTGAGCAGGCGCTCAACGCACGTCGCCTGGTGGAGTCGGGTGGGGGCATGCTGGTACCGGACGCGCAGCTCTCCCCGGACCGGGTGGTGCAGGAGGTCGTAGGCGTGCTCACCGACCCGCAGCGGCTGGCCGCGATGAGTGCCGCGGCCCGCGTCGCCGGCCACCCCGGGGCCGACGACGCGCTCGCCAGGATCGTGTTGGAGGTCGCCCGGTGAACCCAGTCCCGGTGCTGCCGGCGCAGCTGGAACGCACCCACCTGATCGGCATCGGCGGGGTCGGCATGAGCGGGATCGCCCGGATCGTGCTCGCCCGCGGGGGCCTGGTGTCCGGGTCGGACGCCAAGGACTCGCGGACGCTGCTCGCGCTGCGAGCCCTCGGAGCCCGCACGGCGGTCGGGCACGCCGAGGCGAACCTCGACCTGCTGGGTGCCGACCCCACCGCCATCGTGACCACCAGGGCGGTGCACCAGACCAACCCGGACAACCCCGAGCTGCAGGGTGCGGTGCGGCGCGGCATCCCGGTGCTGCACCGCTCGACCGTGCTGGCGGCGCTGATGGAGGGCTACCGGGTGGCGTGCGTGACCGGCACCGCCGGCAAGACGTCGACCACCTCGATGCTCACGGTGGCGCTGCAGCACTGCGGGGCCGACCCCTCGTTCCTCATCGGCGGCGACCTCAACGTCTCGGGGGCCAACGGCCATCACGGCACCGGGTCGGTGTTCGTGGCGGAGGCCGATGAGAGCGACGGGACGTTCCTCGCCTACTCGCCGGGGGTCGCCGTCGTGACCAACGTCGAGGCCGACCACCTCGACCATCACCGCACGGTGGAGGCGTACACGGCTAGCTTCGACGCCTTCGTGGCGCGGATCCTGCCTGGCGGGTTGCTCGTGGCCAACGCCGACGACCCCGGGTCCGCAGCGCTTGCGGACCGTGCCGCGGCGGTGGGCGTCCGGGTGCGCCGTTACGGGCGGTCGGCCACCTCGGCCGGTGACGCCCGGATCGTGGACTACCGCCCGGACGGTGGGCGCGGGGTCGCCGTGCTGGAGCTCGACGGCCAGCGGCTCGAGGTGGGCGTGGCGGTTCCGGGCGAGCACATGGCGGGCAACGCCACCGGGGCGCTGCTGGCGGGGCTGGAGCTCGGCGCCCCGCTGGCAGGGCTGCTCGAGGGCCTGGACTCCTTCGGCGGGGTGCGCCGCCGCTTCGAGTTCACCGGCCGCGCGGCCGGGGTGCGGGTCTACGACGACTACGCCCACCACCCGACCAAGGTCGTCGCCGCGCTGCGCGGTGCCCGCCAGGTCGTCGGGGACGGCCGCTTGCTGGTGGCCTTCCAGCCCCACCTGTACTCCCGCACCCGGGACTTCGCCGGCGAGTTCGCCACCGCGCTGGCCCACGCCGATGTGGTGCTGCTGCTGGATGTGTACGGCGCCCGGGAGAACCCGCTGCCGGGGGTCACCGGCGCGCTGATCGCCGGCGCGGTGCCGTTGCCCGCGGCAGCGGTGCACTACGAGCCGTCCTTCGACCGGGTGCCGGCGCGGCTCGCCGACCTCGCGCGCCCCGGCGACGTCGTGGTGACCATGGGAGCAGGGGACGTGACCATGCTCGGACCGGAACTGCTCGGCGAGCTGGAGCGTCGCGCCGCGCCGCCCGCACCCGGCGCACCGCTCGGCGGATCGCCGGGCACCCGGTGAGGGCGGATCCGCGATGAGCTCGGGGATGGGACGCCGCCCTGCCCGGCGGGACTCGCACCGGCCGCCGGGCGACACCCGGCTGCGGCGGGAGGCTGTGCAGGGACGTCGCAGGCCCGCCCGGGCTTCCCGCGACACCGCGCCGCCCCGCGGGGTGCGTGCCGGGTCGCGGCCGCGTGCGC
>JBOHGT010000279.1:0-3411 GCA_050700385.1 Pseudonocardiaceae bacterium | reverse complement strand
GCGCTCGGCGCAGCAGCCCCGCGGCGTGGCGGCGGGGGTCGGCATCGCCGGCCATCAGATCCACCGCCAGCACGGTCGCGGTCTGCGCCCAGGTCGCCACGTGCGGGCGCCCGACCCGTTGTCCCTGGTAGTTGTAGGCCACCCCCCGCTTCTTCGGCCCATACACCTCCACGTCGGTAGTGTCCAGATCGATCGTCACCTCATCGCACAGGGCCGCCGCCTGCTGCGGCGGCAACGCAGCGAGCATCGCGGTGTGGATGTCCCCGACCCCGGTCTCCACCGCATGCCACTGCCCGTCGGTGACCTTCCGCGCCAGCCCGGCCGCGGTCGTGGAGCACAACCCGGGCACCGGCGCGATCTGCTGGCCGGCATCGCGTTGGCGGTCCAGCCCGACCCCGAAGTCCTCCCCGACAGCTGCGCCGCCACCATCCCGACCAGCAGCTCACCGGCCGTGTGCCCCTGGCCGCGGGCCTTGATCGGCCCGATCGCCGCGTCCAACAGCTTGATCATGTCCAGGCGGTCGACCAGCTCGGTCACCGCCGCCATCCCCGAGCCCGGGGTCAACATGGGGTCCGGCGCGCCGATCCGCACCCGCCGCCCTAACCGCGCGCTCTCGGCGTACTCTGCCCCACCAGATGGGTGTCCTTCCAACCTCGATGATCGTAGCCTCGTAACCACCATCATCGCAGGTCAGCAGGGCACCCATCCCACTTTCACCAACCGTGTCGCGCCGCTACTCGCGGATTCGGGTCAGAGAGACAACAGACCAAGTGAGCTGATCCGGAAACTGAGACAGAGAGACAGCCGGTGGGCACGGGCACCGAGAAGTCCGGGTGTAATAATCTCGTCGCGTCGGTCGATCTTCAGACGTCGACAACGGCTGCAGCTGGACAGTCGGCTATGCGGGTGAGGTGGAGTGATGGTGGAGGCCTCGGATCTGCTTGTGCGGGTCACTACCGCTGCTGACAGTGATGTGGAGGAGGTCGCCGAGCTGGCCCGGCGGCTGCGTGCCGAACTGCTCGACCTGGACGTCGACGCGGCGGAGCCAGTGCCCGACGACAAAGTCGCGGAGGGCACGAAGGGACTGTCGAGCCTGGCTGGGATGCTCGCCGTGCGATGGGGTGCGGCCGGGCTACGGGCGGTGTTGTCGAAGATCCGGGACTGGGTGGTTCGCACTGGTCGCAGTGTCGAGGTGACGATCGACGGTGACACGGTGAAGGTGACCGGCGCGACTGCCGAGCAACAGGAAAAGCTCATCAACATGTGGTTGGCCCGACATGCCGCCAGCCCCTGATCTGCCCGAGTCGCGACTGGCGTTGGTGATCGGCACCGCCAGCTACACCGATCCCGGCTTTCGCCAGTTACGGGCTCCGGCCCAGGACGTCGCGGACATGGCCGAAGTCTTGGCCGACCCGGAGATCGGCAGGTTCACGGTAACCCAGGTGCTGGACCGCGCGGAGTACGAGATCCGTCGGGCGATCGGAGTGTTTCTGGCCGATCGCAGGGTGGACGATCTCGTGGTAGTCTACCTGTCCTGCCATGGGGTGCTGGATGCGCGGGGCCGATTGTACTTCGCTGCCACCGACACGGTCAAATCGCAGCTGAGTTCGACTGGTGTGGAGTCGGGATGGTTGCTGGAGCAGTTGGAGAACTGCCGGGCCCGACGGCAGGTGCTGATCCTGGACTGCTGTTTCAGCGGCTCGTTCGCCCGGACCAAAGGCGATCCGGAGGTGGATCTGGAACGCCGTCTGGTCGGTGCCGGGCGTGGCCGTGCGGTGCTGACCGCCTCCCGCGCCGAGGAATACTCCTACGAGGGCACGCCGCTGCCGGAGGCCACTGACCGGTCGGTGTTCACCGCAGGGCTGGTTGACGGCCTGCGTAGCGGGGATGCTGATCGGGACGGCGATGGCTACATCACCGTCGAGGCCGCCTACACCTACGCCGCCGACCAGGTCAGCGCGCGCGGCGGGACGCAAAGCCCACAACGCTGGCTCTACGGCGCCGAGGGCACCATCGTGCTGGCCCGCAACCCCCGTGGTGCCGCTGCCGCCGCCCTGCCCGAGGCACTGCAACTGAGCTTGGACAGTCCCTACCCAGGCATCCGGCAAGCCGCAGTGGCCACCCTGGCCACCTGGCTCACATCAGGGGATCCGGGCCAAGTCCGGGCCGCCGAGCAGGTGCTACAGCACGTCGCCGCGCACGACAGCCCCACCGTCGCCGCCGCCGCCCAAAATCTCCTCCACCACGCCAACCCGCTGACGCCACTCCCCTCGGTGAGTGCTGGTGTGGACTACCTGCCCCCTCGCCATCAGCCCACCCGACCCGGCCAGCCATCGTCGGCCGGAACCGGACAGCGGTCGTCGACGGGAGCCGGACAGCCGCCAGTCGGTGCCGGACAGCCGCCGGACCCGAAACCGTCCGACGAGCGACTCCCGCCCGAGCCACCGGCCCCTGGAGACCTCGACGCGGCTGCGGTGCGACGGGTGTGGCCGGCCCTGCTAGACGCGGTGCGCGAGCACAGCCGGGCCACCCGGGTGCTGCTGAGCAACGCCACGGCGAGTGCGGTGCAGGGCGACGTCCTGACGCTCACCGTGCCCACCGGTCCGCTGGCCCGCCGGCTGGCCGACGAACGCAACACCGAGATCATCAAGAAGGCGTTGCGGTCCGTCCTCGCGGTGGACTGGCAGGTGCGCTGCGAGCATGCCGGTGCCGACCCGGCACCTCGGGGTGTCACCCCGCCCGTCCTGTAGAATCGCTTGCGTGGAGCTGAGGGGAATCGAACCCCTGACCTTCTCGATGCGAACGAGACGCGCTACCAACTGCGCTACAGCCCCTCGTGATGCGCTGCCGATCCTAGCAGCCGGTCGCAGGCTACTCCCCTGCCGCCCGGCGGTACGGGGGCTCGAACGACGGGTCCAGCTCGTCGAACGCCGGGTCCTCGTCATCGAGGTCGACGGCCACCGCGCCGGGGTGCACCGGGGGCGGGGGTGGAGCCGGGCGCGCCGCGGGCGGCGGGGGTTCGTACGCGGCCTGCTCGGCATCGTCCGGCTCATCTCGATCATTCCTCTCGTCCCGTTCACCCCGCTCATCCCAACCGTCCGGTTCGTCCAGCTCAGCGGGCGGGGGCGGACGGTCCCGCGCGCCGGCCACCCGGGCCGCGCGCCGCTGTCGCACCTCCTCCTCGATCCGCACCTGCCGCCGCAGGTAGACCAGGTAGCCGATCAGGGACACGTCCAGGCCGGCATGCGCCCACCAGTAGCCGGCCGAGGACAGCAGTGCGAGCAGCACCGTGCCCACCGCGCCGAGCAGCAGGGTGACCACCACGCGCTGCCGGAAGGCGTACTTGGCACGCGCGGCCAGCGCGGCCGCCTCGGCGTCGTACCCGCCGCGTCCGGGCCGGAACCGGGTCCC
>JBOHGT010000278.1:0-6204 GCA_050700385.1 Pseudonocardiaceae bacterium | reverse complement strand
GGGCCGATGAGGACGAGCTCGACGAGCTGGCCGCGGAGCGCGGCGCCGGGGAGATCAGCAAAGCGGAGTGGCGCGCCATGCGCGCGCCGATCGTGGCCCGGCTGGACGCCGCGCGGGCGCGGCTGGCCCGCACGAGCCACACCAACGCCCTGGACGCGTTCACCGGGCCGCTGCCCGACATGCAGAAGCGGTGGGAGGACATGAACACCTCGCAGCGTCGGGCGGTCGTGAAGGCCGTCGTGGAGTGCGTGCGGGTGCTGCCAGCGGCCCAGCTCGGCGGACAGCTCGACCCCGACCGGTTCGATGCACGGTGGCGGTGAAGGTCGCCAGCCCGTGAAGGGTGTCGTTGAGTGGTCACGGCAACCGATGGCAACCGATGACAACGGTCGGGAATGGTTGCGGCCCCCGGAAAACTGACCGGCCACGACCGTAGCAGAACCATCCCTACTGTTGTATGGTCGCCCCCATCCGCAACCACTCACCGGACGACCCCCCGGAGGTTTCGCGATGGCGATTGACGCCGCCACCAGTGCTTTCGTCGCCGAGTCCCGCCGAAAGCAAGGACTACCACCGAAGATCACAGACCCGGCGATTATCGAACGGGTTGTCGCCGTATTCCGCTTAATCGAACCTCGTTACGACGACAATGTTCGACAACTACCGTTACCGGCCGGACAACGGCACGACAACCACGAACAGAAACGCGACGCGCCGATAAACGCCGCATAACCCGCGAGACTCGCACCACGCCCGGTATTCGGGCACCGGGCGTGACGAGGATTGCCCCGGCAATCGTCGTCGCAAGGGGAGGACCGGCCGGTAACGCGGCCGGTCCTCTCCTGTGCATGTGGTGCGTTTCCATCCTGGCCCGAATAAGTACGAATGAGGGAAGCCCGATCCCATCATGTCAACGGACTGGACCACGCTGCGCCCGTGGAGCGAACTCACCCCCGCCACCCTGGAACTGATCGCGAACGGTGACGACAGCCAGGAAGGACACAGGGTCGCCTACCGCGTGGCGCTGGGAATGCGCAACGCGGGACGTGCCTACGGCGAGTACGAGCAGGTCATGACCAACCGGGACAACGGATGCGCCCGGTGGTATACCGAATACCGCGACGGCAGGCCGCCGCGCAACGGCGAGAAGCGCAAGAACGGGCGCGGCCAGAAGGCCGCACAGCGGGAGCTACAACGCGCATGGAGCGCCACACTCAAGGCACCGGCACCCCGTAACCCCGATACCGACGCTGCCGCGCTGTGGGATCACTGCCTAGCCGCGCGCCGTGTCGCGGCGCGCCGCATACCCGACCGCAGACGGCACACCCGGTTACGCGTCCTGGACGCGCTGTCCCGCCTGGCGACCTACCACGGCGTCACCGTGGCCGCGAGCAAGTATCAGCTCGCGGAGCTGAGCCAGATCAGCGCGAGCACGGTTGTCACAGCTCTTGACGAGCTGTGCTCCCCCGAAGTGGGAGTGTTGCACCGGCACCGGGCCGATCGGCGGCCCGGTGAAGCGACCATCTACACCATCGTCAACCCCGCCGCTGGGAGCGGCGGAGTCTCACCAGCGGACCACTCTAACTCCACTGCCGCACACAGCGGAGTCTCATCATTGGACCACTCACGCCACTCTCTACAGGGGGGAGAGGCACTGGAGTGGACCAACGGTGAGATTCCAGCCCCTACCCACGCACCGGCAGTAGAGTGGACCAACGGTGAGATTGCCCTTGCTCACGCGCCCCCGGCGTCTTCGGTATCGCTGCCGATCTGGCGGCATCGCGACATCGGGGAGCGTGGCCGCATCCTCTACGGGATGCTGTCGCCGCTCACGGAGCTGACCACCGGGCAACTCATCACCCACAGCGGCATACCGCGATCCACGGCATACCGCAAGCTTTCCGAGCTGGAACGACGCGGACTCGCCGTGCGCACCCCCAACGGTTGGTTGCGTGGTCCCGCCGACCCTGCCGCGGTCGCATCGCCCGATGCGCAGCAGGCATCCGAGAATGCGCACCATCGCTACCAACACCAGCGGTACGGGTGGCAAGAGTGGCTACTGAAACGAAATCCCGAGTGGCTGCCGCGGTCGGGAGTGCTGGCCCAGCCGATACAACCTATGGAAACAACGCGCCTTCCGGCAGAGGGAGAATCGGCCATGCAAATACAATCAACTCAACTCGGTTGCACCGGTTGCCTTGTGTGCGGGCACCGACTGCCGTTCGGTGTGGAACACCTCAAGGTGCACCCGTTGTGTGATCCCGCCGGTCACTACTTCGGAAGTGAAACGGAGAGGATCGCCGCGTGACCGTTCTCGCATTCCCACTCAACCGCTGCCGCCCGCCCGGATACGGCCCGTCGCACGACACCACCGTCGTCAGCTTCCCTACCGGCCTGCCGGCACCGGACGTGCCGACCTGGCCAGCAGCGGCAACGCGGGCCGAAATCTTCGAGCTCGTGAGCAAGGTCGCCGATGCGACCGGGCAAGACACGCGCGACGTGAACCTCGCACTACTGCGGCGCGGCTTCCCGCGCCGCGCCCACTGCACCCCGACCGACCTCGCGAACATCCGCGACATTCTCACGGCCGAGCTTCTGTCCGCCCGGCAACCGCAAGCCACCGCATAGGAGAACCATCATGACAACCATGATCGACAACCCCGGCGACGGGCCCGAGGAGTGGGAGCACGGCGAGCACGCGTCGTTTCGCGAGGCAGCGCGCGCCCACCAGCGCGCACCCCGGGACATCACCCGTCGTGTTCCCGCCGATCCCGAGACTGCCGCCGCTGCCGTTGAGTCCGTGCGCGGTGACGGGACCCCCGGTCCCGTCACGGTCCAATACGCCGATGTGGTGTCCGATGTGGACGGCGTGCCCAATGGGATGATCGTGCACTCCGATACGGCGTTCCTGGCCGCGCCGCTGCTGCCGCCCGGCTGGCGGGACACCACGGCCGACGACGCGGAGGACGACCCGGAGGACGACCCGGAGGACGACCCGGCCGAGTCTGCCGAGCCTGCCGAGCCTGCCGAGCCTGCCGAGCGCGGGCGCCGGTGGTGGCAGCGGGCGTGGCGCCGCGTGAACCCCCGGAACCGCTGACCCTGGCACCTTCACCCACCAGACCCCCCGGGGTACCGCGCCACGGTCCCCCGACCCGGCTCGACACCCGCTCACGCCGCGCACCCGGTGACCCTCGCGCGTCCGCACGCCGCCGGAGCACGGGCACCCGCCGGGTGCCCCGATACCCCGATCCCACGCAACCCGCACACGCGGCTCCTGCCTCGCGAGGCAGGCCGGTGCCAGGTGCGAGGGGGAAGCGGAACACGCGCGACCGCCACGGCGCGGCAGCGCGGCTGGCCTGCCTGCCCTGCCCGGGCTCGGCCGCGACGCATGTGCTGAGGGGAGCGCGGCCGATGGGCGCGCGGCTCGGCGCGTGAGCGCGGACGCGCAAGGCCGAACGCATCAAGATTAACGATCACGCGCCAGTGTGATCCACCACGGCACCCGCCGGGGGGTGCCTCCCTGCCCCCACCGGCCCGAGGCCGGGAGTGGGCTGCCGCTCAAGATCGCTGGCTGGGCCGAACCGCCCCCAACCGTCCACAAAGGAGGCACCGATGGCTTATCAACTACCGCACTGCCCGCCGGGAGCCGGGGCCGCCGGTAAGCGGTTGTGGCGCGCCACCGTGGCCGATTACGAGCTGCCCGAACACGAGCTACTGATACTCAAGGAAGCCGTCCGCACGGCCGATCTGCTGGAACGGCTGGAAGAGGCTATCTCCACCGGCGAGCTTACGGTGACGAATCGTTTCGGGGAGATCGTGTCGCACCCCGCCATCGTGGAAGCCAGGCAGCAGCGGCAGCGGCTGGCGTCGCTGCTGGCATCGCTACGGCTACCGGATGATGAGGGTGATCGTCCGCAACGGCGGGGCGCGGCCCGAGGCACCTACGGTGGCGCCCGCGGCCGGGCCACCGGCCGCCGGTACGGCATGATGAATGACCGTGTGGGGAATGGGGTTGCGTGATGGCCGTTCGCCGCATCCGGGCCGATGACCGCATGGAAAGCAACGACGTCGCCGATTGGCTCACCTCCGGTGAGCGTGCCACGCTGGCCGAACTTGTCGGCGAACACCCGCTAACCGCTGCCCAGCGGCAGCGGCTACGCGGTATTGACGGCATGTGTTTCTACCGCGCCGTGGCGGCGTGGCAGCGGCCCGTTGACCGGGCCGGTGAGGTTCGATGGCTTGAGGGTGTGGCGATGCGTCGCCGTCGCCGGAATGCGCGCCGTGATGCGGGATTGCCGGACGATCCGGCCGATGCGTGAACCGAAATCGCGCGGCGGTGGGTATTGCGTTCCTCGACGGAATGCCGTATAATGCATGCGTGAGTGGGCATCGCACGCTCACTTTCCACGGATAACCGCGGAAGCGGCCCGAAACGGGCCCGCCCGCACCCGTCGCGCATAGCGCGACCCCACGCTCCCCCGCAATGGGTGGAGCTGCTTTCCAGGCAACCGAAACGGTGGCCAGCGACCGCGCAGCCGGTCGCGACCTTCCGCCCGACAGGGCGACCCCCCGTTCACCCTTGCGCCGCGCGCTATACCCGCGCGTGGCCGGTCTTGCCTGGAGTTTCCCCAGTGACTATCCTGTCCACCGGCGCTGCCGGTGCCGCATTCACACCCGAAGAGGCAGCGGCGTGGTTTCTGACCCACCTCACGCCGCAGTCGGTGGGTCTGGCGTCGGGTTTCCGCCAGATCCAAACTCACGCGGACACGCTTTCGATCCCGCGACTGCAAACCGATGCAACCGCGAACTGGACCGCGGAAGGCGCCGAGATCACCCCGTCCGATCCGACCGCCGATACGCTCACCGCGGTGCCGCGGAAGCTCGCCGCACTGTCCTACGTGTCAAACGAGGTTCTCGACGACTCGAATCCCGAGATCGGGGACATGATCGGTGAGTCCCTCGCGCGTTCGATGTCCCTCAAGCTCGACCTCGGTTTCTTCGAGGGCACCGGGACCGCGCCGGAAATCCGCGGACTCAAGAACACCGCCAGCATCCAAACCGTGAGCATGGGCGCCAACGGTGCCGCGCTGACCAACCTCGACCCCATCGCCGACGCGCTGGGAATGCTGCGCGAACAAGACGCGGTTGGTAGCGCCATCGTCATGCACCCGCGGACATGGCGCGCGTTGACCAAACTCAAGGAACAGACCAGCGGCAATAACAAGCCGCTGCTCGCCGAGCATTCCATGTCACCGGCCGGTCAGGTCGGCGGTGGCGCCCGCGGCGACTCCGTGGGATCCATCTACGACGTGCCGGTCTACATCAGCTCGCAGCTTTCGGTCACCGAGACACAGGGAACGTCCAACGCCGCATCGTCCATCTACGTGTACGAGGCCCAACGCGTCATCGCGGTCATGCGGCTGGACGGCACGGTAGAAGTCGACCCGTCGCCGAAGTTCTCCGCCGACCAGACGGCCGTACGCGGCAAGCTACGCGCTGACATGGTGGTGCCCTACCCCGAAGCGGTAGTGCGCGTGCTGGGTGTGTTGTAAGACCACGGGCGCGCGTGCGGCTGCGCCCGGATCGGAGGGGTTGTCGGTCCTTCCCGATGTGAGGCCACGCTGCCCGATGGTGACCGGGCACGGCCCCCTACCTTGCCGCTGCCCGTCACCAGCGCCCCGGGCCCGCGCCCGTGTCCCGCGGGCCCGGGGCGTCCCCCTTCCTGCGCCCTGAGAGCGAATCTGAGCCCCGTTGTGCGCTTCCCCGGTGTCATCCACCGCGGAAGCGTCACGTACTTCACGAAACCGCAGCGTACCGGCCGCGCTGACAGGCAGGGAGTCACCGTGTTGAAGCTCGCCGAGCAGACATGCAAAAACGCGCGGTGCGGCCGAAGGTTCCGGCCGCCCGACCGCCGCAAACGCGTCCGCTGCCCACAATGCGCGGCGTCCTACTGGCGACGCGCGACGGTGCCCGTGCCGACCCTCGCAACACTGAACACAGACCGCCGATGCAACCCACGCGCCGTACAGCTCGCGCTGCGGCTGGCCCGCCAGACCACCAGCAGCACCCAGCTGCCGGTGGCCGAACGTGACGAATACGTGCGCTGCCTCATCGCCTACGCGCAGGACACGGCCGCCGGGCACACACCCCCCGAATCGTGGCAACACCGCCACCTAGGCCACCTGATCGCCGCGTGAGCACCGTCCA
>JBOHGT010000277.1:0-2208 GCA_050700385.1 Pseudonocardiaceae bacterium | reverse complement strand
CGCCGAGGTGATCGCCGAGGCGACGAAGGGCTACGAGTGACCAGCAGCGAAGGAGGTCACCGGATGACACGGGTAGACCGCCTGGCCCACGTCCAGTGGCGCAAGAGCAGCTTCTCCGACGGTGCGTCGAACGGTGGCAGTTGCGTGGAGGCCGCCGCGCTTCCGGACGGCGGGATCGCGGTGCGCAACAGCAACCACCCCGACGCCGGGGCGGTGCTCTTCACCCGCGCCGAGATGGACGCCTGGATCAAGGGAGTCAAGGCCGGCGAGTTCGACGACCTCGCCTGAACGACTCGCGAACAAATGGCGACGGCCCCAGCCACCACGGTAGGACCGGCGCAGCGTGCTGCGTGTGCACGCCGCGCCGTCACCCGCTCGACACGGCCGGCGCGGGCGTACAGTCGGATGCCGCGTGATCCGCAACGCCGCGAAGTCGGCGAGCATCTCGCCGGCGCGCGGGAGACCGATCTTCCCCCGAGCAGCAACCCCCGGACAGCGCTGGCCACCTCGGCGTCGATGAGCTGTGGTGCGTGCACAGCGCGTGGAGCGGCAAACCGTTGCCGGAGCCCCTCGTCGATCGTTCGATTGGCGAGCAGCCGCACGACGATCGACGCGTCGACGACAACAGTCATCGGCGACCCTCATGGATTGCAGCAAGGATCTCCTCGTCGCTCACCTCTACGGGGATCCGTGTGGCGATGCGCTCGATCACCTCGTTCATGGTCTCCTGTGCGGCCTCGGCGGTGAGCAGTTCGCGAACGTAGGCCGACAGCGAGGTGCCGCGGGCCGCAGCCCGCTCGCGCAGCCTGGCGAGGACATCCTCCGGTACGTCGCGGACCTGCAGAATCTCGGCAGAACACCAACACCTGCTCGCCACGGCAGCCGGCCAGGTCGTCTTTCACCACGCCGAACACATCCCCGACCCGACGCCGGCCAATAGCTCCGACTGTGACCGCCCGGCTACAGTCAGCGCAGTGACCACCGATACCGCGGCAGCGGACCCCGCGGAGCTGCGCGCGGCCCTGGCCGACTACATCCGCGGCCGCCTGACGTTCCGTACCACGCGGGTCGAGGACGCCTTCCGCACGGTGCCGCGGCATCTATTCCTGCCCGGTGTCGACCTCGACGCGGCCTACGCGCCGCGGCCCGTGGTGACCAAACGGGCCGACGACGGCACCGCCGTCTCTTCCGCGTCCAGCCCCAACCTCGTGGCCGAGATGCTGGAACTGCTCGACGTGCACCCCGGTCACCGCGTGTTGGAGATCGGCGCGGCCACCGGTATCAACGCCGCCCTGCTCGCCGAACTGGTCGGACCCACCGGCGACGTGGTCACCATCGAACTCGACGACGACCTCGCCACCGGAGCCCGCGCCGGCCTCGCCGCGGCCGGATACCCCCAGGTCGAGGTGATCTGCGGCGACGGTGCGCTCGGCCACCCAGCCGGGGCGCCCTACGACCGGATCACCGTGACCGCCGGGGCATGGGACATCTCCTCGGCTTGGTGGCAGCAACTCGCCGTAGGCGGCCGGTCGGTCGTGCCGCTGCGCCTGCACGGCAGCGGCCTCACCCGGGTCCTGCCGTTCGACCTCCACCAGCCCGACTGCATGGTCAGCACCACGGCCTACGTCTGCGGGTTCGTGCCCATGCGCGGCACTGCCGAACAAGCCGAACACCACGTCCGCCTGGCCGACGATGTTGTCCTGAACATCGACCCCGCCGACCTGCCCGACGAAACCGCGCTCGCCCAGGCCCTCACCCATCCCGCGCACCAACACTGGACCGGCATCCACGTCCACGACGACGAACCCGCCGAACACCTCGACCTGTGGCTGGCCACCACCGACAGCGCCACCAACTTCGGCCGGCTCTCCGTCGGGTCCGCCGCACGAGCCAGCGGCCTGATCGACCCGGCACTGCGGTGGGCCGGCGCGGCCCTCTACCACCACGGAACCATCGCCTACATCGCCGTACGACCGCACAGCGACGACACCAACGAGCTGGGCATCATCACCCACGGCCCCGACACCAACCTCACCGCCCAAGCCAACGATCTGTTGGACCGCTGGGACCAGCAACGTCCCGGCCAGCCCACCATCACCGCCCACCCCGCTGAGACACGTCACGACCGGCCCGCGTCCCCGGCGCACATCGACCGGCCATACACCCGGCTGACCATCACTTGGTGATCAAGGGACAGCCCCTGCTGAG
>JBOHGT010000276.1:0-3315 GCA_050700385.1 Pseudonocardiaceae bacterium | reverse complement strand
GCTGCCGACCTGGCGAGCCGGGGCCGGGGCCGGCGCCGCGCCGGCTGGGCCGGTGCGGGGCTGCTCGCCGCCGCGGCCGCCGCCACGGTCCTCGCGCTCGGGGGTGTCCAGCAGGAGACCGGTGACTCCCCGGTGTTCGGGCCGCCGACGCTCGCGCTCTCCGACCCCGGTGACGGGCTCGACGCGGCGCTCGGCGCCCGCGACTACGGCCCGCTGTCCCGGCCGGATGCGGTGGCGGCCTGCCTGCATGCCAACGGCATCGCACCCGCGGGGAACCCGTTGGGCTCCCGCGAGGTCACCCTCGACGGCCGGCGCGGGATCCTGCTGGTGCTGCCCACGGGGCAGATCGCGCAGTTCCGGATCGTCGTCGTCGGCCCGGACTGCGGCCCCGGCAACCCGTCACTCCTGGCCGACGACATCGTCGGCCGCTGACAGGTAGCTCTTCAAGTACCACCAACCCGGGGTTGGTGGTACTTGAAGAGCACCCAACCGGGCGGGGAACACTGCTCCCTAGGATCGTGTTGTGTCCGATGTGAGCGAACAGATCCGCGACCTGGTCATCATCGGCTCGGGCCCGGCTGGCTACACCGCTGCGGTGTACGCGGCGCGCGCGCAGTTGGAACCGCTGGTATTCGAGGGCAGCCAGTACGGCGGCGCCCTGATGACCACCACCGACGTGGAGAACTATCCCGGCTTCCGGGACGGGATCATGGGCCCGGACCTGATGGAGCAGTTCCGCGCCCAGGCCGAGCGCTTCGGCGCCGAGATCCGCCCGCAGGACGTCGAGGCCGTCGATCTCTCCGGCGAGGTCAAGACGGTCACCGTCGACGGCGCCACGCACCGCGCCCGCGCCGTGATCCTCGCGATGGGCGCGCAGCCGCGCTACCTGGGCGTGCCCGGCGAAGCCGAGTTGCTCGGCCGCGGGGTCAGCTCGTGCGCCACCTGCGACGGGTTCTTCTTCCGCGACCAGGACATCGCGGTCATCGGTGGCGGGGACTCCGCGATGGAGGAGGCCACATTCCTCACCCGGTTCGCCCGGTCGGTCACGGTCGTGCACCGGCGCGACGAGTTCCGCGCCTCGCGCATCATGCTCGAGCGCGGCCGATCCAACGAGAAGATCCACTGGCGCACCGGGGTGACCGTCGAGCGGGTACTCGGCGAGACCGGCGTCACGGGGCTAGAGCTCTCCGACGGAGCGACGCTCGACGTCAGCGGCATGTTCGTCGCGATCGGCCACGACCCGCGCAGCGAGCTGGTCGCCGGCCAGCTCGACACCGACGACGAGGGCTACGTCCGGGTGAACGCACCCGCCACCGCCACCAGCATCGAAGGCGTGTTCGCCGCGGGCGACCTTGTCGACCACATCTACCGGCAGGCCGTCACCGCCGCCGGTACCGGCTGCTCCGCTGCCATCGACGCCGAGCGCTGGCTCGCCGAGCACGCCGATGAACCGCAGGCCGAGAAGGCGCCCGAGCTCGTCGGGGGCGGCTACGGACCAGGCGACTGAAACCTGCTCGCAGCTACTCGAGTATCGCTCGCGGGGTCAGACCATCGACCCCGAGACCCGCCCGCACCCGGACAGGAGACGAAGGACATGGCCGACAAGCCGACCGTGACAGTGACCGACCAGACGTTCAGCGATGACGTGCTGGGCAGCGAGAAACCCGTGCTGGTCGACTTCTGGGCAACCTGGTGCGGCCCGTGCAAGATGGTCGCCCCCGTGCTCGAGGAGATCGCCACGGAGAACGCCGACAGGATCACCGTGGCGAAGCTCGACGTCGACGCCAACCCGAGCACTCCGCGTGACTACCAGATCATGTCGATCCCGACGATGATCCTGTTCTCCGGCGGCAAGCCGGTGAAGCAGATCGTCGGGGCCAAGGCGAAGGCAGCGCTGCTCGCCGACCTCGCCGACTACCTGTAACGCGCGGCGCGACCCGTCCGGGTCGACCTCCCGCGTCGCATGCAACCGATCACGCCGACCGGCCGTCTTCCTGCGCAGGGCGGCCGGTCGCGTGCTGCCTGGCCACGCTCGGTAGTCTGCCCTGGGGGGCGCACGCAACGCGACGGGGCACAATGGAACGCCACGACCCCGCGCCGCGACCCGCCACGGTCCGGCGCCCGATCCGAAGTGAGGGGTGCATGCAGCTGCTGCGCCGCGGCGACGTCGGACCGGCGGTAGCCGAGATCCGGTCAATGCTGACTTCGCAGGCACTGCTCCGGCCGCCACCCGGGCCGGACCTCTTCGACAGCACCGTCGAGCACGCTGTGCGCGCCTTCCAGCAGCTGCGCGGCCTGACCGTGGACGGCACCGTGGGACCAGCCACCTACCAGGCACTCTGCGACGCCCGGCTGCGGCTGGGCGACCGGAGCCTCACCTACTCGGTCACCCACCCGATGCGCGGCGACGACGTCTCCGCCCTGCAGGAGCGAATGCTCGAGCTCGGTTACGACGCCGGCCGCGCGGACGGCGTCTTCGGCCCGCAGACCGAGCACGCGCTGCGCAGCTTCCAGCGCGACTACGGGCTCCAGGTCGACGGGCTGTGCGGCCCGGGCACGCTGCGCGCGTTGCGCCAGCTGCAGCCCAAGGTCCGTGGCGGGCGGCCCGTCTACCTGCGAGAACAGGAGCGCGTGCGCCGGGCTGGGCCGCAGCTGCGCGGCAAGCGCATCGTCATCGACCCTTGCCACGGCGGCGCCGACCGCGGCGCGGAGGTCGACGCCGCGGTCGAGGCCGACCTGATGTGGGACCTCGCCCGCCGCATCGAAGGCAGGATGGCCGCGACCGGCATGGAGCCGCTGCTGTCCCGCGGACCCCACAACAGCCCCAGCGAAGCCGACCGGGCCACCTTCGCCAACAACGCCGGCGCCGACCTGGTGCTCTCGCTGCACGCCGACGCGCACCGCTCCCCGCTGGCTCAAGGAGTGGCGACCTTCCACTTCGGCACGGGCAACGGCACCACCTCCACCGTCGGCGAGGCCCTCGCGGGGTTCATCCAGCGCGAGCTGGTACACCGCACCGGGATGCTCGACTGCGGCACCCACCCCAAGACCTGGGACGTGCTGCGCATGACGCGGATGCCTGCGGTGCGCATCGAGCTCGGTTACCTCACCAACCCGGTCGACCGGCGCAGGCTGCTCGACCCGGCCTTCCGTGACGTGGTCGCCGAGCGCGTGCTGGTGGCGGTCAAGCGGCTCTACCTGCTCGGCGAGAACGACCAGCCCACCGGTACCTTCACCTTCGCCGACCTGCTGCGCCGCGAACTCGCCCGGGCCGAGTAACCCCCATTGTCGTGAACGATTTCGGTAGTCATGGCT
>JBOHGT010000275.1:0-11440 GCA_050700385.1 Pseudonocardiaceae bacterium | reverse complement strand
GAGCGTCTGGATGCCGAGACCGCCGACTGCCGGGCCGCGCTGGTGTGGCCGGTCGCGCCGCCCGACGCGGCACGGGCGCTGCGGCTGGCCGGTGCGCTCGCCTGGTACTGGTTCCTGCGCGGCCGCCACAGCGAGGGCCGCCGGTTGCTGGCGATGGCGCTGTCGGCCGACGGCCAGGGGCCCGCCGCCGCACGGGCCAGGGCACTGGTCGGGCTGTCCGGCCTCGGTTCCCAGGAGTGGGACGGCGACGATCCGGCGCAGCACGGCCGGGCGGCGCTCGAGCTCTATGCCCGGCTGGACGATCCCGCTGGGCTGGCGCACGCGCAGTGGCTGGTCGGTTTCGTCATGGTGGGTGGCGGCGAGCCGTCGTCCGGCAGCCGGCTGGTCGACGATGCACTGGCGAGCTTCCGCCGGCTCGGGGACCGGTGGGGAGTGGCCGCGGCGTTGTGCGTCCGCGGCTCGGAGGAACTGCGCCATGGCGAGCTGGCCGCCGCCCGGCGCGACGGCGAGGAGAGCTGGTGGCTGTTCGGTGAGGTCGGCGACCGCTGGGGCCAGGTACGCAGCGCCGAGCTGCTGGGTGTGCTCGCCGAGATCGAGGGGGACTACGACCGGGCCACGGCGCTGCACACCGACGGGCTGCGGCTGGCCGAGGATATCGGGTTGTGGCCGGTGGTCGCCCAGCAGCTGGGCCGCGTCGGCAGGCTCGCCGCGCTGGCCGGTGACTACCCGGCCGCGCTCGCGTTCCACGAGCGTGCCCTGCGGCTGGCCCGCGAGCAGGCGTTCGAGCCCGGCGTCGCCTTCGCCCGGGTCGGTCTGGGCCTGATCGCCCGGCGGCAGGGCCGGCTCGACGCCGCCGAGACGCAGCTGCAAGCCATGCTCGAGGCCCACCGAGTCGCGGGCTCCCACCCCGGTGTGGCGTTCGTGCTCGCCGAGCTCGGCTTCGTCGCCGAGCTGCGCGGCGACGCCGGGACGGCCCGCGTCCGGCACGTCGAGGGCCTCGCTTCCGCGCGGGTCACCGGCGACCCCCGCGCCGTGGCACTCGCTCTGGAAGGGCTCGCCGGCGCCGAGGCGCTGGCCGGCGACCACGCGCGTGCCGCGCTGCTGCTGGGGACCGCCTCCGCAGCCCGGCGCTCCGTCGACCGGCCGTTGCCGCCTGCCGAGCGCGCCGACGTCGACCGGATCAGCGCCGCGGTGCGGGCCGCGCTCGGCGAGACCGGCTTCCTCGCCGCGTTCGAGCGTGGTGCGGCCGCCGGTCCCGACGCCGTGCTGGCCACCGTCGACGATCCCGAGGTCCCGGTGCTCGACGCTGGTTGAGCCGGGCCGAGCGTACGGTTGTGTGGCGATGACCGCGCGTGGGGAGCCGCTGTACTACTGGGATTACCTGCAGCTGGACCAGCTGCTGGGCAGCCAGCGGCTGGTCAGCGCCCGGCGCGGCGAGCCGGCGCACGACGAGCAGCTGTTCATCATCGTCCACCAGGCCTTTGAGCTGTGGTTCAAGCAGATCCTGTTCGAGCTCGACGCCGTGCTGCAGGTGATGGGAGCCGCCGTCGTCCCCGAGAAGGAGATGGGTCGGGTGGTTGCCCGCCTGGGCCGGATCACGGCTATCCAGCGGCTGCTGCTCGACCAGATCGACGTGCTCGAGACGATGACCCCGCTGGACTTCCTGGACTTCCGCGATGAGCTCATCCCAGCCTCGGGATTCCAGAGCGTGCAGTTCCGTCTGATCGAGAACCTGCTCGGCCTCCGGCCGCCCCACCGGTTGAGCATCAAGGGGTCGCCATACCTGCGGGTGCTCAGTGACGAGCACGCCCGCTGGCTGGAGGCGTCGCAGCAACAGCCGTCGCTACTCGACCACGTCGGGTGGTGGCTGGAGCGCACGCCCTTCCTCCAGTTCGGTGACTACGACTTCTGGCGCTCCTACCAGCGGGCGGTCGAGGAGATGCTCGCCGGCGAGCGCCACGTGATCGAGGGCCATCCCAATCTGGACGACCATGGCAGGGCCGAGCAGCTCACGACGCTCGAGCAGACGGTGACGAACTTCGCGGCCGTCTTCGATCGCGACCGCTACGCCGAGCTGGTCACCTGCGGCAAGCGGCGCCTGTCGCACCAGGCATTCCTCGCGGCGTTGCTCATCAACCTCTACCGCGACGAGCCGATCTTCCAGCTGCCGTTCCGCCTGCTCACTGCACTGGTCGACATCGACGAGGGGTTCACCGCGTGGCGCTACCGGCACGCCCTGCTCGCCCACCGCATGATCGGGGCGCGGATCGGCACGGGCGGCACGGCAGGCCATGCGTACCTGGAGGCCGCCGCGCGCAAGCACCGGGTGTTCCGGGACCTGTTCGACCTGCCGACGTTCTTCATCCCCCGCTCTGCGCTGCCCACGCTGCCACCCGAGGTCGCCGAGCAGATGGGCTTTCGCTACCGAGGGCAGCGATGAGCTACAAGCGGCACTTCGCCCGCTTCCTCGCCCACGACCGGGAGCGGCTGCACGTCGCAGCGCACAGCCACCACCCCTGGCCGGACGTGACGTTCGAAGCACAACAGCGCGTGTGGCTCGACGCCGCCGCGCTGCACGACGACAAGTGGAACCTGCTGCTGGGCGAGGTGATGCCCGAGGCCAGCAGGCACGTCGCCCGCCAACTGGGCCTGCCCGACCCCGCGACGGTCACGTTCGCACCGAACACTCACGAGCTGGTGCTGCGGCTGCTGTCGTGCCTGCCGGTGCCGACGCGCATCCTGACCACGGACAGCGAGTTCCACAGCTTCACCCGGCAGGTGCGCCGGCTGGAGGAGGCCGGGCTCGCGGTCGTCGAGCGGGTGGCGGCCGAGCCGTTCGCCACCTTTGCCGAGCGGTTGCGCCACGCCGCCGTCCGCGGCGGTCACGACCTGGTGTTCTTCAGCCAGGTGCACTTCAACTCGGGGTTTGCCGTCGCCGACCTCGAGGCGGTCGCCGCCGCCGTGCCCGCCGACGAGACGTTCGTGGTCGTCGACGGCTACCACGGGTTCATGGCGGTGCCGACCGACCTCGCGCCGATCGCGGACCGGGCCTTCTACCTAGCGGGCGGCTACAAGTACGCGATGGCAGGCGAGGGCGCCTGCTTCCTGCACTGCCCGCCCGGCTACGGCGAGCGTCCGGTGAACACGGGCTGGTTCGCGGGCTTCGCCGAGCTCGCCGGACCGCCCGGGCAGGTGAGCTACCCGCGGGACGCCGCACGGTTCCTGGGCGCGACGTTCGATGCGACCGGGCTGTACCGCTTCAACGCGGTCCAACGGCTGCTCGGCGAGCTGGGCCTGTCGGTGCCCGCCATCCACGCCCACGTCCGCCGGCTGCAGGCACACTTCCTCGACCGGCTTGATGCGCTGGACGTGCCCGGGCTCGGCAGCGCCACGCTCGTGCCGCCCGTCGGGATCGGCGAACGGGGGCATTTCCTGACCTTCCGCCTTCCCGACGCGGGCGCGGTCGCTGCGTGGCTGCGGGCCCGCAAGGTGATCACCGACTACCGCGACGATCGGCTGCGATTCGGCTTCGGCATCTACCACGACGAGGGCGACGTCGATGTGCTCTGCCACCGTCTCAGAGAAGCCAGTCCCGCGGGAGCTGCGACCGGCCCGTACCCAGGGTGAGAGTGACCTCGGTCGAGTCGAAACGCACGTCGTACTACCAGGCAAGCCACGCGTGCCAGGGGCCAGCGGTAACGATGAGTAGTGTTGAGCGGAAGCACCAGCGCAACGTCACGCGGCGATGGTGCCCGGACGGCTCCGGCGAGATCGGCTACCAGGGCACGGTGGCGCTGCCCGGTGAGGTGCAGTGGATAATCCGCTACTCCCTCGCCGCGGAGCGCCTCCCCTCATGATCAAAGTCCACGCCGGGCGGCTGGCGGTACGCTGCTCGTCATGGCCAGCCCGGAACAAGTCTCACGGCGAGTTGAACGCGCCGAGCAGGACATCACCGCGATCTCGGACACAGCGCTGGACATCAAGGAAGCGGTGGACGGCCACACCGAGACGCTGGCCGAGCACGGCCGCAAGCTGGACGACATCACCGGACGCCTCGACACGTTGGAGACACGGATCGACCAAGGCTTTGCCGAGATCCTGCGGCGCCTTGGCAACAATCCTCCCTCTGACTGATTCCGCTGCCGGGCGATCGAGGACGAGGGGCCTCCAGCGGCTTCTACCCGAACCGGCCACCGTCCGCGCCTGGTCGAGCGACCGGCCCAGCCGGAGGCCCCGCGGCCCGAGCGGGTCCACCGCACAGGCGCGGTGACCGTGGTGAGCTCGTACCACGGCCACCAGCTCGCGGTGAGCAGTGTGGCGCCGCCGACGGCGGCGCGCTTGCGGGCTACCTCCCATTGCAGGAGCAGGACGGCGCTGTGCCAGGCGCGCTGCGCGAGCAGGTGCCGCAGCAGCGGCGTGGTGATGCCGAAGGGCGCATTGGAGACGACGTGGTGTGCGACGTCGAGCCGGAACCGCAGCATGTCGGCCCGCACGACCCGCACCCGCGCGCCGAGCGCTCCGCGCAGCACGGCGACCCGGCCGGGGTCCAGCTCGACGGTGGTGATGGTATGCCCGCGGGCGGTGAGCTGCCGGGTCAGCGCGCCGTCACCGGCGCCGAGCTCCAAGACGGGGACGGGTGGATCGGACGGGACCAGCCGGGCGATGCGATCGGCAATGCAGCGGTCGGCAAGGAAGTTCTGGCCGAGTTCGTGACGGCCGCCGATGAGGCGGCGAGGAGCAGAGGAGGGCACGGGAAACCTGCGCTTCGCGTCGATCGGAAGGGGATCCGGATCGGACGCCGTGCGCTACCCCTGCCCGCGCAGGCGCGTGGGTCAGCGGCGCGGCGTCCGGGAGACGCGGCGCAGCCTGGTGAAGAAGGCCCAACCCACGGAAGACACGCTACCCCACCCCGCGACCGGTTTACGACCACCGCGGGCAGGGCCAGCGCGCGGTGGCCAACGCGTCCAGCCCTACCATCCTGCGCATGTCGCCGGTGTCTCGTGGTCGCAAGAGCAAGAAGAGCAAGACCTCATCCGGTCAGCGTGGTGCTGCGCGGCGTCACACTCATGGCATGCCGACCGGTCCACCGCAATCGGTGTTCACGCCGATGCAGTCGCTGCTGGGTCCGCGGCAGCGGCCGGCGTGGTTCGATTCCTCGATCAAGACCATCCTCGATGGGGCCGGCGTCGTCATGGCGGCGCGGGGGCCTCGGGAGCTTGAACAGGCGACGGCGGAGCTGTTGGGCGCCGAGCTGTACCGCATCACGCGTGAGGAACGCAAGGGGATGTGGTTCAGCTGGTGGTTCGAGGAGCTCACGGAGGCCGCGACGGCTCGGATCCGGGAGGAGGTGGGCAGCCGGGACGGCGCGTGGGGGCCACCGTGGCGATTGCTGCACGGTCTGACCTCTATCGGGTCACCGGCGCTGGAGTCCATAGCGCAGACGGCGTTGGGCCGCGCGAAGAAGGAGTTGCGGGGTGATGCGGCGGTGGCGCAGCAGCCGGGCTGGCTGCGTCAGCTCGCGCGGATCACGGCCACCGGTGAGGTGTGGGAGATGCGCGACGTTTACGGCACGCGCATCGCGCTGATCGCTGGGTTTTCCTATCCCGGTGGGGTGGACCGTTCGGTGTTCCTGTTCGACATCGACGCGTGCGGGTTCGTCGAGATCGTCCATGCGGGTGTCTTCGACGACGTGGCGCAGGCGGCCACCGCGTGGCGAGCGCTTGTGGGTGAGATGGCGGAGGGCGCACGGCCGGAGCGGGTCGAGTCGGCGGAGCGCCTGCTCTGCCTCGTCCATTGCGATTCCGGAGAAGATACTGTCCGGGGAAGCGAATCGCGGACGGTACTGGATAACTGGTTCCGGGCGCGCCGCCGGATACACGATCTCGCGGATGCGCTGCGGAGGCGGGGAATGCCACTGCCGCAGGCGCTGTCCTTGTACCACAACCTCGACACGGATCCGATGGCAGGGGCGTTCACCGGCTGGCATGTGCGGCGCCACGGTACCGAACCGGATCCGGAGGCCGTCGATGCGCTGACACAGGAGTGGATGGAGGGGACGCTGCCCGACACCTGGCATGCGGCCTCGCCACATCGAGTTCAATTCCAGCTCACGTTGATCAACGATTGGATCCCTGACAATCCGATCACCGTCGCGGCGAAGGCACTGTTGCCCGAATGGGTGCGCTGGCACGGTGAGCAGGCCGGCCTGCCCGAGCACCTTATCGACCGTGCGGTCGCCGTCGCCGTAGGCGGTGCACGGGCGGCATCGGACTGCGCGGGCGCTCGCGCTTAGTCGCGGAGTGCTTCTCGTCGGGCTCCTGATCGGAACGAGGTCCTACGCCGAGCGACCGCCTACTTCGCCCGCGCATTGGGACAGGATGCGGGAGGTGCTCCTCACCAGCCGCTACGAGCTCTCCCGCTGGGAGATGGCTCGGACGCTGGAAGCCTGGCTGCAGCTCAGCTGATGACAACGCCAGATCGTGCACCTGCTGCATCGTCAATCCGGTGAATCACCCGCAAGGAGTGCGTCCCCCAGTGCGGGGAGCTCAAGTGCTGTGAGAGCGCTCGCAACCTGGCGCCGGTATTTTAGAATGTCGGATTTGACCGCATCGGTACCGCCCGGGACACACTCCGCGACCGCCCGTGCGATCGACTCAGCTACTGCATCGGCAGGCTTATTATGACTGATTCCCCGCAAGGGCACATAGCTCGACGCGAGGCATCCGAGTGCTCGGCCGACGAAGGCAACTGCAGGAATTTCCGCGACTCCTAATGGCCCTCCCGCGTCCCCCATGTCGAGAACTCCCTCCTGCTGTAGACGCCGCCGGATCCGGGATTCGATCGACCGGCGATCGCCCGTCGATAGAATGTCATCAGGAATTGACGCGAGTGCTTGCTCGAGCACTTCCTGCTCCGATTCCGAAAGTTGAGCGTACGAAGCAAAGTCTGTCTCGCCTGCTCGAGTCACCGTTGCCTCCATGTTTGACATCCTGGCCGCATTCACTCCGCCAGTTAGCTTAGCGTACGAAGTATCACCCGGAAGGGTCGCTCCGAACCTCGGAGGGAGCGCTGCCGTCCACGCCGCCGCCGGTGGCTACCGCACGTCCTGTGTGTGGACGTCTGGTCGAGAGCCGGCGGACACCCACCGATGTATCAAGGATCAGATCAAAGTCCTCATCACAAGTGGATGGTCGGTCGGCGGGTGTCCACGCCGCTAGGAGCGCGTGGCGGACGTGAGGTTGGGGGTGGTCTGATGCGGTTCCCGAACCCGGTCGCTCTTGCCTGCTTGGGCTGCGGGCAGCCGACCGTCGTGGCCGAGACCCCTATCGGCTCCGTGCGGGTGCATTGCGGCACCTGGCGGTGGCAGTGTGACACTCCGGCCACCGGTTCCCCGCAGGGCCGGCAGCACCGGCCGACACCAGTCGGCCTGGCCGTGCGTGACGCTGCCACCGACCAGGAGTTGGCGGCATAGGCACGTTCTCCTTCCGGACTACCCGTTACCTACAGCCGGGCCATGGCATCGTCACCTGGCCATGACAACTCCGGAGGTGGAGTGCGCGCGGGTCGAATTCGCGCCCGAGGCCGCGCTGTTCCGGTCCCTGGACGCCTGCCGGGCGGGCGCGTCGGTGTTCGAGCTGGAGCAGCCCGCCGTCATCGACGCGCTCGCCGCGACCGGCAACCTGAACTGGCCCCACTTTGTCAAAGGCGGATGCTGGGGGTCATCGCAACACGGTTGGTCATGCTGCGCGAGCCGCCGCGCGGCACGGTCGGGCTCCTCGAGCAGCACGACCTCGACGAACTTGACGCCGAGCTCGTCGGCGAGGACCTGCAGTTCTTCGATGAACCCCGGTCGGGCCAGGAACTGCGGAACCACCACATCACGGCCTTCGCCGAGCGCCACGCGCGCCATCGCTGCGGCCAGCCGCCGGGCCAGAAGGCCCGCCTCGCTCGGCTGGTCCTTCCATGAGCCGAGCAGACCGCGAACCACGTCGATGTCCAGGCACAACGACAGCGGGTGCTCGTCGCCGTAGCGCCTGGCCAGGGTCGACTTGCCACTACCCGGCAAGCCGTTGATCAGAAGCAGCCGCGCCATTGGTGGTCAGGCTGCCGGTGCGAGCAGGGCCGCGAGCCGCTCGGCGGGGGTCTCCCAGCTGAGGGTCTTGCAGGGTCGGGAGTTGAGCTCGGCCGCGACAGGATCGGCCGGGATCGCAGAAGAAGACCGGGATCTCAGTCGCGACGCTGAACTCGCCGTGGCGGCCCATCTCGACACCTTGATCCCAGGTCAGCGAGCGGACCAGGTGCGCGGGCAGGTCAGTGACAGCGGCCAAGAGTGCGTCGCGGACGTGTTCGGCGTGGTGGCCGTGGGGCAGGTGCAGCAGCACCACGTAGCGGGTGTGGCGCTCGACCAGGGTGCCGATCGCGGAGCGGTTGTGGCTGCCCATGATGCAGGTCTCCCCTTCCCAGTGCCCGGGCACGGCTCGGTCGGCGGCCTCGGCGGGCCGGTCGCTGATCATCACCATCGGGTCGATATAGCGCGGGGTGCGCTGCTCGGTATGGCGTCGCGGCTTGCGACAGGACCGGCCGGTGCGCAGGCAGCGAGACAGCTCGCGGCGTAGCTCGCCGCGTCCTTGCACATAGACGGCCTGGTAGATCGTCTCGGTGGCCACGCGCATCTCCGGGCGATCGGGGAATGTCCGAGGCAGCGTTCGACTGATCTGCTCCGGGCTCCTCCCCTGCGCAAGACGCTGTTGCACGACCTCACGCAGCTCGATGTTCTCCACCAGCTTGCCCGTCTTCGGGCGCGGCCAGCGCCCCGCGGCGCGTCGGTGAGCCCGGAAGGGGTGGTAGCCGCCGGTGTCCGGGTCCCGGTTGCGGGCGATCTCGCGGTTGACCGTGGACGGGGCTCGGCCGAGCTGGGCGGCGATGGCCCGCTAGGAGAGACCGGCCTGCAGCCCGTCGGCCACGGTCACCCGCTCGTCTTCGGACAGGAACCGCCCCGACTCCGAACTCGCACACCCCGCCGCGGTGATCGGCAGGTAGGTGTGCTCGCGCCCGTCGCGGGTGACCACGGTGCACCCGTAACGCCACCGGGTGCCGGTGCGGCGGTTGATCCCCAACCACGCGACAGGCCGCCGAGTTGTTCATCCCCTGCACCACGCGCGCAAGGTATTGATCACGTAGCGTGGTCTGTGGCGCCACGCCGGGCGAGCGCCGAACCCGCCGTGCTCCAGGCATCGCAACTCCCGAGGAAGCTCAGGTGTTGCGACCACCCCCAGAACCCGGGTGGTCTGAACTGGTCCCGGGGTGATGGGTGGCGAACCAGGTGATCCAGCGTCGTTGTCCGGGTGTCTCGACCGCTCGTTGTCGGTAGTGCTGCCGAGTCCAGTGGACGGCATCGACGGTGGGGTGTCCGGCGAGGATGGCCATGCAGGCGATGACGGTGCCGGTGCGCCCGGTGCCGCCGGTGCAGGCGATCTCCACGCGCTGCCCGGAGCGGGCCAGGAGGTAGGCGTGGTGGATGGCGGCGGCGGCCGACTGGTCGTGGCGTGGGGTGCGGAAGTCGGGCCAGTCAATCCAGTCTGCGGGCCAGTCCGGCTGCCAGGCGGGGCGGCAGCGCAGGGGGCCTCGGCGCGGTGTGTCCGGTGGCCGGCCGAGGTAGAGACCGAAGTCAGGCGGCGGCCCGGCCGGCAGTGGGTCGCGGCGGCCGCGGCCGCGGATGACGGTCCCGTCGGGCAGCGCGATCGCGCCTGTGAGCGGCTGGGTCATCTCGTCTTGGGTGCCGGGCGGTAGCTGTTGGCGCCGGTCTCGATGATGTTCCCGGTGGAGGTGAGCCGGTCGACGATGGCGGCGCAGCGCCGGGGGTCGGTGAATGTCTTGGTCCAGCCGGAGAACGACTCGTTGGAGGCGCTGGCGGCGCTGGCGGTCTCCTCGCACTCGGCGAGCAGCAGCTCGGCGAGGAATCCCCAGTAGGTCAGCTGCTCGCGCTGCGTGGCGGCGGTGATCTCCTCGACCCGGGTGCGGATGGTGGGCGGCCGCAGCGCCCGGCAGGCCTGGTCGATTGCGGTCTGGGCGACCTGTTCGGTCATCGCGCGGCTGCGCAGCCGTGGCTGGCTCATGACATCTCCCGGGTGTCGGGTCGCCGCCGGGTCGCCGACGGTGTGGACGTGTCGCTGCGGCGGCGGGTGAGCAGCCTCGCTCCGGCGCCTGATCACCCCATCTGTACACCCTCCCGACCTTCCGGCGACTGGTGTCCGGGCTGATCTCCCAGCTGCGCTCGCCTACCCCGACAGTCCCCTCAACGCCGAATACGGTCACGGCTGGCACCACGGGCCGCGACCCGGGGCTCGGGCTCGCGAGGACAACGTGGGTGGTCGGCACCGGGTGACCCGGATCTTCGGTGTGCTGCGCGGCGCCCACCACACCGTGCTGCTCTTCGCCGCCGGCACCGGACCTAGCGGACTGCTCCAGCACGCCGCGGCCCTTGAGCAGCGCTACCCGGATCTCGTCGATGCCCGAGTCGTCTGCACCCAACCGCCAGCGACCACCCAGCCACGCCTCCTGCACGATCCCGCGTCCAGCTCGTCCACGAGCACGACCGTGCCCCGGTCCAACGCCTCCAGGACCGCTCCGAGCAGTGCGAACCACCGGCTCGAGCTGCTCATGATTGAACTGCGCCGCCACGCTGAGGAACAGCGTGTCCGGGCGGGCCCGGCGGGCCAGCTCCAGCTTCTCCCCACGCAGCCCCTCGCCACGGAAGTCGAACTCGTCGTCTTCTCGGTCGAACCAGACCTGCTTGCGGCCCTTGGGGTAGGCGTGCAGCCACTCGGCGCGTACGCGCTCGTCATCGACGAGCCGCCTATCCACCGTAGTGTACCACCAGGTAGGTCTCCCTTCCAACTTGGCGATCATTGCCTTGCAAGCATTTTTATCCCAGTTCAGCAGGGCACCTATCGCCATTTTAGGGAGCGCGTCGCTCCGCGATTCGCGGAAATCGGGTGTGAGGGGTTGATGATGGTTCGATTCGTTGACAATGACGACGGTTACCTCGCCTGGATAGCGCAACACACCGATGGGTTTGTTCTCAATACCGAGCGCAATCCGAACCCATATTATCTGCGCCTGCATCGAGCCACCTGCTGGACGATCACGCGCTTGCAGCCCAATGCCAGACGGTGGACGACAGGGGACTACATCAAGATCTGCGGTAGTCGTACTGAGTTGGAGTCATGGGCCAGGGACACGGTCGGTGGTACCGTTCAGCCATGTCGGCTCTGCACGTGAGTGCCCCTCGGGCATGCGTAGCCGCTCACCTACTGTCGGCAGATATGTTCGACTTTACATTGAGGGCGTGGCGTGAGACCATATTCCCCATGAGTCTTTCAGAACAAGATCGCACTGAGCTTCAAGCCGCTCTCAGGTCGGAGGCATATGACGGGTCGGT
>JBOHGT010000274.1:0-2577 GCA_050700385.1 Pseudonocardiaceae bacterium | reverse complement strand
CCCCGCAGCAGCCGCGGCGACGGCCGGCGGCGCCGGTGGTGACGGCGCCGCCCACCCGGCGGCCGCAGCCCGACGACCTGATCTGCGGGGACTGCGGGGAGGGCAACCCACCGACCCGGCGGTTCTGCAGCCGGTGCGGCGGCTCGTTGCAGACCGCCACCGTGGTGCCCACCCCGTGGTGGCGCAAGCTCCTGCGGCTCTTCCAACGGAGGGTGCGCCCGGCGGGAAGCCGGCCGAAGCGGCGCGCCGGCCGGGGGGCGCGGTCACTACGCGGCCTCTTCGTGGCGGCCCGCCGCATGCTGCTCGTCGCCCTGCTGCTCGCCGGGCTGCTCTATATGATCTTCCCCCAGCTACGGGGCGCGGTGAACGAGCAGGCGCTGGCGGCCAAGGATCGGGTGGGATCGCTGATCTTGCCGCAGTACGTACCGGTCCGGCCGACGTCGGTCACCGCTACCGGCGAGCTCCCCGATCACCCCGCGGGCGCGGCCACCGACGGGTTCAAGAACACCTTCTGGACGGCACCGGATGCGGCGGCGCAGCCCACGCTCGTGCTGGGTTTCGACCGCCCGACCGACCTGGTGCGCGCCATCGTCCACAACGGTGGGGGCGAGGACTTCCAGGCACTGGGCCGGGCGCAGCAGCTGCACCTGGTGTACTCCACCGGCCAGACCGCCGACGTGACACTCGAAGACACGCCCGAGCCGCAGCAGGTCGAGTTCGGCGGGGGCGACGGCGCCACCAGCGTCGAGATCCACGTCGTGTCCACCTACCGCTCCGTGCAGAGCCCCGGACTCGCGCTGAGCGAGATCGAGCTCTTCGAGCGCGAATGACCGCAACAGTGACACGACAGGGGCGATGATCGGATGATCCACGAGGTGGACGAGGCACTGCGCCAGCTGGTCCGCGGCGAGGCGCTGGCCGGTTCGGACGTCGACGTGGTGTTCGACGCGCCGACCAAGGACTGGGCGGCCCGGCGCAACGCCCCGACGGTGAACCTCTACCTGTACGACATCCGCGAGGACCTCCGCCGCCGGGAGCGCGGGCTGATCAACGAGTACGACCCCGACGGGGCGGTCACCGCCCGGCACATGCCGCCGCGGTACGTCAAGCTGTCCTACCTGCTCACCGCGTGGACCCAGCGACCGGAGGACGAGCACCGGCTGCTCTCCTCGCTGCTGTCCTGCCTGCTGGGCTACGAGTCCATCCCGGTCGGGCTGCTCGAAGGGCCGCTCGCGGAGCTGGAACTGCCGGTGCCGCTCACTGTGGCGCTGCCGCCGCCGGAGGACCGCGCGTTCGCCGACGTCTGGACCGCGCTGGGCGGCGAGCTCAAGCCGTCGCTGGACGTCGTGGTCAGCGCTCCGGTCGACGCCGGGAAGCGGTACCTGGCCGGGCCGCCGGTGCGCGAGGGCATGCAGGTGGACTTCGGCGACCTGGACGGGGAGCAGGCGGACGGGCGGGTCCGCAAGCACCGTCCGGAGCGGCCCGCCCCGCGCCCCGCGATGACCCGGACCCGTCGCCGGCCGCAATGAGCGCCGATCCGGGCCTGGCCCACCTGCTCGGCCGGCTCACCGTCGTCGAGGAGCGGGTGCGCCGCGCCGTGGCTGCTCGCCGCGAGGTCGACCCGCAGCCCGACGACCCGTTCCGCGGGCTGTACCTGTCCGACGACGCGGTGGAGCAAGTATTGGCAGGCAGGCTGACGCCCGCCGAGCCGGATCCGGTCGCTGGCACGCACCTGGCCGCGGTGGAGACCGCCGCGGACGCCGCCGAGCGTGCCGGTACGCCGGTTCGGCTGCGGGCGCTGGCACGCTCGATGGGGCTCGACGCGCTGGACGTCGAGCTGCTGCTCGTCGCGCTTGCACCCGACCTGGACAGCCGCTTCGAGCAGCTCTACGGCTATCTCAACGACGACGTGACGCGGCGGCGCGCCGCGGTGGGGATGGCGCTGCGGCTGTGCGGGATGCCGGAGGCGTCGGAGCAGGGCCGGGCCCGGCTCACCGGGCGGGCTCCGCTGCTGACCGCCGGGCTGCTCGCCGTCGAGGACACTGACCGGCCGCTGCTGTCCCGGGCGCTGCGGGTTCCCGACCGGGTCACCGCGCACCTGCTCGGCGACGACCGGCCGGACCCGGTGCCGGCCGCCGTGCTGGTGTCCCCACCCCGGTGTGGCGGCGTGACGGGTGCCGACGCGCTGGGCGGGGCGCTGGCACGGGGAATGCGGCTGGTCTACCTGCGGGAACGGCCCGGCGGGTCCGGCCAGGCGCTCGCCGCGGCCGCGCTGGCCACGACTGCACGGCCGGTGCTGGCGGCCGACGCGGGCCGGCTGGTGAGCGAGCCGGCTGCGGCCGACGTCGCCCGCGCGCTGGTCCGGGAAGCCCGGCTCACCGGCGCCGGGTTGATCGTCGAGCCGATCGACACACTGGTCGCCGAGGCCCCGGCGGTGCTGCGGCTGCTCACCACCGCGCCGGTCCCGGTGCTGCTCGTCGGGATGGCCAGCTGGGACCCGCGGTGGGCCGACGAGCCGCCGCTGCAGCTCGACGCGGCGCCCGCCACCGCAGCCGAGCGCGGCACGGCGTGGCGGGC
>JBOHGT010000273.1:0-12490 GCA_050700385.1 Pseudonocardiaceae bacterium | reverse complement strand
CCCTGAGCCGGGGAGCAGTCCGGATCAGGTGTCGGCCCCGCATGACCCGGCACGGCGGCGGCACCAAGACTGCGATCGACGATACATAGGTCGAAGGTTGCCGACCCGTTGCAGGTGAGGGGTTCCTCGGAGTGAGCCGGACGCCGCACGAACCGGCACCTTACTCACGGTGGGTTATCGTGACCGCTGCGATCGGCAGGTCCCGCATCCGTCGCAGCGGAGAGAGGAGCACCCAACCTACGGCCAGGGTGCAGCCGACCAGGCCGACCGTGAGGGCGCCCCGGACGCCGATCCACTCGCCGAGCAGCCCCCCGAGCAACCCACCCACCCAGCGGCAGCGTGCCCCAGACCAGGAACCGGATGCTGGCGTTCATCCGGCCGAGCAGCCGGTCCGGGCAGATAGCCTGCCGGAAGCTGACCTGTGCGACGTTGTAGACCACCACGCTGTAGCCGACGGCGAGTGAGCCGAGCACGAAGGAGACCGTCATCGATGCGACGACGCCACTGAACAGGTTCGACGTGCCGGTACACGCGGTGATCGGACGCAGCAGCGGGTGGCGCAGGACATAGCGCAGACCCTCGGCGATCTCGGCGCGCAGATCGGGTCGCGGCGGACGGGCCAGCTTCGGCTCTACCGTGTGGATGCGGTGCAGGAACACCGCGGAGGCGAGGAAGCTGACCGCATCGGCCAGCAGCGCCGTGGCCGCGCCGAGCAACTGCACCAGCCCGCCGCCCAACGCGGGCCCGGTGACGTGGGCCAGCGCGTGGCTGGGTCTCGAGTTTGCCGTTGCCCTCCACCAGGTGCGCCCGCCCGACCAGGGCGGGCAGGTAGGACTGGTAGGCGACGTCGAAGAACACCGTGGCGACACCGGTGACCAGTGCGGTGAGCAGCAGCTGCGGCAGGGTGAGCATGCCCAGCCACCACGCCACCGGGACGGTGGCCAGCAGCGTCGCCCGCACCAGGTCCATCCGCAGCATCAGCGGCCGCCGCCGGAGCCGGTCGACCCATGCTCCGGCGGGCAACCCCACCAGCAGGAAACCCGCGGTCTCGGCCGCGGTGAGCAGTCCCACCTCGAACGGTGTCGCGGCCAGCAGCGTCACCGCGACCAGCGGCAGCGCGACGAGCGTGACGGCCGTGCCGAACTGGCTGATCGTCTCCCCGGCCCACAGCTGCCGGAAGTCGCGATGTCCCCACAGCTCGCCGGCCCGCACGGTCGGATTCTCATCCGAGCGATCCGTGGATGTCGCGCTCTATCCGGGGGAGTAGGGCGAACTCGCTGGGCGCAACCCGCCAGGCATGCCACGATGGAAGGCGTATGACGACTTCACGCACCGGCCCCCCGGGCCGCACGCCCCACGACGAGCTCCCCGAGGACCTCGCGGTCGAGTTCGACGACCCCTCCTACGGCGAGCTCGATCTGGAGGACCGCACCGCGCTGCGTCGCGTCGCGGGCCTGTCGACCGAGCTCACCGACGTCACCGAGGTCGAGTACCGGCAGCTGCGCCTCGAGCGCGTGGTGCTGGTCGGCGTCTGGACCGAGGGCAGCATCGCCCAGGCCGACGCCTCGCTCGCGGAGCTGGCCCGGCTCGCCGAGACGGCGGGTTCGCAGGTCCTCGAGGGCCTGGTACAGCGCCGCAGCCGACCGGACCCGGCCACCTACGTGGGCTCCGGCAAGGTCACCCAGCTGCGTGAGGTGGTCCTGGCGACCGGCGCCGACACCGTCATCTGCGACGGCGAGCTCGCCCCTGGGCAACTGCGCCAGCTGGAGGACAGGCTCAAGGTCAAGGTGATCGACCGGACGGCGCTGATCCTCGACATCTTCGCCCAGCATGCGCGCTCCAAGGAGGGCAAGGCGCAGGTCGAGCTGGCACAGCTCAACTACTTCCTACCCCGGCTGCGTGGCTGGGGCGAGTCACTGTCCCGGCAGGCCGGCGGCGCCGGTGGCGGTGCGGGCGGCGGGGTCGGCACCCGCGGACCCGGTGAGACGAAGCTGGAGACCGACCGGCGGCGCGTCCACCGGCGGATCGCCAAGCTGCGCCGCGAGATTTCGGCGATGCGCACCGTCCGCGACACCAAGCGTGGCCGCCGGCGGCGCAACGCGGTGCCGGCCGTCGCCATCGCCGGCTACACCAACGCGGGCAAGTCCAGCCTGCTCAACGCCGTCACCGGAGCCGGCGTGCTGGTGGCCGACGCGCTGTTCGCCACCCTGGACCCGACCACCCGGCGCAGCACCACGCCGGACGGCCGCGAGTACACCTTCACCGACACCGTCGGGTTCGTGCGGCACCTGCCGCACCAGCTCGTCGATGCGTTCCGCTCGACGCTGGAGGAGGTCGCCGACGCCGACCTGCTGGTGCACGTGGTCGACGGCGCCGACCCGCTGCCCGAGGAGCAGGTCAACGCCGTCCGCGAGGTGGTCGCCGAGATCACCGAGGGTCGCGACGCACCGATGCCGCCCGAGCTGCTGGTGGTGAACAAGATCGACACAGCCGACCGGCTGACCGTGGCGCGGCTGCGCAACCTGCTTCCCGACGCGGTCTTCGTCTCGGCCCGCACCGGCGCGGGCGTTGCCGAGCTCGTCGCGCGGATCGCCGACCTGCTGCCGCGGCCCGAGGTCGAGGTCCAGGCCGTGCTGCCGTGGACCGAGGGAGCCCTCGTCGCCCGGGTGCACTCGGAGGGCGAGGTGCTCGCCACCGACCACACCGAGGACGGCACCCGGCTGCACGCCCTGGTGCGCCCGGACCTCGCCGGCGCGCTTGCCGGCTTCCGGGTGCAGAGCTGAGCTGAACGCCACTACAGCCGGCGCAACACGGCTACCACGCGGCCCAGCACGGTCGCCTGCTCCCCTGGGATCGGTTCGTAGCCGGGGTTGTGGGGCAGCAGCCACACCTTGCCTTCGCTCCGCTTGAACGTCTTCACCGTGGCCTCGCCCTCGATCATCGCCGCGACGATGTCGCCGTTCTCGGCGGTGGGCTGCTGGCGCACCACCACCCAGTCGCCGTCGGTGATCGCGGCCTCGACCATCGAGTCGCCGGCGACCCGCAGCAGGAACAGCGAGCCCTCACCGACGATCTCGCGGGGGAGCGGGAACATCTCCTCGACGGCCTGCTCGGCCAGCACCGGGCCGCCTGCGGCGATGCGCCCGACCACCGGGACGTAGGTCGGTGCCGGGCGGGCGGGCTCCTCCGCGGGAGGCGCCTCGGGTAGCACCTCGGCGGGACGGACACCCACCGCCCGTGGACGGTTGGGGTCGCGGCGCAGGTAACCCTTGCGCTCCAGTGCGCGAAGCTGGTGGGCCACCGAGGACGTCGAGGTCAGACCCACGGCCTCACCGATCTCCCGGACGCTCGGCGGGTAACCGAAGCGCTCCACCCAGTCCCGGATGACCTCCAGCACGCGGCGCTGGCGTGGCGTGAGGCCATCGGTTCCGGCGGCCTCCTCGGGTTCGGGGAACGGGTGCACGCCCGCCGGGTACTCGGTCCCGCTCGGCAGCTCTGCGGGGGTGGGCTTCGGCCGATCGCTTGACTTCCGTGCCACCGCGTCTCCTCCTCGACGTGCCGTGCCCGGTGCGGCGCTACTGCCGTCCGTGACCTGTTGCGACGCTAGCCAGCGCAACGTCCGAGATCAAACATTTGTTCGAAGGACACGCCGCAGATCCTCGATTCTGTCGGACCCCGGTGATACACAGTCGCACAGAGGTTCGATCGAACTCGCGTTCGGCAGCCGGAGTTCGTAGAGGAGGACGTCATGACGGCACCGCAGCAGGTGAGCAGCCCGCCGGCCCCGCGGACCCGCCCGCGTCCGGTGGGCCTCGGCCCCGCCTCCGGCGCCGTGCGGGTCGTCGAGGTCGCGCCCTGCCCCGCCTCGGGCCCGCCGCACCGTGCGGCGGGGGTGCTGGCCGCGGCGGTGGTGACCTTTGCGGTGGTGTGCGGGCTGGCCGTGCTGGGAGGGTACGGGCCCAATGCGCCTGATGTGCCCGGCGAGACGTCGGTGGTGCGGGTCGGGGCGGGGGAGACGGTGTGGGACGTCGCCGAGCGGGTGGCGCCCCGCAGCGACCCCAGGGCCGTCGTGCAGCGGATCCGGGAGCTGAACGGGATGGCCGGCTCGGCTGTCGAGGCGGGTGGGCAGCTGCGGGTACCCGACGGGCGCTGAGCGGAGCCCGGATGATGCTCGGGGCGGATTCCGGCGCCGACACCTATCGCACCCGCTGTGCTGCGCGTAACCTCTCTGGTACGCGCTGTGCTGGCGCTTTTGCCACCGAGGTCACCGCATGCGTCTCTACCGGATTCTCTGGTCCACTGTCACGGTCGCGCTCGGCGTGGTCGGCGCCGCTGTCGCGTTCGTCGCGCTCCCGACCGGCGCGTTGCTGGCCCTGCTCGTCATCGCCATGATCCTCGGTGCCGCCGGCCGGGCGGCGCTGACGGGCCGGGACGGGACCGGCGAAGTGCCGGTGTGGCGTCTCGTGGCGGCGGGCGGTGTGGCTGCGGCGCTCGGCGTCGTCATCGCGGGGCTCGTCGCGTTGCTCGGCGCCGCGGCCCTACTGCTGGTGGCGCTGCTGGCGGCCGTGTCCCCGCAGGCGATGCGGTGGTACGTCCAGCACCGGCCGCGGCCAGCGGCCGGTGCTGGACGGCAGCCCGCGCACGGGATGCGGAGCGAGGGTGTCCACAGCGAAGCCGGGCGGGACGTCCGTGTGGCCGAGTCAGCCGGGTCGGCTGCGGGGCTCGCTCCCGCTGGCTCGCTGACCGACGAGGAGCTGTGTCTGGCGTGGCGAGCCAGCTTCACCGCGATGGGCAGGGAGAGCGATCCCTGCGCCCGGGCGCGCATCGCGGGTATCCGCCAGACTTACCTCGACGAGCTCGAACGACGCGATCCCGTGGGCTTCGCCCGTTGGATGGCCACTGGTCCCAGAGCGGGTAGCGACCCCGGCAAGTACGTCATCCCGACGGCTCGGCGGTCCCGGCTGCACCGCCCTCCGGCGGGAGGTGGGCGGGACACCGCGCGGGGCCACCTCCCGGACACCGACTGACCGGCGCCCGTCATCCGGTTCACCCCCGCGCGTCGCCCCCGTCCTGCTCGGCGAGGAACTGTTCGAGCTCGGCCGCGATCTCGTCGGCGGTGGGCAGCTTCTCGACCTCCGAGGCGAGCAACGAGCGTTGGCCGCGGGAGTCCATGGCCGCGTCGAACTGTTCCTCCAGGCGCCGCACGATCCGGCTGATCTCCTCGGAGTGCCCGACCTGCTCGTCAACCTCGGCGATCGCCCGCTGCGCGGCGGCGTGCAGCGCCCCGGCCGGCAAGTCCAGGCCGCTCGCACGGGCGAGCTCCTCGATCAGGCCCCGCGCCGAGTCCGGGTACTCGCTGCGCGCGAGATAGTGCGGCACGTGCACGGCGAACCCGACCGCGTCGTGACCGGCCTCGCCGAGCCGCAGCTCGAGCAGCGCCGAGACACTTGCCGGCACCTGCACGGTCCCGAACCACCGCTCGTGGTCAGCCACGAGTTCGGGCCGGGTCGCATGCGCGGTCAGCGTCACCGGGCGGGTGTGCGGCACCGCCATCGGGACGGCGTCCAGGCCGACGGTCAGGCGCACATCGAAACGCTCGACGAGGTCGATGACGGCGGCGACGAAACGCTCCCACTGCAGGTCCGGCTCGGGGCCCGACAGCAGCAGGAAGGTCGCCCCACTCTCGTCGCGGACCTCGTGGAGGGTGAGCTCGGGGCGCGCGTAGTCCGCCCAGTGATCGGTTTCGAAGACCATCACCGGGCGCCGCGAGCGGTAGTCCAGCAGCTGGTCGATGTCGAAGGTGGCGATCACCCGGCTCTCCAGGTGCTCCAGCAGGTGCTCGACCGCGAGGCGACCTGCCTGCCCCGCATCGACGAAGCCGGTCAGGCCGTGCACCAGCACGGGACCGTCGGCCTCGGGGCGACCCGGTTCGGCGGGTGCCCCTGTCACATAGCCATTGACGATCCGGTACAGATCGCCGGTCGGATCGAACACGGTCACTTCACCTCCCGTCTCGTGGGTCCGGATCATCGGACCCTTCGATGGTGCAACGTCGGCGACACGACGATCCATCCCGCGTGCCGCATGGGTGACGTCGAGGGAGCGGGGGAGTGCCGTACGCCGAGGGGAACCGTCGCGCAACGGCATCGAGGTCGTCGTGGGCATGCCCGGCTGCGCCAGTACGACTGGTCTCACACTCTCCAGCGGCACCGGCCCCCCAAGATCGTCGGGTCGGTGCATTAGCGAGACCCTAAGCAAACGTGAAGCTACCAGGCGAGGGCGTTCGTAGCCTCTAGCTGAGAAGAACGAGCTCACCCAACCGCTTGCTTCCGGGACGCGTCATGCGGCACCCGTCGTGACACCCGACGGCGCCGGACGCTCATCCACATCCATCCTCCCGAAAGGCCCTGCCCATGTCCCCCGCCGGCACAGCCCTCGCGGCAGTTGCCCTGAGGGCCGATCTCCGACCGGTCCACGCGACCCTGGCTGAGACCATCCCACCCCGCTTCGTGCTGGAGCGCCTGCGTGCCCGGCGCTCGACCCGCGGCGGCCACCTGAGCGCCGCCGGAGGTGCCTGGTGAGCGTTCCCTGGGCAATCGCCGAGGCCGCCCTGGCAGCTGCCGGCCCGGCTCGCGCTGTCTCCGACGCCGCCGCCATCACCGCCGGTGTGGAAGCCGCCCTCGCCGCCGACCGGCGATGCTGGGGCGGCCGGCTGCGCGCTCGCCTCAGCGATCTGCCCGTCTCGGCCACCAGCCAGCGCGACCTCGTCGCCGCTCTAGCCGAGGAGTTCTACACGGCTGCCGACGAGATCGACCACGGCGTCGGGCGGGAGCCGGCCGTGCCTGATGCCGGGCGGCCGGTGACGGTGGGGCTAACGATCCCCTAAGCGGACCCGAAGCCGCCGGGAAGGTGGCTCGCCTAGCGTCTGCCGCGCGACCTGAACGCGCCGCTGACCTTCCCAAGGAAAGGGGTTGTTGTGGGAGAAGCGCCGTCGAGTGATCCACGGCACGATCCACAGTCTGGAGGTGGCAGCCAGTGCCTCCGCTCGGGCGTTGACGAGGTGCTGCGGTGCCGTGGGCACGCCGCCCGGCCGGACGTGTTCAGGGTCGTGCCGGTCGGGCAGGCTCTGGTCGTCGAAGAGCAACCCGGTCGGCCGGTCGACCCCGATCGCCTGTACGACACCCTCTCCGCGCTGGTGCGGAAACACCAGGTCCCCGGGGCGCAGCTCGCCATCCATCACGGCGGCGAGACTGTGGCGCTCGAAGTCGGTGAGCTCGAGTACGGATCAGGGTGCCGGGTCACCCGCGATGCCGCCTTCCCCATCGGATCGGTCTGCAAGTCCTTCACCGCGACCCTGGTGATGATCCTGGTCGCGGACGGGGATCTCGAACTCGACGCACCGGTCGGCGAGTACCTGCCCGAGCTGGGCGACTTGGGCGACCAGCTCACCCTTCGCCAGGTGCTGAGCCACACCAGCGGATTCGCCTCTGACCCCGACTCGGACGAGGTGTCCACCGCGACGCTGCGGCGCTACGTGCTGGATCACTGCCACCGCGAGAATCTTGTCCTACCGCCAGGCGCCGGTTTCTCGTACTCCAACATGGGTTACGTCCTGGCCGGCCATCTGATCGAGACGATCACAGGGATGGGCTGGTCGGAGGCCATGGAGTCGATCCTGTTGCGGCCGTTGAGAATCGACCCGGCGTTCGTCGCCGTGCCCGGGCTCGAGCCGCCCCGGCGGCCGATCGCCACCGGTCACTCGGTCAACCCGGTCGTCGGCAGGACCCGGCCTGTCGACCAATCCCTGGCGCCCGCCGAGGCGCCGGCGGGTGCGCTGGCGATGAGCGCCGTGGATCTTGTCTCCTTGGGGCTGATCCACGTTGGTCAGGGCGTGCCCGAGTTACTCCCGGTGACCTACGCGGAACAGATGCGGCAAGCTGTTCCTGCCGCCGACCCGTTCGGACTCGCGGACGGGTGGGGCTCGGGATTGGCAGTGTTCCGGAAGGGGGTCACCGACTGGGTTGGCCACGACGGCAACGGCGACGGCACGTCCTGCTATCTCCGCGTCGATCCGGTGGGCGGTTGGGCCGTCGCGTTCACCAGCAACTCCAACACCGGGGTCTACTTGTGGCAGGAGCTTCTCGCCGAGTTGGCTGATACGAGCATCCCTATCGGACGCCCTCGTGCCTGGGTGGCGCAGGGGCAGCCGACCGCACCCCCGCCGGACTGCGTCGGCACATATGTCAACGGCGACGTCGAGTACGTGGTGGCCGAGCGGGATGGACGTCTCCACCTCGTCGATGGTGATGCTTTCGATCGGTTGACCTTCTACGACGGCTTGACATTTTCGCTGCAGGATCCGGCTTCGGGTCAACAGGTGCTCGGTGGGCGTTTTCTACGGCACCCGGTCACGGAAGAGATCAACGGGATCCAGATCGGCGGTCGCCTCGCCTGCCCGCGCATCGACCTTGCGAACGAAGCGGAGCAGAAGTTGACCGCTTGAATGTGAGTCATATTCTGCCCATGTTCCCTTCCGACATTCGTCACAGCTGTCGGGAAACTGCACCTGAAAGGTTCGAGAAGTCATGGTCGCCCACGACAAGATGTTTTCTCCCAGTGACGAGTCGAGCCGCGCGCGATTGTCGCGGGTGTCCCAGCCGACGTGGGAAGAGCAACTGCGCTACTGGAGAAAACAGCTCGACGGCGTGACCATACCCGAGTTGCCTACCGACCAGTCTCGGCCGTCCGGCACCGGTCCGACGGCCACCCACACTTTCGACGTTCCAGCTGACGTGACTGCGCGGCTGGCGGAAGTGGCCGACCGGCAGCCCGTCTCACTGCTGGACCTCTCGGTAGCCGCCGTACAGATTCTCCTGGCGCGCTACACGGGTCGTGAGGACGTCGCGGTGGCCACGGCGGTCGAACAGCAGGATCAGCCTGCCGGTCTTGTGGTGCTGCGGTCGCAGGTGACCGGATCGACCTCCTTCCTAGACTTCCTGCTGCGGGTACGAACCACGGTGACGGCGGCCTTCGTGCATTCTGACATTCCCTTCGAGCAGGTGGCCCAGGAAATGGACTTCGGGCAGGAATCGACACGCGTAGTGATCGTGTGCGAGCGCCCTTCTGTGCCATTCGTCGCAGATCTCACAGTACGACTTGTCGAGCAGGACGACAGCCTATCCGGCGTCGTCGAGTACCGCACCGGTCTCTTCGACGTGGCCACCATCGAGCGGTTGGCGGGTCACTTGGTGCATGTACTCGGCGTGGTCGCTGATGATCCCGCCGTGCAGTTGGGCGAGATCGGTGTGCTGTCCGAGGCCGAGCGGCACCGGGTGGTGGTGACGTGGAATGACACCGGTTACGAGGTGCCGGCGGGAACGGTGTCGAGTCTGTTCGCAGAGCAGGTGCGGCGTACCCCGCAGCACACCGCGGTGGTCTGCGATGAGTGCGCGCTCTCCTACTCCGAGTTGGATGGGCGGGCGAATCGCTTGGCGCATCGGCTGGTCGGGCTCGGGGTCCGGCTGGAGGACCGGGTCGGTGTGCTGGCGGAGCGCTCGGTCGAGCTGGTGGTCGCCGTGCTCGCGATTGTCAAGGCGGGCGGGGCGTATCTGCCACTGGACATCCGGGCGCCGGCCGACCGGATGCGCCTGGTGCTGGCCGAAGCCGGAGCTTCGGTGCTGATCACCGATCGGGTGTGGCGGACCACCGCCGAATCGGTTCACGCCGGTCGGGTGCTCGTGGTCAACGATGACCCGTCGTTGGTCGAGGAGGCGGCTGATGCGCCTGAGGTGGTGGTGCACCCTGACAGCCTTGCCTATGCCGAGTACACCTCCGGTTCGACTGGTGTCCCGAAGGGTGTGGCGGTGCGGCACCGGGATGTGGTGGCGCTGGCGTTCGACCGGCGTTTTCACGGTGGCGCCCATGAGCGGGTGTTGGTGCACTCGCCGCTGGCTTTCGATGCCTCGACCTACGAGCTGTGGGTGCCGTTGCTGCGCGGTGGCCAGGTGGTTGTGGCCCCACCGGTCGAACTGGATGTGGACACGCTGCGGCGGTTGATCATCGGACACGGGGTGACGGGGCTGTGGCTGACCGCCGGGTTGTTCCGGATGGTGGCGCAGGACGCACCGGGGTGCTTGGCGGAAGTGCGTGAGGTGTGGACCGGCGGGGACGTCGTGCCGGCTGCGGCGGTGCGCCGTGTGCTGCATGCCTGCCCGGACCTGGTGGTGATCGACGGCTACGGGCCGACCGAGACCACCACGTTCGCGACTTCGTATCGGATGTCGGGCATCGAGTCGGTGCCGGACGTCGTGCCGATCGGGCGTCCGTTGGACAACGTGCAGGTCTATGTGCTCGACGCCGACCTGCGCCCGGTCCCGCCAGGTGTGCCGGGAGAGCTGTACATCGCCGGCGCGGGGTTGGCTCGTGGGTATCTGGGTCGGCCCGGCTTGACCGCGAAGCGGTTCGTGGCCAACCCGTTCGGGCCTGCTGGCGAGCGGATGTACCGTACCGGTGACGTTGTGCGCTGGTCACCCGAGGGCGCTATCGAGTTCTTCGGGAGGGCCGACGAGCAGGTCAAGATCCGTGGATTCCGCATCGAGATCGGCGAGATCGAGGCCATCCTGGCATTGCATCCGGGCATTACCCACATCGCTGTCATCGCCCGAGAGGATCAGCCCGGCCTAAAGAGACTTGTCGCCTATGTTGTCCCGGCCGCAGGGAAAGCGCCGTCTCCGGCTGAACTACGTTCGCTGGTAGCCGGGTCGTTGCCGGATTACATGGTTCCCTCGGCGTTCGTGACGCTGGATGAGTTGCCGCTGAGTCGTAACGGGAAGCTGGATCGACGTGCCCTACCCGCGCCGGATCGGGGCGCGGTCGCAGGTGCCAGTTATGTGGCTCCTCGCACTGAAGTCGAGCGTGCCTTGGCGTCAATCTGGGCCGAGCTACTCGGCATGGAGCAGGTAGGCATTGAGGACAATTTCTTCGAACTCGGCGGCGACTCCATCGTGAGTGTACGGGCGCTCTCCCGGATACGCGCGGCTTTCGGGGTGGATCTGTCCACCCGCGCGGTGTTCGACGCCCCGACCGTCGCGCGGCTCGCGGAGCTATTGCCAACAGCTAGAGGCGCCGACGACGCCGAGCGCATCGCTCCCACACCGCGCGAGCACGTGTTGCCGCTGTCTTCCGCCCAGCAACGGTTGTGGTTCCTGGACGACCTGACCTCCGGCGGGATCGAGTACAACACCGGGATCGGTCTGCGGCTGTCCGGCGTGTTGGAACTCGATGTGCTGCGGTCGACGCTGGACGCACTGGTCAGTCGGCATGAGTCATTGCGGACGACGTTCGACACCGCGGACGGAGATGGGGTGCAGATTGTCGCCGCTCGTGGCGAGATACCGCTGCGCATGGTCGATCTGTCCATCATGGATCCGACCGAGCGCGATCCAGCGGTGGAGCAGGCGCTGGCGGAGGAGCTGAGCCTCCCCTTCAACCTGCGGCGCGGCCCGCTGACCCGGGCGGTGCTGGTGCGCCTTGCCGAGGACGACCACGTGCTGCTGCTCAGCCAGCACCACATCGTCACCGACGGTTGGTCGGTCGGGGTACTGGTGGACGAGCTCGCCGAACTGTACGCCGCCGCCGTACGCCGAGTTCCGGCCACATTGCCGCAGCTATCGATCCAGTACGCGGACTTCGCCGTGTGGCAACGCGAACGGGTGTCCGGCCCGGCTCTGAAGGAGCACCTGGACTACTGGAAGCACAAGCTGGCCGACCTCGAAGTGCTTGAACTACCGATCGACCGGCCCCGGCCATACGTACGCACCACCGCGGGCGCGGTGCACCGCCGTCAGCTGCCGGCCACGCTGGTCCAGAGGTTGACCAAGGTGGGGCACACGCATGACGCCACCCTCTTCATGACCCTGGTTGCCGCGGTGCAGGTGCTGCTGTCCCGGTACAGCAACCAAACCGACGTTGCTATCGGTACCGCGACATCCGGGCGCAACCGGGCGGAACTCGAGAATCTCGTCGGGTTCTTCATCAACACGGTCGTTCTGCGCGCAAGCGTGGATCGTGCGCGAACGTTCGGTGAGTTCGTGGCCGAGGTTCGGGAGACGGTGCTGGAGGCATTCGCTCACGACGAGGTGCCGTTCGACCGGCTTGTGGAAGAACTCCAACCGGAGCGCGACCTCAGCCGCACTCCGCTCGTGCAGGCCATGGTCGTGCTTCAGAACACGATGGTAGCGCCGCGGGAGATCGATGGACTGCGGATCACCGAGCACGATCTGCCTCGCCCATCCGCCCGATTCGATCTCGTCGTGGAGTTCTTGCCCCGGGACGACTCACTGGACCTCACGATCGAGTACAACACCGACCTGTTCGACGCGTCCACGATCGAGCGGTTGGCCGGGCACTTGGTTGGGGTGCTCGGCTCGGTCGCTGCCGATCCTGTTGTTCGGCTGGGTGAGATTGACATTTTGTCCGGGGCTGAGCGGGA
>JBOHGT010000272.1:0-3904 GCA_050700385.1 Pseudonocardiaceae bacterium | reverse complement strand
AGCCCGGCGGCGTCGCGCCCGATGCCGGCGTGCGCGCTCATCGACCGCTGCACTGCGTCCCGCTCGCAGATCGGCCAGGTGGCCTCGGCGGGCAGCGGCGGGCCCGGCACCGGCGTGACCGCCAGGTCGCGCGCCACCGCGTCGGCCGCCCGCGGCCCCAGCACGAGCCCCTCCAGCAGGCTGTTCGAGGCCAGCCGGTTGGCACCGTGCAGGCCGGTCCTGGCGACCTCGCCCGCCGCGTAGAGCCCCGGCACCGTGGTGCGGCCCGCGGTGTCGGTGACCACGCCGCCGCAGTGGTAGTGCGCGGCCGGGGTGACCGGGATGGGATCGGTGGCCGGATCGATCCCGGCAGCGGCGCAAGCCGCTTGCACCGTGGGGAAACGGCGGCCGAACCCGTCGAGTCCGGTGACGTCGAGCAGCACGTGGTCGGTGCCGGTGGCGGCCATCCGCCGGGTGATCGCAGCCGCCACCACGTCACGGGGCGCCAGGTCACCGAGCGGGTGAGCCCCGGGCATGACGGGCCTGCCGGTGACGTCGACGAGCACCGCGCCCTCACCGCGCACCACCTCGGTGACCAGCGGGCGGCGGCCGCGCGATCCGGGACCGCCGTAGAGCACGGTGGGATGGAACTGGACGAACTCCAGGTCCGCGGCGGTGGCGCCGGCGCGCAACGCGAGCGCCAGGCCGTCGCCGGTGGCCACCTCGGGGTTCGTGGTCGCGGCGTAGAGCTGCCCCAGGCCGCCGGTCGCGAGCAGCACCGCACGGGCGGGAAGCACGGCGGTCTCGCCGTCGACGCCCAGTAGCGCGAGCCCGGCGACGGCACCCGCGCCGTCGCGCAGTACCTCGGTGGCGACCACCCGCTCCAGCACGGGGAGTCCGCCATCGGCGGCCACCGCGGTGGCCAGCGCGCGCTGCACCTCGGCGCCGGTGGCGTCACCGCCGGCGTGGATCACCCGCAACGCGCCGTGCCCGCCCTCCCGGGTCCGGGCCAGCCGGCCGTCGGGCCCGGCGTCGAACACCGCGCCACGCGAGCGCAGCGCGGCCAGCGCCGCCGGTCCAGCGGCCAGGATCTCGCGGACCGCGACCTCGTCGCACAGCCCGCCGCCTGCGGCGAGGGTGTCGGCGACGTGCGCCACCACGCTGTCGGCGGTGCCGGGCAACACGACGGCGACGCCGCCCTGCGCCCAACGGGTGTTGCCGTCCCCGGCCGCGGCCTTGGTCACCGCGACGACCCGCAGTCCGTGCTCGCGGGCCCGCAGCGCGGCGGTGAGCCCCGCGACACCGGTGCCCACCACGACCAGATCGGCGGTCATGACGCCGCCTCCGCGGGAAGGAGTACGTCGGCGGTCACTACGCCGCCTCCGCGGGAAGGAGTACGTCGGCGGTCACTCGCCGCCGCCCGGGTGACCGACGGCGATCATGCGCTGCACCGCGCCGCGGGCGGCGTCGGCAATGGCCTCCTCGACGTGGACCTCGTCGGCGCCGTCGCGCAGGCAGCGCAGCAGCGCTGCCGGTGTGATCATTTTCATGTAGCGGCAAGACGCCTGGTCGTTGACGGCGCGGAACTCGACACCGGGGGCCGCCTGCCGCAGCTGGTGCAGCATCCCGACCTCGGTGGCCACCAGCACCTCGCGGGCATCGGTGCCGCGGGCGGCCTCGAGCATCCCGCCGGTGGACAGGATCCTCACCCGGCCCGCGGGCACCGAGCCCTCGCCGGCGAGGTACAGCGCGCTGGTGGCGCAGCCGCACTCCGGGTGGATGAACAGCTCCGCATCGGGGGCCGCGGCCGCCTTCGCGGCGAGCTCGGGGCCGTTGATGCCGGCGTGCACGTGGCACTCCCCCGCCCAGATGTGCAGGTTGCGCCGTCCGGTGAGCCGCCGGACGTGCGCGCCGAGGAACTGGTCGGGCAGGAACAGCACCTCCCGGTCGGCCGGGATCGATTCGACGACCTCGACGGCGTTGGACGACGTGCAGCAGATGTCGGTCTCCGCCTTCACCTCGGCGGTGGTGTTCACGTAGGACACGACGACCGCGCCGGGATGCTCGCGCTTCCAGGCCCGCAGCTGCTCGGCGTCGATGGAGTCGGCCAGCGAGCAGCCAGCCCGCGCGTCCGGGATGAGCACGGTCTTGCCCGGCGCGAGGATCTTCGCCGTCTCGGCCATGAAGTGCACGCCGCAGAACACGATGGTCCGCGCGTCGGACGTGGCCGCCACCCGGGACAGCCCGAGCGAGTCCCCGACGTGGTCGGCGACGTCCTGGATCTCGGGGACCTGGTAGTTATGTGCGAGCAGCACGGCGTTGCGCCGGTGGGCCAGCTCCCGCACCTCGTCGCGCCAGTCCCGGTCGGCCTCTACGCCGACGTAGCCGGCCTCGGTCCGCTGCGGTGCGGCAACATCCGGTGCAGCTGTCGCAGCCATCTCGCCTCCCTGGTTCGACGCGGTGCTCGGCATGGTGCTGTCCCGACCGGTTTTCGCCTTATAATCGAAAACATGGCCAATGGTAACAGCCCGCGGGGCCTCGCGGTGCACGAGGTGCTGGCCGCGGTCCTCCAGGTCCGCGACGGGGTGCTGCAGGTGCTGCTCTGGCAGCGCGCCCTCGAGCCCGCCGCCGGCCGCTGGGTCCTGCCCGGCGGGCGGCTGGGTGACGACGAGGATGTGCAGGTCTCGGTGCTGCGCCAGCTCGCCGAGAAGGTCGACGTCCGCGAGGTTGCCCACGTCGAGCAGCTCGGCACTTTCAGCGCACCGGGCCGGGTACCGCCGCCGCGGCGGATCGCCACCGCATTCCTCGGTCTGGTACCCGGCGACGCCGACCCCGGCCTGCCGTCGGACACCGCGTGGCATGCCGTGCGGCAGCTGCCGGACACCGCATTCGACCACCACGCGATCGTGCTGCGGGCCCGCGACCGGCTGCGGGCAAAGCTCTCCTACACCAACCTCGGCTTCGCGCTGGCCCCCCGCGAGTTCACCGTCTCGGCACTGCGCGAGCTCTATGCGGCCGCGCTGGGTCACCGCGTGTCGGCGACCAACCTGCAGCGGGTGCTGGCGCGGCGCGGGGTCCTGGTGCCCACCGGGGACACGGTCGCCCCCGGCCCCTCCGGTGGCCGGCCGGCGGCGCTGTACCGCTTCGCCGAACGGGGCATCCGCGTGACCGACCCGTTCGCCGTGCTCCGGCCGCCGGATGATCAGGAAGCGGGCCGGGCCGGGCCGTCGTAGCGTGGTGGCCGTGGTCGAGACGCTCCCGTTGTTCCCACTGGGCACGGTACTGCTCCCCGGAGCGTCGCTCCCGCTGCACATCTTCGAGCCGCGCTACCGCCAGCTCACCGTCGACCTGGTCACCGGTGCGGTCCCGGGGCGCAGCTTCGGCGTGATCGCCGTCAAGCAGGGCCACCTGGCCGAGACGGGTGCGGCCGAGATGGTGCACAACGTCGGCTGCAGCGCAGTGCTGCGCGAGGCCCGCAGGCTGCCCGACGGCCGGTTCGACATCATCACCCGCGGTGAGCGACGGTTCCGGCTGCTCGACATCGACGACGACGCCGGCTCGCCGTACCTGGTGGGCACCGTCGAGTGGGTACCGGACGACGAGCCGCCCGACGAGCAGCGGATGCTGTTGCCGATGCTGGCGAAGTCGGCCCGCGAGGCGCACCGGCGGTACTGCCAGGCCGCCTGGCGCCACGAGGACTGGAACGAGCCGGACGCCGGCGTCACCCCTGCCGCGCTGCCGCACCTGCTCGCCGCCGACTGCCTACTCACCCTGGAGGACCGCCAGGCGCTGCTCGAGGAGCGCTCCCCCGCCGACCGGCTGCGGCTGGTCCGCACCCTGCTGGTCCGCGAGGCGGAGTTCCTGCACGCGCTGCGCGCGGTCCCGGTGCCGCTGAGCCAGTTCGGCACCGAGACCACCCGCAACT
>JBOHGT010000271.1:0-10754 GCA_050700385.1 Pseudonocardiaceae bacterium | reverse complement strand
GTCGACGTCGCTGGTCAGCCGCGAGATCACCCGGCCGGAGGTGTAGCGCTCGTGGAAGGACAGCGACAGCCGTTGGACGTGGGCGAACACCCGCTCGCGCAGGTCGAGCAGCACGTCCTGCCCGATCCGGCCGGACAGCCGCAGGAACAGCGCGACGATCACCGCGTCGGCCACCCCGGCCGCCGCGTACCCCGCCACGAACACGGCGAGCGGCGCGGGCCGACCGTCCAGCGCGGCGGGGATCCCGCGGTCGATCGCGCCCGCGATGAGCAGCGGTCCGGCGAGCAGCGCCACCTGGTCGACGAGCAAGAGCGCCACCGCCGCGAGCACGGCGCCCAGGTGCGGGCGCAGCAGCGACCCGAGCAGCCGGCGGGACCGCCCGGCCAGCCGGACCCCGGTGGCGGTATCGACCTCATCGAGGTCCTCGGTGGCGACGCCGCGCCAGTCGCTCATCGTGCCACCACCGTGTCGAGAGCGGACAGCAGTCGCCGGTATTCCGGGACCTCGGCGAGCAGCTCCGGGTGGGTGCCGACCGCGGCGATCCGGCCGCCGTCGAGCAGCGCCACCCGGTCGGCCAGTTGCACCGTGGATGGGCGGTGCGCCACGACCAGCGCGGTCACGTCGCGCAGCGCCCGGCGCAAGGCCGCCTCCACCTCGGCCTCGGTGTGCACGTCCAGCGCGGACAGCGGGTCGTCGAGGACCAGCACCGCAGGCGACCCCACCACGGCGCGGGCCAGCGCGAGTCGCTGGCGCTGCCCGCCGGACAGCGACAGCCCCTGCTCCCCGATCCGGGTGTCCAGCCCCCACGGCAGCGCCTCGACGAACCCGTCGGCGTGCGCGACGGCCAGTGCGCGGCGCACGTCGCCGTCGGATGCGCCGGGTGTACCGAGCGCGACATTCTCGCGCACCGACGCGGAGAAGAGCACCGGCTCCTCGAACGCGGTGGCCACGACGCGACGCAGGTCGCCAAGCGCCAGCTCGCGGACGTCCACGCCGTCGACGGTGACCGCGCCGCCGGTGACGTCGGCGAGCCGGGCGATCAGCGCGGTGAGGGTGGTCTTGCCGCTGCCGGTGGCGCCGACGAGCGCGACGGTCTCGCCGGGGCGGACGTCGAGGTCCACCCCGCGCAGCACGTCGACGTCGGACCCCGGGTAGCAAAAGCGCACCCCGTCGAGACGAAGGTGCCCGCGGACCGGGTGTGCGAGCGGCCGCGGCCGAGCCGGGTCCGCGACGTCGCGCGGCGCGTCGCGGACCTCCCAGTAGCGGACGGTCGCGGTCGCGGCGTTGCCGGTCTCGGTCAGCAGCCAGCCGATGGAGTCGATCGGGAACCGCAGGTAGGTCATGATCGTCACTGCGGCGACGGCGGTGCCGATCGTCAGCGAGCCGGACGCCACGCCGTAGCCGGCGACGGCGAGCATCGCGCCGATCGTCAGCTCGGGCAGCGCGATCGCCAGTGCCCACAGCAGCGCGAGCAGCCGCACCTTGACGAGCTCGGTGCCGCGCAACTCGCGGGCCTGGGCCAGGAACGCCCGGGTGCGCTCCGGGCCCCGCCCGAACGCCTTGATCACCCGGATGCCCAGCGCGGACTCCTCGACGGTGGTGGCCAGATCGCCCACCTGGTCCTGCGCCCGCCGTGCGGCCAACTCGAAGCGGCGCTCGTAGCGCACGCACAGCACCATCAGCGGCAGCGCCATCACCGCGACGAGCAGCCCGAGCGCCGGCGCGAGAACCAGCAGGACCACCAGCCCCACCACGATCGCGAGGCCATGGACCACCAGGTAGATGCCCACGAAGGCGAGGAACCGGCGGATCGTGGTGAGGTCGCTGATCGCCCGGGACAGCAGCTGACCGGAGGGCCAGCGGTCGTGGAAGGCCACCGGCAGGTGCTGCAGGTGGTGGTAGAGGTCGGCGCGCATCCGCGCCTCGACGGCGGTGGTCGGCCCGGCCAGCACCCGGCGGCGCAGGTAGATCAGGCCGGCCTCGGCGATGCCCAGCCCGAGTACCGCGGCGACCAGCAGCACCAGCTGCGCGGTGTCGCCGCTGGCCACCGGCCCATCGATGAGGCGCTGCAGCAGCAGCGGGATCGTCAGCCCGGCCAGCGTGGCGGCCAGCGCCGCGGCGCCCGCGACAAGCAGCCGACCGCGAACGGGCCGGACGTAGGGACCGAGCCTGCGCAGCGCCGCGACGGTGGTCGTGCGCCCGGCAGGCGGCAGGGTGGCGTCGCTCATGGCATACCGCACGCTAGCGACCACCCCCGACGAGGGCATGCGACTTTCGCCCGTGCACCGGCCCCACCCCAACCGCGTTCTGGCACCAGAACGCGGTTACACAGGCCGGGATTACCGCGTTCTGCAACCAGAACGCGGGAAAGGGGAGCCCGTCAGCCCAGCAGCGAGAGGAGCAGGACCAGCCAGGACAGCACCACACCGGCGGCAACGCCGTAGGCCACCCAGCGCCACACCGGCACCCGCCGGCCCAGCCACACCGAGGGGGCCAGACCTGCCGCCACCAGCACTGTCGCGATCGCCGAGAGCCACGGGCTGGTCTCCGCCAATGCCTGGGCCAGCACCACCATGGTCACCACCACGAGCGTCGCGGCGGCAGCGGTGACGGTGAGCCCGGTGGCCCACGGGGTGGGACCGGGATCGCGCGGGTGAGGTGCGAACAGCTCGACGCCGCCTGCCATCGGGTCGGCGAACCCGACCGGTACGCCCGCCCGCCGAGCCAGCCGGGCCGCGAGCTGCCGGCCGCGCCGCGTGACGAGGGTGCCCGGCTCGGCGCCGCCGTTGCGCGTGTCGCGCACTGTCTCGGCGACCCGGGCCCACTCATCCAGCGCGGCGGCGAGGTCGTCGGGCAGCTCGAGGTCCTCCGGATCCAGCGGCGGGTCCCCGACGCCGACGAGGACGGCGCGACCTCTCCGGACATGCAGCTCCACCCCGACCCGGTCCACGACACCTCACTCTATGGGATCCGGAACCCCCGCCCGCAGCTCACGGCCACACCAGTTCGGCGGCTGGCGACGGCCCCCTCGCTGTGTAACGGTGGGTCCGGCGCCCGGCACGGGCCGCATCGGGCGCCCGGGTGACCGAGCGGCGCCGGCGCCATGCCGGCTGGGAGGTTCGATGGGGCGAGGCGTCGCCGGGAAGACCTTCACCCACGAGGACCGCCGGCGCTACCGGCAGAAGATCCAGCGTTGCCTCGACGCGCTCGCCCGGATGCTCGCGGCGGACTGCTTCTCCGACCGGCGCCAGCAGATGGGCCTGGAGATCGAGCTCAACCTCGTCGACGAAGCTCTGGACCCCGCGATGGCCAACGCTGCCGTGCTCGAGCGCATCGCCGATCCCGCGTTCCAGACCGAGCTGGGCCAGCACAACATCGAGATCAACGTGCGGCCGCGGCCGCTCGTCGACGACGAGGCCCTCGAGCTCGAAGACGAGCTGCGCGAGGCACTGGACTCCGCCGACGCCAAGGCCCGCGACGCGGGAGCGGGCCTGGTGATGATCGGGATCCTGCCAACGCTGCGGCGCGAGCACTTCGACCTGCGCTGGCTGTCGCTCAACCCGCGCTACGCCGTGCTCAACGAGCAGATCTTCGCCTCCCGGCGCGAGCAGATGGTGCTCGACATGGAGGGCGTACCGCTCGACGGTTCGGTCCAGGAGCGGCTGCTCGCCCACACCGACACGATCCTGCCCGAGTCGGCGTGCACCTCGGTGCAGCTGCACCTGCAGGTCGCGCCCGCCGACTTCGCCCCGCACTGGAACGCCGCGGAGTGCCTGGCCGGAGTGCAGGTGGCGCTCGCGGCGAACTCGCCGTTCCTGCTCGGCAAGGCGCTGTGGCACGAGACTCGGATCCCGCTGTTCGAGCAGTCCTGCGACACCCGCCCGCCCGAGCTGCGCAACCAGGGGGTGCGGCCGCGGGTGTGGTTCGGCGAGCGCTGGATCACCTCGATATTCGACCTGTTCGAGGAGAACGTCCGCTACTTCACCCCGCTGCTGCCCGAGACGCAGCTCGAGGACCCGCTGGCCGTACTGGACGCCGGCGGCGCGCCGTCGCTGTCCGAGCTGCGGCTGCACAACGGCACCGTGTGGCGCTGGAACCGGCCGGTCTACGACGTGGTGGACGGGGTGCCGCACCTGCGGATCGAGAACCGGGTGCTGCCCGCCGGACCCACGGTGATCGACGTGGTGGCCAACGCCGCGTTCTTCTACGGCGCGATGCGCGCGCTCACCGAGCACGAGCGCCCGGTGTGGACCCAGATGTCCTTTCCGGCCGCCGAGGAGAACCTCTATGTATGCGCCCGGAACGGCATGGACGCCCACGTGTACTGGCCCGGGTTGGGCTGGATACCCCCCGACGAGCTCGTGCTGCGCAAGCTGCTGCCACTCGCGCACGAGGGATTGCGCTCGCTCGGGGTCTCAGACGCAGCGCGGGAGCGCTACCTCGGCGTGATCGAGCAGCGCTGCGTCGCGCGGCGCACCGGGTCGACCTGGCAGCGCGACACCGTGCGGGCGCTGTCCGAGCGGGCCGGCGACCGGCGAGCCGCGCTGGCCGGGATGCTGCGCCGCTACATGGAGCACATGCATTCGAACGAGCCGGTGCACTCCTGGCCGGTCGGATAGCCAGCTTCCTTGACGTGGCGCCGGGTAACACCGCGGAACGCTGTACCGACGAACGGTGAGATTGCTACGTCCGGTGGTCGGGTCGGACGCGGGTTTCCTGCGCCGCCACGATCCGCTGTTCGTCTCACTCTGCGTGTCCAGCTCCTACTGTACGTGTTCGCCGATCCCCGACGTGATTGTTCAAGACTCGCCAGTTCGGCGAGGCGCTGGCGGAATTGCTGCGCCGGCGTCACTCCGGCGCCGGAGTGACGAATGGGGAACGTACCAAGGTGCCGTCCGACTGGACTTGGCGGCCCCTAGCCTCAGGCCGGCCGTCGGTGAGCACTCCTGGCGGCGCGGTCGTCCCCCGGTCGGCCCGGATGCACCCCGCCGGGCCGGCCGGGGGTTCCACGTGATGACGTCGGTGCGGAGGTCAGCGGACTTCGATGCGGACGAGGTGTCCGCTCGACCTGGTCAACCGGATGTCCCGGGTCAGTAACGGGCAGTTGAGTGCTTCAGCCAGGACCACGTAGGCAGCGTCATAGGCAGACACGTTGTCGCGGAGCTGGAACGCCCGGCGCCGAAGGGAGTCACCCGACGGCCAGCGGTGCATCTCCAGGTCGTCGAAGTCGGTCAAGGCGTCCTCGGCCCTGGCTGGCGGATGTGAGATCCCCGCTGAGCGTCAGTCCACGCAGGGCCGACACCACATCGAAGTCGAGAAGGGCTGGCGCGCTGAGTTCCTCACTCGCCAGGAAGGCGCGCAGATCGTCCGTCCCGTCGACTCCTGTCAGCGCGTCGACCACTGCCGCGCAGTCGACGACGATCACGATCGCGGCTGCTGCCAGCGGCCTTCGCGCTCACCACAGGCCTCCTCGAGCACGTCGACGGCCGACGCACCCGCCCGCCCAGCTCGCCTAGCAGCGCGGTCGAGCACCTCTTCGACCGTCGGGCGCGCCACCTCGCGTTCGATGAGGTCGAGGAGGTACGTGTTGAGCGACTCGCCGCGCGCCGCCGCACGAGCCTTGAGCGCCCGGCGCGCGTCATCCGGCACGTTCCTGATCTGCAGGAGTGAACCCATAGAAGGCATACTACAGTACTGTCGCGAAATGAGCAGTCCCTTACGTTCGGAGGGGACCAGCAAACTGACTCCTGAACTGCGCAAACGCGGGTGCGATACGTATACTCGATCATATTTGGCGACACTAGCCAATCCGAGTCATATCAGACGAATTGGAACGTCGAAGTATGCAATTTGTTGTAGGTTTAAGCGTGTGAGATCCTCGTCCGAGAAGCCTACGCTTTGCTCGCGAGAGCTTACCTCAGAAAAGCTCTCGTCTGGCACAACAATAAAGATGTGTCGAAATACTAGCCCATTTGCTCCGGGGTATGCAAATGAGCCACGGTCATGCTTCCAGCAGCCTTCTTTGTTTATGCGAAAGTTGTCGAGCCGGTAGTATCGTCCGTTTCCTGGCACGCCTTGTAGGTCCACCTTCTCCTGGCTGGCCCATCGGAACATCATGATTCGCTGAGATCCAATCTGACTCCCAACGAGGCGACCCGACGCCTCGATTATTGGCTTTCCTTGTTCTGGTAGGATGTTCGACAAGCTGTAGCTGAATTCATCCGCTATCAGGCCTGAAATTAAGGTCTGAACGGCGGGTCGCGTAGCATTCGGCACTATTGCAATCTGACAGCCAGCTACATCAAGACTGGGGGTGATAGAAGGAACGGGTGGTGACTTGGGGGGGCGAGTCAAAAAGTAGACAGCTGTAGGGCTGACTATGACTAGAAGTAGTCCTGCCGCTGCCGTCCATGCAATCAACTTATCCAATTCTACTTTTCTCAAAGAAGCAACAAGGAAAACGACTCCAGCTAATGTAACGAGGGCTGCAAGTGCATAGGCCACAAAGTCCAACCCGCCAGTCAGGGCCTGTTGCAAAAGCTGTGATGTCCCCGCGAGAAGGCCAACCCCAATCGCACCGGCGGATGCTGCGGCTTTCGTCCAGCGCCTTCGTCGTTCGGTCGGTTCCTTACTGCCGTCGTGATCCGGCATCCGACCATTCGTCGAGTCTTGCTCCGTCATTGACACTCCTTGCTGCTGGGGTCGATGCGCGACCGAGGGGCGAGTTAGTAAAGCTCGAGACGTGCGTGAAGCGGCCAGGCTGCTGATGACAGCGGATCGTCGCCAGTAAGATCGGCCGTTCGCCGCCATACGTTACGATCGCCCGGTCGCAGAATCCCGGGCTGCGTTGACGACATGCTTGAAGTTGATCCGTGAGGGGGCTAAGCCGGGTGGCGCAGCCCGGACGATCAGGTGGCGGATGGCTTGGTAGACGCACAGCATGGCCCAGAACTCCTGTTCGACCATGTCGAGGTCTTGGAGCGCAGCACGGTCTCGGGGTCGCCGCGCTGCTCGGTCTTGATCTCGCCGATGCCGGTCTCGACTTGCCAGCGGTCGTGGTACTGCTGTGCCACGTCGACCGCAGGTGCCGCGTGGGAGTCCAGCAGGGTGGCGGCCCAGGCAGAAGCTCCGAGACCTGCTCACCGTGCTCGTTGTCGGCTAGGACGGAGTACTCGATGACGCGCACCGAGATCGGCGGGCCGTCTTTCTTGCGGGGCGGGCGCAGCTCACTGAGTTAGGTGTCGTCGTCGAGAACCTGCAGCACGGGCAGGGTAAACGACGCCGACATCCGCCACAGCAGGTCCGCGCCGGTGGCCGCGACGTCCCGCCAGGCCCGCCAGGAGGGGATATTGCAGTCGGCCAGCACCAGCATGCCCGGGCCAGCGCGTCGAGGATATCGCTGCCCCCGGCGAGGTTTGCTCGCCGTCGTGGTAGCCGCCGAAGGCGGCGGCCAGCAGCGAGTGGGTGCCCGCCTCGGCCAGCGCCACCACCCGCAGCTGCGGATACGCCCCCCGGGGAGACCGAAGCTTGGCACCTCGCCGAACCGTCGTTCTGCCGGCTCCAACGCCGCCTTCGCCTCACGCGTCACCCCAGCCACACGAAGATCATGGCAGGGTTTGCGATCACTTAAAGAATGTGAGAAGACTTGCAGCCTGCACTCGCGGAGTTTGCTGCCACAGCGGATGCACTGTCCGAGCGGTCTGGCGGGCGGCACCCCCGCGGGGGTGCAGAGTAGCAGTTCCGGCAACCAGGCGCCTGCCGGATAACCGCTTCCCCGCCGGGTCCGCCACGACGACACTTCCCATCCGTGGACCTGCACATCCGAACGGCGACCGCGGACGACCTGCCCGCCATGGCCCTCGCCGACGGGCGCGCGTTCGGAGTGCACCACAGCGAGCAGGACCTCATCGACATCCAGCCGGTGTTCGATCCGGCGCGGTTCCTGCTGGCCTGCGACGGTGACGGCCGCATCGTCGGCATCACCGGCGACTTCCCGTTCACCATGACCGTGCCGGGCGGCGCCGCACTGGACGTTCCCGGGTTGAGCTGGGTGTCGGTGGCCGTCACACACCGCCGCCGGGGGGTGCTGGGGGCCATGATGGATGCCCAGCACCACCGGTTCGTCGACGCGGGTGCGCTGGTCTCGGTCCTCATCGCGAGCGAGAGCGGCATCTACGGCCGGTTCGGATACGGCCCGGCCACCACCAGCCGCGAGATCGAGATCGACCGGCGGCGCGCGACGTTCCGGGCCGGCGTCCCCGACCCGGGAGGTGTCCGGCTGGTCGGGTCCACCGAGGCCCGCGCGCACGCGCCCGCCGTGCACGAGCGGTGGCGTCGGGGCACCCCGGGCGCGCTGTCGCGCAGCGCGGCGTGGTGGGACCTGCTGTTCCTGGACCGCGAGTCGCGGCGCGGCGGGTACAGTGCGCTGTTCTTCCTGGCCCATCCCGACGGTTACGCCAGCTACCGCGTGGAGGAAGGCGCCCAGCGCGTCACTGTGGTGGATCTCGTCGCGGCGACCGACGACGCGCACGCCGCGCTGTGGCGAGTGCTGCTCGGGCTGGACCTGATCGAGACCGTCGCCACCGGGCAGTGCCCGCCCGGTGATCCCCTGCCGTTCCTGCTCACCGATCCCCGGCAGGTGCGCACCGTCGGCGCGCTGGACGGGATGTGGGTCCGCCTGCTCGACGTCCCAGCCGCTCTCGCGGTACGGCACTATGCCGTGGAGGTGGACGCCGTTCTCGAGGTCGAGGACGGCTTCCTGGGTCGCGGCGGGCGGTTCCGGCTGCGGGGCGGGCCCGACGGGGCGCAGTGCGAGCGCAGCGACGCACCGCCCGATGCGTACACCGACGCCGCGACCCTCGGTGCGCTGTACCTCGGCGGGCACCGTGCCTCGACGCTCGCGCGGGCAGACACACTGCAGGCCGAGGACCCGGCGCTGCGGCGGCTGGACGTCGCGCTGCTCACCGACCGCGAACCGCACCACGGGACGGGCTTCTAGCCAGCCGGCTCCGTGCAGGATCGGGCCCGGCCAGGAGGATCCCGGCCGGGCCCGATCCGTTCCCGAACTGACATGCCGCTCCCACCACGAAGCCGCAGTACTTAGGTTAGCCTAGGCTCATCTAGAGCGCAAGCCCCGTCGACGATGCCCGCGCCATGTCACGTACCGGGCGCACCCAGCGTCGGTGACGGTGACCCGCTGCGCGATCGAGTCGGTATCGACGAGTGCCAGCATGCCGGCTCGGGTCAGTGCGTCGAGAGTGTCGGTCAGGTAGCCGGGCACCGGGCGCTCATGGTCGAAGTAGCGGCCCTGCAGGTGCAACACGCCGCCCCGGTGCACCCGGCGCAGCGCGATCCACGCGAGCAGATCAGTACTGACGTTGACCTGGTCACCTGCTGTCATGATCGGTCTCCTCGCTCGTCGCGATGGGGCCCGCGCCCCGGGCGCGTATGTCGGGGAGGGTCCGCAACCGTGGGGGCGGCGCCGTGACCGCTGAACGTCGTGCCGCCACTGGGTACTGGCTCGGGTCATGGCCTATCAGGCAGGTGTGTGCCGCGATCCACACCCGGCATGGCCAGCGTCGCCGCCGCCCGCACCAGATACGACAGTGCGGGCAGCGCCCGGCGTCGTCGGCCCTGTGCCGTTCGAGCAGCGACCGCCACATGTCGATCGCGCGGCGCATCCCGGCCCGGATCTGCGCCACTTCGGCCTCCGATCGGGGCTCGCCCGCGGCAATGAGGTCCAGCTGTTGCAGCCGCTCCAGGACCGCCCCGGCGAGGACCTCGCTGGCCCCGCCGGCGAAGTCACTGACCGGGGCGCGGCGATGCGTGCTCATGCGGGCCGCACCACCACGGCGTCCCAGCCCTCGGCGGGCAGCAGTGGCAGCGCTGCCGCCACGTGGGCGTGGCACTCAGCCAGGTACGCGTCCGGCACCCACGAGGCGAAGCCGCACCGCCCGACCGTGGTGGAACGGGTGGCGTTGCGACGCTGCAACTCTGCGAGCGGCGGAGTCATCACCACCGCCACCGTCAGGGCGCGACGGATCGCGGCGATCGCGAGCAGCGCCAGCCTGGCATCGCAGGTCGTGTGTGCCCCGTCGACCACGACGGAGCGGCCACGGCGCAGGTAGGCCGACAGCTCCGCGTGGAGCCTGGCCACCGCTGTCGGGGTGACGTTCTGGTCGCACGGGTCGTGGAACGGGGAGACCTGCGCGCGCGTCTGGTCGAGCGACAGCACCATGGCCCTCGGTTCCTGCGCCGCCGCCACGGCCAGGGCTGTGGTCGATTTCCCCGACCCCGGGGCGCCCACCATGGCGATCAGCAACGGCCGCAACGAGCGTCGAACCTTGCCCCGGGGTACCGGGTCTCGTGTCGACATCATCGCCATCGCGCATCCCAACCGGGTGGGACGCGGTGGCCCCGTCGGGCAAGGGGGAACACGGACGGGGCCACCGCGGCCTGTGGGCCTTGGCGGAACCCTGCACACCGGGCTGTCGGAGCCTGGTGGCCCACCAAGATCTACAGTGACGACTCATCAATCGCACCGTCACTAAGTGACAGAATATAATGTGATGCATCACTTTGTGAACACCCCCGTATGGGTGGTATCCCTCTCGGGTACGAACCACCCTGGTCACGCTCCGCCGGGGAGGAGAGAGCTGTGGTTGCGACGTCGAGCCCGACCGTGCTGCGGCGGTGGATCGCCCTGGAGCTGCGCAAGCTGCGGGAGAGCACCGGCACCAGCCGGCAGCAGACCG
>JBOHGT010000270.1:0-8791 GCA_050700385.1 Pseudonocardiaceae bacterium | reverse complement strand
GACTCATGGGGAATATGGTCTCACGCCACGCCCTCAATGTAAAGTCGAACATATCTGCCGACACTAGTATGATCCTCGCTGTAATACTCAATTTATGCCAATTCAGCCTAAAGATTCATGAGGCTTTCCGTGGCGAAAAGAATTACCCTCGCCCATCAACCCCAAACACCCCACCGTCCACTCTTTCCTAAAAGCGTGGGTCGAAGATAAAAACTCCTTCCTCCCTCCCGGCTCTCCACCACATACAACTCAATCTCCGTGTCCCGTGCCAACAGCTCCACATCGATCTTCACATACGGCTGCAACCACTCAGGTACGAACTCCTCAAACGAGTACGCATCACTCTCTTCAAAGTATGTGCTCTACGTATGCCTCAGTACTCTCAAACTGCGCCGTCTACCGCACCCCAGTGCGCCAGCCGATCACAGAAGACCGCACCGGGCTGCTGCGCATCGACCACACTGCCCTCAAGCGGGAGGCGCACCTGGACGGCAAGTGGCTGCTGCGCGCCTCCGATGCCACCCTGAGCTCCGACGACCTGGCCGCGGTCTACAAGCAACTCGTCGCCGTCGAACGCGGCTGGCGTGACATGATAGGGCGCGCTGGCCCTGCGGCCGGTGTTTCACCACCGCGCAGACCGCATCCGCGCCCACGTCCAACTGTGCTGGCTGGCGCTGCTGCTGATCCGCGTCGTCGAGAACGCCACCAGCGACACCTGGCGCAACCTACGACACGAACTCGGCCGCATGGCACTGGTCACCCTCGCCACCCCTGACGGCCACGTCGCCGAGCGCTCCACGCTCACCGCCGGGCACAAGACCATCCTGTCCGCCCTGGGACTGCCCGAACCACCCCGATTTCGACTTCACCGTCTCCACCGCCTGATCACCCCGACGTGATCAACAGCTTGTAGTAACACGACCCCATCCCCCCACGGCAGCGTTTGCCCTGCTCAACGCCCAGATTTCCAAGATCATGCGCCTACCATCTGCGGAAGTCCGGTCTTGGTGCCGATTTTGCACTTCTATGCATCAGCCAGCGCTTCTACCCGTTCTTGAACTACCGCATGCCGAAGCAGGTGCTCGTCGGAGCGTCGGAGCGCCTGCGGCGCGTGCTCGGACAGCACGAGAAGGGACCGTACGGGTAGCGCTGATCTCCGTCAGGACTCGCCGGACCCGGCATCGTGCGATGAGCGCAGGTGACCCGCGCCTTCGAGGCTCTTGCTGCGCACGAGGTCTAGAGCGTGGTCGACGAAGGCATCCACGGTCATCGACCCCTCCTCGCCGGAGCGGTAGCGCACCGACACGGTGTGCTGCTCGGCCTCGCGGCGGCCCACCACGACGATCAGCGGGATCTTGCGGGTCACCGCAGTCCGGATCTTGGCGTTGAGTCTGGTGTCGCTGGGGTCGACGTCTGCGCGTAGGCCGGCGTCGAAGAGGACGTCACGGACCTTGTGCGCGTAGTCGTGCAGGTCCGGCATGATCGGGATGACGCGGACCTGCTCGGGAGCAAGCCAGACGGGGAAGGCCCCGCCGAAGTGCTCGGTCAGGAACCCGATGAACCTCTCGTGGGAGCCCAGGGGTGCCCGGTGGATCACCGCGACCGGCTTGTCGGTGCCGTCGGAGTCGGTGTAGGTCAGCCCGAAACGGCTCGGCGTGTACAGGTCGACCTGGTTGGTCGACGCTGCGTACGGCTTGCCCGTCACCGTCCGGAACATGAAGTCGACTTTCGGACCATAGTGCGCGGCACCACCGATGTCTTCGACGTAGGGGATGTTGGACTCGTCCATCGCCTCCCGCGTGATGCGCTCGGCGTCGGTCCACATCTGCTCGTCGTCGTGGTACTTGTCGGCGTTGGCGGGGTCTCGCAGGGCGAGAACCATGTAGAAGTCGGTGATACCCAGCATCCGGTAGTAATCGTCATGCATGCGCATGACTTCGAGGAACTGGTTCTTCGCCTGGTCCAGAGTGCAGTAGATGTGGGCGTCGTTCTGCGTGAACCCCCGTGCGCGCATGAGTCCGTACAGCTGCCCGCTGCGCTCGAACCGGTAGACGGTGCCGTACTCGGCGATCTTGAAAGGCAGCTCGCGATAGCTGCGCGGTCGGGCCCGGTATACCATGTGGTGGTGGGGGCAGTTCATCGGCCGCAGGTAGTACTTCTCGCCCTCGATGTCGATCGGCGCGTACAGGTCGTCGCTGTAGTAGGGCAGGTGCCCGGACAGGTAGTACAGGGCGTCCTTGGTGATGTGCGGCGTGGAGACACGCTGATATCCGAGGCGACGCTCGGTCTGGCGTGCCCACTCCTCCAGCTCCTCCTGGATGACCGTTCCGTTCGGCATCCACAGCGGCAGACCTTTGCCGACTTCCGTGCTGAAGGTGAACAGCTCCAGGTTCTCACCGATCCGGCGGTGGTCGCGCTTGGCTGCTTCCTCCTGGCGATGCAGGTAATCCTTGAGCTGGTCACGTGTCGGCCACGCGGTGCCGTAGATTCGCTGTAGCTGGGGATTCCTCTCGTCACCCCGCCAGTACGCTGCGGCGTTGCGCGTGAGCTTGAACGCGTTGATCAGTTTGGTTGACGGTAGGTGCGGTCCTCGGCACAGGTCCGACCAGCACACCTGCCCGTCGCGGCGGTCGACATTGTCGTAGCTGGTCAGCGCTCCGCCGCCGACCTCCATGACCTCGCCGGTGTCGACCTCACCCTTGAGGTCGATGAGCTCCAGCTTGTACGGCTCCTCCGCCAGCTCGGCCCTGGCCGCCTCCATCGAAGAGAACGCACGCCGACGAAAGCGCTGACCGGCCTTGACGATCTCGCGCATGCGTTCCTCGATGCGCTTGAGGTCGTCAGGCTGGAACGGGGTGGGCACGGCGAAGTCGTAGTAGAACCCGTCCTCGACCGGCGGGCCGATACCGAGCTTCGCCTCGGGAAAGAGGTCCTGGACAGCCTGGGCGAGGACATGTGCCGTTGAGTGCCGCAGCACATCGAGGCCGTCGGCGCTTGAGAGCATCACCGGTGCGACCTCGACGGCGGTGTCTGGCGCCCAATCGAGATCCCGTAACGCACCGTCGGAGGCACGCACCACCACCACGGCATCCGGTCCCGCCATCGGCAGATCGGCCGCCGCGACAGCCTCCCCGCACGTCGTCCCGGCCGGGACCGCAACGCGCTCGGTCGAGTCTCGGCGGAGGTCAGGCACGAGTAACTCCTCAGAACGGGCAGCCCTGGCACGCGGGTCAGGCGCACACACCGTCATCATAAGGGTCGCATCTTGCCGCTCCGGGGGCGTGGTACCCGGCGGCTCGACGTGACGATCCTGGCGAGCTGACGATCAGCTGCAGCCCTACCCGGGGAGCACGGCGAATGCGCTCGATCGCGCCCGCGGAGGTCCTGGGCTTCCGGGCCCGCGCCCAGCAGCTCGACCGCGCGACCGGGGCGGTGGACGACACCGCCGTGCTGGACATCGGCGTGCTGGACCCCGGCCCGGACGGCGGGCGATGGGCGCTGGCGATCCGCGGGATCGACCCGACCCGGATGGCCGACGGGCGCTCTTGTCGATCAGATACCGGCTCACCGCCGGGCCTGCGCCATCACGGCCGGGTCGGCAAAGTCGGGCACCTCCCCGCGCGCGAGGCGGTCCAGCTCGCGACCCGGCCGCGCCGAAGCGCTCCGGTGATCTCGCGAAGGCGCAGCTGCTGTTCTTCCCCACCGGCGGTGGCAAGACCGAGGCCTACCTCGGCCTCGCTGCGTACACCTTCGCCATCCGGCGCCGCCAGGACGTCGTCTGGACGTCCGACGACCCGCTCGACGGTCGCGGGGGCGTGGCCGTGCTCATGCGCTACACGCTGCGCCTGCTCACCGCCCAGCAGTTCCAACGGGCGACCGCGCTGGTCTGCGCGGCCGAGCTGGCGCGGCGCGCCGATCCGGCCACGTGGGGCGACGAGCCGTTCCGCATCGGGCTGTGGGTCGGGACGGACGTGAGCCCGAAGCGCTACGAGGAGGCCGAGACCAGCTCGCGAAGGTCAACGAGGGGCGTGGCTACCGGCTCACCGTGCTGCAGATCCAGCGGTGCCCGTGGTGCGGCAGCACGATCGGTGCGCGGGATGTGCGAGCGGTCAAGGCGAAGCGGCGGGTGTACGTGCACTGTTCCGACGACCTGGCCGGGTGCCCGTTCGCCCAGGGTGGAGCAGTGCACGAGGGGCTTCCCGTCCTCACCGTCGACGAGGAGATCTACCGGCTCGCGCCGGCGTTCGTCATCGCGACCGTCGACAAGTTCGCCCGGCTGGCGCGCGAGGGCGAGGCGGCATCGCTGTTCGGCTACGTCGCGAAGCGCTGCGACCGGCACGGTTTCGTGCACCCGGTCCACTACCGGCACCGCCACCTCGGCAGTGCGCTGGCCACGTTTCCGTCACGCTGCCGAGCTGAGCCAAGCGAAGCTCGGCGAATACACCCACTACGACCGCACCGGCACCGCACCAGCTTCGGGGCCGCTACCTGCATCTCGGCTACCTGCTGAGCGCGCAGGAGAAGGTGGGCGCCTGGAGCGACGCCGAAGCGACCATGCAGCGCAGCGACTCTTGCCCCTGATCAGCGAGGTGTCGTCGACCCGCGCCGTCGTCGTGCTTCGCACGCTCCTCCCGCAGCTAAGAGCGCCCGGCGTGCCCGCCGCCACCCGCGACACCGCCGAGCAGCTACAACTGTCGCTCACGCACGCGGACGACTGAACACGACAGCACCGGATCGACGGACCATGAGCTGGGTGTGCCGGTCAACCCGGCGCTCGACCAACACTTCCTGAGCAACCCTGCCAAGCAGGGCCACAGCGGAGTCGCCCGGGGGCAGCGCGTGCGGGCGCTCGTGCTGTACAACTCGTTCGGTACCCATGGCTGGTTGGACCACCTCGCGTCCGAGGTGCTCGCCGAGGTGGACGTGGTGCTGGGTGGCGGCACCCGCCGGCTGCTGCTGGCGGGCTGAGCGGATGCGGGTCCTGGTCACCGGCGTCTCGGGTTCCTCGGCCGGCCGGCGCGCCGGAACTGGCGCTAGGCGAGCGGGGGTTCGAGATCGTGCTCGCGCGGCGGGTGGCGGAGGGTAAGGCCGAGACGCAGTGGTTCGCCCGGCATGACTCCACCCCGATCATCGACCTGCCCGCGTACTGGCCCGACAATTACCGCCGCATCGTCGAGAAGCGCATCGAGCTGATCGAGCGCCGCCGCGACCTCGCGCTGATCGAGCGCCCGGAGTGCAAACGCCGCTGGAACACCGAGCCGTGGGACAAGCAGCAGGAGCGGGCGCTGCGCGGCTGGCTGCTCGACCTCGACCGGCTCGAAGCCCGCGCCCTGTGGTTCGCCCCCGACGCCAACGGTGAACAGCAGCCCACCCCGCGCAGCGTGCATTCGCTGGCCGACGCGCTGCGCGGCGACGCCGACTTCACCGCCGTCGCGGCGCTGTGGGCCGCCGACGCGCTCGGCGCGCGGGACACCGACCTAGCCGAGATCGTCGGCGCGCTGGTCGACGCCGAGCACGTGTCGTTTCTCGCCGCCTACCGCTACCAGGGCAAGGGCTTCGAGAAGCGCGCCGACTGGGAGCGGGTGTGGGAGCTGCAGCGCGCCGAGGACGCCGTCGCCGACCGGATGGGTCACGACGTCACCCACCCCGAGGTCCGCCGCGCCGTCGAGCGGGAGCTGGGCACGATTCCCGTCCCGCCGAAGTATGGCTCCGGGGACTTCGCGCGCACCGAGTACTGGCGCCACCGCGGCAAGCTCGACGTCTCCAAGGAACGGTTCGTCTCCTACCCCGCCGCCACCCGCGACGGCGACGCCGGTGGCACCTGTTGCTCCTCGATCGTGGAAAGTGCGCCCCGACACTACGACCCGCCACCGACGAGACCGCGAATCTCAAGGCCGCGACCGGAACGCGGGGTATGGCGGGTCGGCAGGTCGCTGAGGTTCTCACCGTGCTGTCGAAGATCGTCCTGCACACCGGCAAGGACGTCGACCACATCACCGCCGAGGACTTCTTCGCGTTCCGCGCGTGGAACATCAGCCGGTACAACCGGCACAAGAGCGGCCTGCACGGCGCCTGGGACGTGCTCCGCGATGTCGGCATCCTCGACGCCGACGCGCCGCTGCGGGCGACGCTGCGCCAAGGGCAGCCGACCATCGAGGAGATGGTCGACCGGCGCCAGATCCGCTGCCGACCGGTCCGGGACGTGCTGGTGCGCTACCTGTCCGAGCGGGCACCGGGCATGGATTTCAGCTCGCTGCGGCAACTCGCCGCGACCCTGGCCAGCACGTTCTGGGCCGACATCGAGCACCATCACCCCGGCATCGACACCCTCGACCTGCCCACCGAGATCGCCGACGCCTGGAAGCAACGCCTGACCCACGTCGCCAAGAGGGGTTACGGCGGCCGGGAACGCAAGGGACGCCTGGAAATCCTCGCCCGCGTGCGCACCTTCACGAGACCGAGGGCATGGCCAAGCGCAACCGCGCCCGCACCGCCGAGGTCCACCAGCGCATCCGCGAACGCCCGCCCCACCTCCCGGTCCTGGTCGACACCGCCGAGCGGCACCGCGCCGAGCAAGCCAGCCTGCTCGCTGCCGCTCGAGCCACGGCAGTGGGCGAGGAATTCCAGCACGACGCCACCACCTACCGGCGCACCGCCTACAAGTGGGACGGCCGCCGCAGCGCCACCCAGCACGGCCCCGAGGCAGAGCTGGTCGCGGTGATCCACCGCATCCGCGTCACGGACGACCGGGTTCCGCTGGCTGCCCGCTACGACCCGCACGAGCGCATCACCGGGCCGCTCCTGCCGCACCTGTTCCAACGCAAGATCGGCTGGCGACGCGATCATCAGCACCAAGGTCCTCTACCGGCTGCTCAACGAGAGCTTGCAACGCACCGGGTTGACCGACCGGGCCGGCGAACCCCTGCGCTACACCCCGCACGACTTCCGCCGGATCTTCGCCACCGACGCCGTGACGGGCGGGCTCCCGGTGCACATCGCCGCCAAGATCCTCGGCCACCACAACCTGGCCACCACGCACGCCTACCTGGCCGTGTTCCATGCCGAACTGATCCAGTCCTACCGCGCCTACCTGGACAACCGGCGCGCCGACCGGCGCGCCGCGGAGTACCGCGAACCCACCGAGCAGGAGTGGACCGAGTTCCAGAAACACTTCGAGCTCCGCAAGGTCGAACTCGGCACTTGTGGCCGACCCTACGGAACGCCATGTGCGCACGAGCACGCTTGCGTCCGGTGCCCGATGCTGCGTGTGGCACCGTCCCAGCAGGCCCGACTGATCGAGATCGCCCGCAACCTCACTGACCGGATCGCAGAAGCCCGCGCCAACGGCTGGCTCGGCGAAGTCCAAGGACTCCAGGTCAGCCTCAACGCCGCCCGTAAGAAACTCGCTTCACTGGACCGGCTGGCACGCAACACCACCAGCACCGGCCCCGTGAACATCGGCGTGCCGATCATCCCCGGATGATCACGCTTGACGTAACGACTTGGCTGTGCCGACAACTAGTGTCACCAAATATGATCGAGTTTACGTATCGTACCCGCGTTTGCGCAGCTCAGGAGGCAGCTCGCCGATCCTCAGAGCGTAAAGACCTGCTCATTTCGCGACACTAGTTCAACTAGATGAGAGACCTCGTCTCACCCGCTCACGGTGCCGTCTGTGCAAGTCTGGCCTGCGATTTGCCGGACGGCTCAGCGCAGTTCCTGGATGCGGACGAGGTTGCCCGCGGGATCGCGGAAGGCGCAGTCGCGAACCCCGTACGGCTGCTCGGTCGGCTCCTGGACGACGTCGGCGCCGTCGGCCTGCAGCTTCGCGAAGGTGCCGTCGAGGTCGGCGGTGGTCAGGAGGATGCCGGCGTAAGTGCCCTTGGCCATCATCTCGGCGATGATGCGGCGCTCGTCGTCGGTGACGCCGGGGTCGGCGGCCGGCGGCTCCAGGACGATGGACGTGCCGGGCTGGGCGGCGGGGCCGACCGTGATCCAGCGCATCCCGTCGTATCCGACGTCGTTGCGGACCTCGAAGCCGAGGGTGTCGCGATAGAAGGCCAGGGAGGCGTCCGGGTCGTTGTGCGGGAGGAAGCTCGCGTGAATGGTGATGTCCATGGCAGTCACGCTAGGTGCGGCCCGGGGGCCGGCGCTTCTCGATTCCTGATCGGTCTGGTCACCTGTTTCGCCACGCACGGCGGCATGCCCTCGGTCGCGCCGGCGGCCTCCCGGCGGTAGGTGCTGGGCGGCACCCCGACCAGTTCGGTGAACCGGGTGCTGAAGGTGCCCAGTGACGAGCAGCCCACAGCGAAGCACACCTCGGTGACGCTCAGGTCGCCGTGCCGAAGCAGCGCCATGGCGCGCTCGATCCGCCGCGTCATCAGGTACGAGTACGGCGACTCGCCGTAGGCCAGCCGGAACTGCCGGCTGAGGTGCCCGGCCGACATGTTCACGGCGCGCGCCAGCGCCTCGACGTCCAGCGGCTGCGCGTACTCCCGGTCCATCCGGTCACGGACCCGACGCAGCAGCGCCAGGTCGCGCAGCCGCTGCGCCTCGGCCGGTGTGCTGCCCACCTGCCCGATCGTGCCATGTCTCCGCGCCCTCCAGGGGGCGTCGGCCACGTATACGTGGTCGACTTGCCCACCGTGGGGTCGTCGGTGCGGTTCGCGTTCCTGGAGCACGACGGGCCGATCGCGTTCGCGCACCGGGGCGGCGCGTCCGACGGACTGGAGAACTCCCTGGCCGCCTTCGCCCGCGCGGTCGACCTCGGCTTCCGCTACCTGGAGACCGA
>JBOHGT010000269.1:0-11051 GCA_050700385.1 Pseudonocardiaceae bacterium | reverse complement strand
CTGACCAACACACCGGTGCCGTCCTATCCGGACGGCACCGGTGTGTTGGTCAGTCGTCTTGGCCGACTCAGTCGGATCCGGCTTCCTTGGTTCGACCGGGAATCAGGGCGTCGTCCATCGTTGTCTGGGGTTGTTTGAGTACGCGTACTCCGTACACGAAGGTGAGTGCGCCGCCCAGGTAACCACCGACGACGAGCAGCACCCAGGAGATGATACCCAGGGGCAAAGTCAGTGGGATGATCTCGCCGCTGGCTTATCCGGCCAACTGCACCCGCAACGTACCGGCGAACATCCCGGTGGCACTGGCCATCACCGTCAGGTGCCACCAGTCAAGTGTGCGCGCTGGCGAGGTGGCGGGAATGCCGAACAGGTTCCACCAGGCCGGTGATGGTGAGCGCGGCGGCGATGAGGCCGGCTGCGATCGCAAGTACCGAAGCAGTGGCCATGGCGCCTTTCTCGAACCCGGCTGCGCCGGCCACGAGCATCGCGACACCGGTGGTGTAGGCCCCGATACCGATGTCGGTCAGTGGTGGGTGTGGTGGCTTACCCGCGAAACCCTCCACGAGCGATGCCATCGGACGGCTCCTCTCCGTTGAGCATGCCGAACTTGCGGGCTGTGTTGCTCGCATCCAATAAGCGCGCAGGCCTCGTCTGGCGGTTCATGCGTTAGCGCAGCCGTGCCCGATTGAGCGGTGGGTCGGATCGGCTCGGGTCCCGATTGACTCGACGCTCGATCGACTCAACTCCCGGCCCGGACGCGGACCAGCAGAGCACCCGGGTCGACGCGGATCCGCAACATCCGCACTTCGCCTACCGTATCGCCGTCTAGCTGAGCCTGCTCTGGCTCCTCTGCGGCGATGATGACGGCGCCGCCCTGCCAATGCTGCACGATCCGGTGGCCGCTACGGCGGCGGCTGAGCACCCTCGCCGTCACCGCCAGCCATCCCCGGATGCTCCTCGGCGCGATGGCCACCACGTCAAGCAACCCGTCGTCCATTTTGGCCGCAGGCATCAGCACCAGCCCGGCGAGCAACTTGCCGCAGTTGCCCACCACCACTGTCCGGACCTGACGGCGCAGCTCGGGCTGACCGTCCACGGCGAGGACGATCGTGATCCGCTGCCTGCACAGCGCGCGCAGTCCGGCTATGAAGTACGCGAGCGCGCCCAGCCGGGCCTTCGACTTGTGGTGTGCCCCGGCCATGATCGCAGCGTCGAAGCCTATCCCGGCCATCACCAGGAAGGCTTTCTCCTCGGCGCGATCGTCGAAGGTCACCCGGCCGACGTCGATGGTGCGGTTGTCCCCGGACAACGCAATCCGGGTGGCGCCCACCGTGTCGTTCAGCGGCACGGCGAGGGTGCGGGCCAAGAGGTTGGCGGTGCCGGTGGGCAGCAGTCCCAGCGCGGTGCCCGACCCGGCGAGGACCTCAGCCACCTGACGGACCGTGCCGTCTCCGCCGCAGGCGAGCACGACCTCCGCGCCGGCCGCCAGCGCGGCCTTGGCCTGACCCCCACCTGGGTCCTCGACGGTGGTCTCCAACCACAGCGGTTCGGTCCATCCCAGCTCGCGGCACACCCTGGTGATCTGGATGCGGATCTGGGTCAGATCGTCGAGGTTGCTCGGGTTGACCACCACTGCCGGTAGCCGGCAGTCCGACGGTGGTCTCGGCGCTGGCTTGGGTTCCACAGGATCAGAAGATAGGGCCTGAAGACAAGGTCTGTGACAGGCTCACCCCGGGTCGAGCGTGCCCAGGATGCGGACCCGTTCGGCGTCACTCACCCGCGGGCAGCTGGCGCACGGATGCTCGATCCCAGGCAGCGCGTAGGTGAAGCAGCACCAGCCACGCCGGCGGATCCAGTGCATGCGACCGTGCTCGTCGGCGACCTCGCAGATCGTCGACGCCGAGGTGAGCGGTTCCTCCCGCTCGGCAAGCACCAGCCGAGCATCGGTCGCGCCGGCCTGCGCTGACCCGAATGACCGGCCCGCTATCAGCAGGGTGACGTCCAGCATGTCGGTTACCGCGGCCCACAGCGTGCGGCGTCCGAAGCGCACCAGCGGCCCGTAGACCTTCAGGAAGCGTGCGGCGTGCGTCACGATCTGGCGGCGTAACACGACGGCCAGCGCTACCTCGTCGGGAACCTGTGTCGCGTCGGGATGCCCGGCGTCGGGATCACCCGGTAGGCACCAGAACGGGCCGGGACGCAGTGCCACTTCCTGCACCCACGCCAGGTCGAGTCGGAAGGCGACCTCGTGCGGCTGCAGCGAGGGCACCCGCCGGGCGGAATGGAACAGCATCGAGCCGAGGTAGGTCGGGATGCCCAGGTACCACTGCAGTAAGTGGGCGGCCGTGGTCTGCTCGGGTACATAGGCGTACTGCTGCCCCAGCCGTTGCCCGAGTGCCGCGCGCCACTGCGTGAAGTACAAGGGATCGGACAGCGCCCGTTCACAAACGGTCCACTGGCCACCAGGGGTCGGCTGGGTGCCGAGGGTGTCGAGTAGCCGGAACGACATCCAGTCCACCGCGCGATCCACCGCCGCTACCGATGCAGCTATGGGGTGCGCAGTGCAGGGTCCGATCACCGCCGCCCTCGGATCGGCGGGTACCACGGCTTGCGGCACGGCCTTTTTCCTGTCTTACTTGAGATTGCCTCGGATGCCCCAGTGCCAGGCTCCCCAGTTCAGGATTGCCTAACCTAACCTCGGGCAACATACCTCACCGTTGGCCTTGGCGCACGGTGGGGGGAGCGGGACCACCCGACAGTGGTGGCTTCGTTCTCTCTGAGCGGAGTTCACTCTGAGCGGACGGGGCCGCGCTCCGGAATCCTGACCAGCGCCGGCACGTTGGACTGGGTGTCGGGCAAAGGTTCGAAACAGAAGTTCGAAACGCCGTGTTCATCGCCCGGCAGCTACAGTGGTCGCAAGGCCTGTCTCGTGCCGAGGATCGATGACCAGTGTGGCCGTGCGACGGCGCAGCAGTCAGGAGTGCACATGTTTGAGAGGTTCACCGACCGCGCAAGGCGGGTGGTTGTGCTGGCCCAGGAAGAGGCCAGGATGCTCAACCACAACTACATCGGCACCGAGCACATCCTGCTGGGCCTGATCCACGAGGGCGAGGGCGTCGCAGCCAAGGCCCTCGAGTCGCTGGGTATCGCCCTGGAGGGTGTGCGCCAGCAGGTCGAGGAGATCATCGGCCAGGGCCAGCAGGCGCCGTCGGGCCACATCCCGTTCACGCCGCGAGCCAAGAAGGTGCTGGAGCTGTCGCTGCGCGAAGCGTTGCAGCTCGGGCACAACTACATCGGCACCGAGCACATCCTGCTCGGGCTCATCCGCGAGGGCGAGGGCGTCGCCGCGCAGGTGCTGGTCAAGCTGGGCGCCGACCTGAACCGGGTCCGGCAGCAGGTATTGCAGCTGCTGTCCGGTTACCAGGGCAAGGAGCCCGCGGAGGCCGGAGCCGGGGGGCGCGGCGAGGGCACCCCGTCCAGCTCCCTGGTCCTCGACCAGTTCGGCCGCAACCTCACCGCGAGCGCCCGCGAGGGCAAGCTCGACCCGGTGATCGGTCGGGAGAAGGAGATCGAGCGGGTCATGCAGGTGCTGTCCCGCCGGACCAAGAACAACCCGGTGCTCATCGGCGAGGCGGGGGTCGGCAAGACCGCCGTGGTCGAGGGACTGGCGCAGGGCATCGTCAAGGGCGAGGTGCCGGAGACGCTCAAGGACAAGCAGCTCTACACCCTCGACCTGGGCTCGCTCGTCGCCGGTTCCCGCTACCGCGGTGACTTCGAGGAGCGCCTGAAGAAGGTGCTCAAGGAGATCCGCACCCGCGGCGACATCATCCTGTTCATCGACGAGATCCACACCATGGTGGGAGCGGGTGCCGCCGAGGGCGCCATCGACGCCGCCTCGATCCTCAAGCCGATGCTGGCCCGCGGCGAGCTGCAGACCATCGGGGCGACGACGCTCGACGAGTACCGCAAGCACGTCGAGAAGGACCCCGCGCTGGAGCGCCGGTTCCAGCCGATCCAGGTCGGCGAGCCGGCGGTGGACCACACCATCGAGATCCTCAAGGGGCTGCGGGACCGCTACGAGGCGCACCACCGCGTGACCATCACCGACCAGGCGCTGGTGAGCGCGGCCACCCTGGCCGACCGCTACATCAACGACCGCTTCCTGCCCGACAAGGCGATCGACCTCATCGACGAGGCCGGCGCGCGGATGCGTATCCGCCGGATGACCGCACCGCCGGACCTGCGCGAGTTCGATGAGAAGATCGCCGAGGTGCGCCGCAACAAGGAGTCCGCGATCGACGCGCAGGACTTCGAACGGGCGGCGCGGCTGCGCGACGAGGAGAAGCAGCTGCTCGGCCGCAAGTCCGAGCGGGAGAAGCAGTGGAAGGCCGGTGATCTCGACGTCGTCGCCGAGGTCGACGACGAGCAGATCGCCGAGGTGCTGGCGAACTGGACCGGCATCCCGGTCTTCAAGCTCACCGAGGAGGAGACCACCCGGCTGCTCCGCATGGAGGACGAGATCCATAAGCGGATCATCGGTCAGCACGACGCCGTCAAGGCCGTCTCGCAAGCGATGCGCCGCACCCGTGCCGGGCTGAAGGACCCCAAGCGCCCATCCGGCTCGTTCATCTTCGCCGGCCCGTCCGGGGTCGGGAAGACCGAGCTGTCCAAGGCGCTGGCGAACTTCCTGTTCGGTGACGACGACGCCCTCATCCAGATCGACATGGGCGAGTTCCACGACCGCTACACCGCCTCGCGGCTCTTCGGTGCCCCTCCCGGGTACGTGGGCTACGAGGAGGGTGGCCAACTCACCGAGAAGGTCCGCCGCAAGCCGTTCTCCGTGGTGCTCTTCGACGAGATCGAGAAGGCGCATCAGGAGGTGTACAACACGCTGCTGCAGGTGCTCGAGGACGGCCGGCTGACCGACGGCCAGGGCCGCACGGTGGACTTCAAGAACACCGTGATCATCTTCACCTCGAACCTCGGCACCGCGGACATCTCCAAGGCGGTGGGACTGGGCTTCAACGCCGGTGGCGGGGAGGCCTCGGACTACGAGCGGATGAAGAACAAGGTCAACGAAGAGGTCAAGAAGCACTTCCGGCCGGAGTTCCTCAACCGGATCGACGACACCATCGTCTTCCACCAGCTCACCGAGGAAGAGATCATCAGGATGGTTGACCTGATGATCACTCGGGTGGAGACCCAGCTGCGTAACAAGGACATGTCGCTGGAGCTCACCCCGACGGCCAAGAAGCTGCTGGCCAAACGCGGCTTCGACCCCGTGCTCGGGGCCCGGCCGCTGCGCCGGACGCTGCAGCGCGAGATCGAGGACCAGCTGTCGGAGAAGATCCTGTTCGGCGAGATCTCGGCCGGTCAGATCGTCATCGTCGACGTCGATGGCTGGGACGGCGAGGGCTCGACGGAGGACGCCCGGTTCGTCTTCCGTGGCGAGGCCAGGCCGCTGCGGGTCCCCGACGCCCCGCCGGTCGATCTGGCCGGGGCCGAGGGCTCGTCCGAGGGCGGTTCCGCCGGCGCGGAGTGACACCGCACGAGCGCGAGGGCGCCGATCCCGTTCCGCGGGGTCGGCGCCCTCGCCGTCAGTCAGCCGGTTGCGACTGCACCGTCTCCGGTTGGGAGGACTGCACCACCTCGAACTCCAGCACCGAGGACCCCGAGGCGACCGGCTTACCCCGATCGCCGGCGTGTGCCTCGATCCCCGGCCCGTTCATCCACGCCTGGAAGTCCTCCTCGGTCTCCCACCGGGTGTAGACGAAGTACCGGTTCTCTCCGGCCACCGGGCGGAGCAGCTCGAAGCCGAGGAACCCCGGCGCCGAGTTCACCGACCCGTGCCGGGTGGCGAACCGGCGCTCCAGCTCCGGGCCGGCGCCCTCGGGCACCTCGATAGCGTTGATCTTTACGACAGCCATGCCCCCAGCGTACGGGCCAACCCCAGTTTTCCCGGCCAGCGTGACTCGCGGCTCCCCAGCGACCTCACCAGCCGCGCGCACCCACTCGGCGAGCGGTGCCACGCGCGAGGAGCACAGCGCCCCTCGATACGGTTGTTGGTGAAGGGCGGTGATACACGATGGACGCAGAAGACAACATCACCATCGGTCAGCGGCTACGCCGCATCCGCAAGGCGCGCGGCAAGTCGCTGCGGGTGGTCGCCGATCTCACCGGCGGGGTGGCCAGCTTCGGACACCTGTCCGACATCGAGAACGGGAAAGCACCGCTGGACAGCCTAAAGCTGATCACCGCTCTGGCGAAGGTGCTCCAGATCGCGCCCTCGGAGCTGACTGGGATCCCGGTGCTGGCGCCGGGCAACGGGCACACCGACTCGGCCACCGAGGCGGTGCGCCGCGCGCTGGTCGCGGTCGACGTCGGTCGCCCCGGTGGGCTGGTGGTCCCGGCCGGTGTGCTGCGGGACAGGGTGACCCAGATCCTCCGGAAGAGGCAGGCGTGCCGCTTCGCCGAGGTCGCCACCGACCTGCCCGGACTGATCCGGGACCTGCACACCACGCTGGACACCGGTCGCGACCATGGCGAGCTGCTGGAGCTGGCGGTGGCGCTGCACGTGCACGGGACCCAACTGTGGCTTCGGCACGCCGGAGCACCCGGCGATCTGCGGCGGCACGCCGCTTTCCTGGCACGGCACACGGCGGCCGAGCATGGCGAGATCACCACGCTGGGCGCGGCGGCATTCGGCACGGTTCACGCGTTGGTGGCCGATGGCATGTTCGACGTCGCGCAGGACGAGCTCGACGCCGTCGCCCTGCCCTCGACCATGCCGGAGACGGCCGGCCTGGTGGGGGCGCTCACGATGACGAATGCGTCGATCGCCGCGGCCGACAACCGTCCCGGTGACGTGGCGGCTCCGATGGAGGCTGCCGCCGAGCTGGCGCAGCGGTTCGGCGAGATCGGTGAGGATGACCCGCTGGGGTTCGTGTTCGGCCCCACCGATGTGGGCCTGTGGAGCATGGCGTTCGCGCTGGAGGCAGGTGAGCCGGACCGTGCCGTGAGCATCGCGGAGGGCGTCCATCCGCAGCGGCACCCGCACGCGACCCGCCGCACCACCTACTGGGTGGACTTCGGGCGGGCCGCCGCCCGGCTGCGGGGCCGCCGCGATGACGCCGTTCGCGCGCTGCTCACCGCCGAGGATCTCTTCCCGGTACGGCTGTACCGCAACCCGTTCGCCCGCGACGCGATCGCCGGGCTGGTCGAGCAGTCCCGCCGGGACGCGGGCGGACGGGACCTGCGCGGGCTGGCGTCGCGAGCCGGGCTGAACGTGTAGTCCCCACCGGTGACGGTCCAGCCCGGGAACAGCACAGATGTGACCCACCGCTGTCGCGCGGTCTCCGCGCGCCCATGCTCGTCGAGGGCGGGCGTCACTTCTCGCCGCCTCGGGACCCGTGAGAGCGGCGTGCGGCTCTACGCTGGTCGGGTGGCCACCGACCGAATCACCGAACTGCGCCTGACGTCGTTCAAGTCCTACGACCACGTCGTGCTGCCGCTCGCGCCGCTGACCGTCTTGATCGGGCGCAACGGTGGCGGGAAGTCCAACGCCCTCGACGCCCTGGAGGTGCTCTCCCGACTGGCCAAAGGCGGCGAGATCCGCGATGCGCTGGACGGCGCTCGCCGCGACGCCGGACCAGTGCGGGGCGGCATCGAGGGATGCCCGCCGATCGGGTCGGACACCTTCGAACTCGGAGCCACGATCGCCCGGGACGCAGGCGATGTGCGACTCGACGTCCGGATCCAGGTCAGGCCGCAGGTGCAGATCCTCTCGGAGGTCCTCGAAGCGCAGGTGGACGGGAGGCGGCGAGTTCTCCTGGCGACGACACAGCCCGATCCGCAGCGCGCGGACATCGAGGCCAAGGTCTCGAACAACAAGCGGGGGCGCAATCCCCATTACATGTTCCGAGCGACTCACCTGCTGACGGCCCAGCTGCCCCTTCGTCTCGCCGGTCAGACTGCGGCAGAACGCCGGGTGTTGGCGGCGGCTGACGCCATTCTCGCCGTCTTGGGTGGTGTGTTCCACCTGGATCCCGTTCCGCAACTGATGCGGCAGTACGTGCCGGAGCGTGACGTCGTACTGCGCCGCAACGGCGAGAACCTGTCGGCGACCATCGCGAGGCTGCAGCGTGACTACCCGTCCCGGTTCACAGAACTCGTCGAGGTCATCAAGGATCTTCCGGAGCACGAGGTCCGGGCGCTCGAGGTGGGTCGCGGTGAGTTCGGCGAGGTGATGCTGGCCCTCAGCGAGTGGGAGGACGGGCGATCCGTCACGGTGCCGGCCCGGCAGATGAGTGACGGTATGTTGCGGATGATCGCGATCGTCACCGCCCTGCTGGCAGGTGGTGGCGGCGTCGCCATCGAGGGCACACCGTCCGCAGCGCCCTCGCTCACGCTGGTCTTGGAGGAACTCGAGAACGGCCTGCACCCCACACAGGCCTCGCGGGTGCTGGGACTGGTCAAGTCCTCGGCTGTGGAGCAGGGATTCCAGGTGGTTCTCACCACGCATAGCCCGGCGTTGCTCAACGCCCTCGATGGCGACGATCATCCTGGTGTGCTGGTGATCGGTCGGGAGCGAGAGCACGGACGGTCACGCGCGACACCTCTCGTGGAACTGCCCGGGTACCTGGCGGTGATGGCCTCTGGCCGGCTGGGTGACCTGGTCAGTGCGGGCCGGCTGCCCGAACCCGACGAGCCGGGAGCCGACCCGTACGAACTCAACCGCCTGCTCGGCATCGCGTGATCGTGTCCAGCGTCGTCTTTCTCGACACCTCCGTGCTCTTCAACCTGCTCGACGTGCCGGGCAAGAACAGCGACCACCCACCGGTCTTGGTAGTGGCGACGCGAGCCTGCTCCTAGAGATCGAGCGCTACCGCGCCAATGTCCCGAGGGCGACGCCGATCCAGCTGTGGACTCTCGATCAAACGCTATCCTCCTACGGCTGATGGTTCCACCGCCGTACCCGCGAACGCCGCACCTGTGGGCTCCGGCACCGGAGGTCGCCGGGGATCGGGTGCTTGACCTTGCAGAGAGGCAGCACTGGCTGCAGCGCCCTGTCGTGGTGGAGGAGAAGCTGGACGGGGCCAACGTCTCCGTTTGGTGGGAGCAAGCCCAGCCACAGGTGGCCTCCCGGGGCGGAGCTGGCGCGATGGACCGCGCCAGGCAGCTCGGGCCGCTGCGCGCGCGCGTAAATGCGGCATACGACCAGCTCCGGTCGCTCCTCGACGGCGGCTGGGTGCTCTACGGCGAGTGGCTCTGGCTGACTCACACCGTCCACTACGACCGCCTGCCCGACCACCTCGTCGCGCTCGACCTCTGGCATCCGGAATGGGGGTTCGCGGACCTGCTGAGACGCGACGAGCGGACACAGGTCAGCGGACTGGCCGTGCCGCCGCGCCTGTTTACGGGCGTTCTCGGCTCGTTGGAGATGCTGTTCGGGCTGATGGGTAGGTCACGCTTCGGTACGGCGCCCATGGAGGGTGTGGTGCTCCGTCGCGATGACGGTGCGATCTGCAAGGTGCTCCGGCCCGGCTTCGTTCGCGCCGGTGATGATCAGATCGGTCGTGCCCGTAACGTACTGACTCGTCGGTGGTGACCTGGTTGCCGGGGTAGGGTTACGGGTTAGCCTTCCCCGGGCAGCGCGAAGCGGCCCTCGGCGGTCTGCTCCACCAGCCCGTCGACCAGCAACGAGTCGAGGCAGCGGTCGCGCTGACCGGCATCGGCCCACACCGCGTCCAGCCGTGCCCGCGGCACCGGGTCGACCGCGCCGCGTAGCACCTCGAGCAGCAGCCCGCGCACCTGGCGGTCGGTGCCGGCGAAACGCTGCGTGGGCCTTTCCGGCGCGTCACCGCCGGGGCGGCCGGCCCGCAGCCAGGCGCAGCCGCTGCCGACGGGGCACGCGTGGCAGCGGGGCGAGCGGGCTGTGCAGACCGTCGCGCCGAGCTCCATCAGCGCCGCCGAGAACCGGGACGCGAGCGTATCGGCATCCGGCAGCAGGGCATCCACATCGGACAGATCGCGGGTGCTCGACGGCGGGCCGGCGTCCGCGACGCCGTGCACCGCGCGGGCCACCACCCGCCGCACGTTGGTGTCCACCACCGCTGCCCGCTTGCCGTAGCCGAACGCGGCCACCGCGCGCGCGGTGTAGGCGCCGATGCCGGGCAACGACTGCAAGGTATCCACATCGGACGGCACGACATCGCCGTGCGTGGTGGCGATCGCCTCCGCCGCGGCGTGCAGCCGAAGCGCCCGGCGCGGGTACCCGAGCTTGCCCCAGGCACGGACCGCTGCTCCCGGCGACTCCGCGGCCAGCGCCGAGGGCTGCGGCCAGCGCGTCATCCACTCCATCCACACACCGGTCACCCTGGCGACGGGCGTCTGCTGCAGCATCACCTCGCTGACCAGCACGCCCCAGGCCGAGGTGCCCGGCGCCCGCCACGGCAGCTCGCGGGCGGCTGCGTCGAACCAGGCCACCATTCGTGCGACGCTCATGGTGTCGATGACCCCACCTCCTCGAGTTCGCCGGACTCGATGTCCATCACGAAGCCGCGCACCCCGCCCTCGTGCCGGACGAACGGGCTGCGCCGCAGGCGTTGCACGCTGCGGTGGACATCCTGGCTTATGTCGCGGAAGGTCCGGACCTGCCACGGCGGCCGCAGCCCGGTCGCCTCGTGCAGCTCGAAGGCGAGATCCTCGTCGGTGAAGGTGGCCATCCCGCAGCCGGTGTGGTGCAGCACGAGGATCTCGGTGGTCCCCAGCTTGCGCTGGCTGATCGCCAGCGAGCGGATCACGTCATCGGTGACCACACCGCCGGCGTTGCGCAGCACGTGTGCCTCACCGGGCCGCAGGCCGAGTAGCGCGAACACGTCGATGCGGGCGTCCATGCAGGTGAGGACCGCGGTGCGCAGCGCGGGCCGCGCGGGCAGCTTTCCCGGCCCACTGCCGGCACGTGTCGCATTGCGGCGCAACATCTCCTCGGTCGCTGTCATCTCCGTCTCCCGGATGCGCGTCGTGAATGATTTCGGTAGCCAGGGCTACCG
>JBOHGT010000268.1:0-5844 GCA_050700385.1 Pseudonocardiaceae bacterium | reverse complement strand
GATTTCGGTAGCCAGGGCTACCGAAATCATTCACGACCCCGGCGGGGGCGCCACCCGCTCGCCGTCTACCCAGGTCTCGACGCCGTCGGCGACGAAGCAGAGCCGGCCGGAGATCGCGTGCACCCCGTCGAGGGGATCCGGGTAGTACCACGCCGCGTCGGTGATCAGTCCGGACCGGGTGCGCAGGCTGCGGTAGGACGCGGTCCCCTTGTACGGGCACACGGTGTGGGTGGCGGACAGCTCCAGCAGCTCGGCGCGGACATCGGAGGCCGGCAGGTAGAAGCGGTTGGGCAGCCCGGTCTCCGACAGCAGCACAGGCCGGTGGCTCTCGGCGACCAGCTCGTCGCCCGCGATCACCCGCGCGTGCCGGCTGCTGTCTCGCACGTCCACCCGGTGGTAGGGGTCGCGCAGGTGCCCGGCGACCTCCTCGTCCTCGTCGAACCACGCGTCCATCGACTTCCAGTACAGCGCGACGTAGCCATCGAGCCAGTCCGCGGCCGGCAGCGGCTGCGGGTATGCCCACACCGCGTTGTCGGCACGCTGGTCCCCGATCGTCACCGACCAGTACGACGCATCGCCCTTGAACGGGCAGTGCGTGGTGTGGTCAGTGGGCTCGAGCAGCTCGGTGCGGACGTCGGAGCTCGGCACGTACAGCTGTGGCAGCAGGTTGCTCTCGTGCAGCAGCATGCCGCGGGCCGAGTCGAGCACGGTCTCGCCGGCGAAGACCGCCCGCACCCGCCTCGGGAACGGGTCGAACAGCAGGCGGTGCGCCGGACCGTCGATCTGGTAGTTCACGGTGTCGCGCGGCGTGCTGGACAGCGGACCCTTCGAGATCGTTATGGTCATGTCCCCCATTATCGTCGTGTCGCAAAGCGCTGTTGGGAGCGTGACCGGCGGTGACACCGCCGGTCACGCCCCGGATACGCCGACTGTTCCCCGTAACGCCGCGCGGCAGGCGCTGCGATGGAACCAGTAGCCACCTCTCGAGTGGTCGCCACACCATCCGGCCGGACCAGGGGAGGACGGCTATGCAGACCAGCAGTGTCCACAGCGATCGAGAGCCCGACCAGGGCAGTCCACCGGTGACCGGCCGCGGCCTGGCCATCCTCCGTGCGGTCGCCGCGGGGCGCGCAGAGCTCGCGGTCAGCTGCGAGCCGGACCTCTTCGTCGATGGGCTGTGCTGCTGTGACCAGTACACCGCCCACCAGCTCGCCCGGGTCGGGCTGGTCCGTCCGGCCGCAGCGGGAGCACTCGGGCAGCGGGTCCGGGCCGAACTCACCCCCGCCGGGCACGCGATGGTGTCAGCGCCCCTTTCCGTCCCCGCCTGACAGGTCTGGGCACAGCCGCTGGGCGATTCGCAACCCTGTGGCCTGATCTTCCGGCGATCCTCCGGTGACTCAGCGCCGCGGAGCGGGGCGGCCCAGCTCCAGCTCCAACCGCTGCAGCACCCACTGCTGGATCAGCGCGACCGGTGAGGTGCCGTGCCGCTGGGCGAGCCGCTGCACCCGTTCGTCGGCACCGGCTGGCAGCCTCAGCTGGTGGACCTGCGCGCTGCCGAAGCCGCGTCCCGGGTCGGTGAGCTCGGGGTCACGCACGGGGGCGAGCGCCGCGAGGTAGGTCTCGAGTTCGGGGTCGGGTGCCAGGTCCGCGCCCAGCTGCTCGGGATCTTGCCGGCCCGGCGTGCGGTGCCGCCCGTTTACCGCCGGCCTGGGGGTTCGCCCGAATCGCATGGGCGTCAGCCTAGCCGCCGGCCTCCCGCAGCGGAGAGCCCCCGCGCGAGGGGGGTACGCGGGGGCCCAGAGGGGATCTCCACAGGTGCTGACATGTGCCAGCGCGACCCAGCGTGGCACGCGGCACGTGAGGTCGCGGTGAGCGGTGCAGTTGGCGCCGCCGGGCTCGGTCACACTCCGCTTCCGGTGACGGTGCGTAGCTAGTTTCATCACCCCATGAGGGGCTGCGCTCTCGACGAACGGTAGATAGCGTGCGGCGAGCGGCAACGAGGGCCATCAGCCCGAACGAACCCAAGGAGGCGTCATGAGCCGTCTGCCGACCACCCACCACCTCGGGCGGGACACCGGCGCAGAACTGAGCTCGTCATCCGTACCGATGCCCCGGGGCACCGACCCGTACCGCGTCACCGCGGAGCAGGTCGACCGGGCGCGACTCGCCGTGGCCCGCTCCGCCGCCGACGCCGATGACTGCCGGACGCTGCTCGACATGCTCGGGCTCATTGCCGGCGAGGACGGTATCCCACCGGTGCGCCGCTGAGGCCGGTCAGAGAACAGGGTGGGGGCGCCGTGTTCGCGGCGTCCCCACCCTGCTCCTCCGGGCGGACCGGCTCCCTTGGTCCCCCTCGGGCGACCCGTGCGGGCCGCATCCCTTGGTGGTGCCCCTCGACCACCGCCCACAGTAACCTACCGATCGGTCTCATTCGAGTGTGAAAATTGTTGTCGAGTGCACGAACGGAGTAGCGTGCCGCTCCGCGCGGGCTCGGGGAGCCCGCGGTCAGGAGCCCGCCGAGCCGCTCCGGAGGATCGATGCCGCCCGTGCAGCGACGGGAGCTGCGGCAGGAGCGGGCCCGCGCCACCCGCGATGCGATCGTGCAGGCGGCGGCGTGCGAGTTCGACCGCCATGGCTATGCAGCGGCGTCGTTGAGCGCGATCCTCGCCCGCAGCGGTGTCACCAAGGGCGCCTTCTACTTCCACTTCCCGTCCAAGGACGCGTTGGCGCTGGCGATCGTCCGGGACCAGGCGTCGAAGTGGCGGGAGATCGCCGACCAGCCGGACGGGGGGCAGGATCCGCTGACCCGGCTGCTCGCACTCTCCGATGTCGCGTTGTCGCTGTTCCTGTCCTCCGCCGAGGTGCGGGCGGCGCTGCGGCTGAGCTACGAACGCCCGATCGTGCAGGCGGTTCCGGTGCCGGTTCCGGTGTGGGAGAGCATCGTCGCCGCCCAGCTCACGGCGGCGCGTGCGCAGGGGCTGCTGCGGGCGACGGTCGAACCGGCGGATGCGGCGCAGCTGGTCAATGCCGCCATGCTGGGCGCGCGCACCACGTCCGAGGCGGTGTCCGGCACAGCGGCGGACCTCGTCGAACGGGTCGATCAGATGTGGCGGCTGCTGCTGCCGGCCATGGCCACCGAGCGTTGGCTGGAGGGTTGGCGATCCTCGACCTGGGAGCGGCGGCGCCGCCCGGGCACCGGTCGGGCGTGACCACCCGCTTTGGAGCGCGTCGGACTTGTGGCCTATGCTGGTCATGCTCGTGGTGGGCGACCGGCGCGGGCAGGTCAGGACGACCAGGTCCCCATCGTCTAGCGGCCTAGGACTCCGCCCTTTCAAGGCGGCAGCGCGGGTTCGAATCCCGTTGGGGGCACGCAGCAAGGGAGTGACGAGGCCCTGTGGCGCAGTTGGTTAGCGCGTCGCCCTGTCAAGGCGAAGGTCGCGGGTTCAAGTCCCGTCAGGGTCGCTCAGCGTTACCGGCCGGTCCTCCGGCCGGCACGGCCAGGTAGCTCAGTTGGTACGAGCGTCCGACTGAAAATCGGAAGGTCGGCGGTTCGACCCCGCCCCTGGCCACCGCTCTGACCAGCGGTTTCTCTGTACCGCCGGAGATGTCGGAGGGCCTAGCGCCGTGGAGGGGTCCCCTGGCCGGGATCGTCGGTGCAATGCCGGCCATCGTCACTCGCGCCGGGACAAGATCATCGGCGAGCAGCCGGCGTCAGTGCGACCTACCCGATCACATGACTTAAAATACTTCCTTGGATTTTGCCGATTCAGCTGGTAGTTTCATGGGAGTTTCCTTCGAGACATGGGGCTGTGATGGCCGAGAGCGAGAACCGTTGGGTCGCCCGGTTGACGCCCACCGCGAGCAGCAGCATCGATATCCTGCTTTCGCTGCCAATTGGAATGGACGTGTGGGAGCGCCACGGCGACGTCTTGGTGGTAAGAGCAAGCGAGGCGGAACTGTCGGAATTAGAACGTCGGCGGCTGGCCCAGGTCGAGCGACTGTCCACCCAAGCAGAGTTCGAGGCACGGGCCCAGGGTCGCGCTGCCCGTGACGATGGAGGTAGGTCGGAATGAGCGTGATCGCAAAGGTGACGTCGGCGAGTCCACGGATTCCGTTGTCACAGCTGTTGGCCACCCCTCTGGGACTCGACGTCTGGGAAGTCAGAGCTGATCACCTGGTGCTGCAGGCGACCGAGGCCCAGGCCCAGCGGCTGGAGCAGATGGGTTACGGCGTCGAGCAGCTACACGAGGCGGAGTCGTACCTGTCGACCTTCGCCACCGAGGAGACCGTCGCCGGCTATCACTCGGTAGAGACCTTGGAGGCGGACCTGCGCCGGTTGGCTGAGGACAACTCCGAGATCGCCGAGCTGCACGAGATCGGCCGCAGCGTGGAGAACCGCCCGATCTGGGCCCTGCGGCTGGGGGACCGTCATGGCAGCACCCTCAAGATGGCCTTCCTGGGCTGCCATCACGCCCGCGAGTGGGTCGCCGTCGAGGTGCCGTACCTGCTGGCCGAGCACCTGGTCACCAACGCCACGACCGACCCGGTGCAGCAGTGGCTCCAGAAAGGGGAGATCTGGGTGGCGCCGATGGTGAACCCGGACGGGCATGAGTACAGCCGCACCCAGCAACGGTTGTGGCGGAAGAACCGGCGCCGAAACCCGGACGGTAGCATCGGCGTCGACCCCAACCGGAACTATGGCTATATGTGGGGCACCCTCGACGTCAGCACGTCGAGTCACGTCCCCCGGGACGAGACGTACGTGGGCCCGCGGGCATTCTCCGAGCCGGAGGTCCGGGCAGTGCGCAACCTGGTGGCCCGCGAGCTGTTCGCTGGCCTGATCACCTACCACAGCTACTCGCAACTGATCTTGTACCCCTGGGGATACACCTCCGACCCCATCGTCGATCCAACCGACCACGGCGAGATGGAGGGCCTCGCCAACGACATGCAGCGCCTGATTCGCGAGGTGCACGGTGAAACGTACATCGCCCAGCAGTCGTCCCAGTTATACCCCACGGCCGGGGACACGACCGACTGGACCTACGGCGAGTACGACATTCCCTCGTTCACCGTCGAGCTTCGACCAGAGACCCAAGCCGAAGGCGGATTCATACTCCCACCAAGCCAAATACAGCCAACCTGGGAAGAGAACCGACCGGCGGCCCTAGAGTTCATCCATCACGTCTTCGACAAACCAAACGCCGCGTGACCAGGTCAAGGCCGGCGGGACCGCGCTGCGCGGCCCGCCCGTCACCTGTACGCTCGACTCATGATCGACGAAGACCGGGAAGAACCGTCCGAAGCACGTGACACTACGAAGACCACGCCTGATGAGATGGCCGAAGCGCTCGACGCCGCGAGGGCTGCGTCTCCCGAGCTGGCCGAAGCGCTCGACACCGCGGGGATCACGCCCGACGAGCTTGCAGCGAAGCACGAGGCCGTGAAACCCACACAAGACAAGGGGCAGAACGAGCAGGGCTAGTCGCGGTGGGCGACTGACACGCTGACGGGAATGGCGATAGCGGCGCAGTGCACGACTGGGAGCCGTGAGTAGCGTGTGGGAGGTACGGTAGCTCGTCTCAGCTTCGGTCTCAGTATGTCGCCCGGCAGCTCGCTGATGCACTGACGCTGCGAGCAATGCCGGCAGGAACGGGAGCTGGGATGTCACGGCTGCGCCCGGTAGTAGTTTTCGATCTCGCGGGCTAGTCGCGTCTCGTCGTGGACCGCCCAGCTCAGCAGCGTGCTCTCGTCAGGCAGTGGCATCGCGGCCAGCTCGTATGCGGACACCGCCACAGACCCGGTGAGACACCGGTACAGCCGGTCGAGTGCCTCCGAATCCAG
>JBOHGT010000267.1:0-4381 GCA_050700385.1 Pseudonocardiaceae bacterium | reverse complement strand
GTAGGCGGGTCGCCCGTCCACGGAGATCGCCACGCCCTGCTTCGCGGTGCAGTCCTCCGGCCGACGAAGCTCGCTGGCCGCGCCGCTGCGGTAGAACGCTGCGACGGCTTGTGCCACCGGATCTTCTCGGCCCTCGTCGCTGTCCGCCCAGCGGTGCACCAGGTCGACGAACGCGGCATGGCACTGCGCCACCCGTGCCGGCTTGCTCTCGCGATCACCCCAGCCCAGCGCGTACTGCACGTCGTCAGCGGCGAGGTTCGCGGCGATCCCGACGGTCCGCACGGCCGACGGTGTCGTGTGCGGCACCGCCCGGGCCCTGCCCTTGGCGTCCACTTCGGTGAGCGGCTGCAGATCCGCCGAGCGCAGCGTGCCGTCGCTGGTGAGGTTGAGCTGCCAGGAGAACAACCGCTCCCGGTGGAAGGGCTTCGCCTCGCCGTGCTCCTCGGCGTATTCGACCAGGCGCTGCAGCAGCATCAGGCCACCCCAGTCGCTGGGATACCGCGCTCGGGGACGTGCAGCACACCCTGGTCGAGCCGGGCGGTGAACCAGCTGAATGACGGCGGTGACGTCGAGTGGTCCACCGAGTGCAGCATGATCCCCAGGTCCTCGGTGAGCTTCTGCGCCTCGCTGCCGTCCGGATCACCGAAGAACGCGCTGAACTCCCGGGTGCCCAGGTAGGGCTGGGTGAAGCAGCTGCCCCGGCTGACCCGGCGACGGAACTGGTCCCGGTAGGCCGCCTCCGGCTTCGTCGCGCTGGTCTGCAGCACCACATGCGCGTGTATCCGGTACGCCACGTCACGCAGGCACACCGCGTTGCGCTGCACCCGATGCACCACGGTATCGATTCGGCGCCGCCCGGATGCCGCGTCAGCCAGCGACGCCAGATCGGTCGTCTCGTTGCGCCGCTGGGTGAACTGCCGGATTTCGTTGAGCACCTCGATCGCCACTACTCGCCAGTCGAACTCGGGCTTCCAGAAGATCGACTCCAGCACCCCCGCCGCCGACGACGGTGTCATGACCGGATAGGAGACGCGCTCCACCTTGAGCTCAGGCCGAGTGAACAGCGCGCCCTCTCCCCACACCTGCACCACAACGGGCGGTCCCCCTTCAACTGATCTCGGCAAGTCCAACGGCATCATCGGTCACACCCCGTACGAAAGCGCTGACCCTTGAGCGCCTCGGTGCCCCCGGCGACGAACCGCTCGCGCCACCGAAGGAGTTCGGTGACATCGACGCCAATCTCCGATGCTGTTCGCTCGACCGGCGCACCGGCCATCAACTGCTCGACCACGGCCGCTTTGCGGCGGGCGCTCCAACGAACCTCCCGCGGCCGTCCAGCCGCATCCACCACGACCATGCTCGCCTCCTGCGAGTGTTGATGTTTGGGGGATCCTCGCGGCGGCGGTGCGACCGTGCCTGCGCTGCCGGCAGTGAAGCAGGGCGAGCGACGAGATGTCAAGACGTGACCTTACCGCTAGCTGAAGGTAACCTGGCCGGAACGTTAGCTGAAGTCACCTATGTTTACCGTCAAGCGTGCAAGGCACGACCACGCGGCTGGTCCTCGGCTGATGAGAGGCCGGGGCGCGCACGCAGGTGCGAACCCGGCCTCTCATCACTCCTGTCACGTGACCAGACCGGTAGCCGTTGCGACCCTCACCGTTGCTCGGTGCTGTACAGGACAGCTTAGGTGAGATGCAGCCGGACCTGATACAACTCGTTCGGGGATCACCATACTGTCTCCTCCCCGAGGATGGACTCATCAATCCCCAGGTCAGGGTGGTAGTCGCCGCGCCACTCCCACAGCGCTCCGACCACCGGTTGACACATCGCCGCGAATGCCGGGTTAGTTACGATCCGTTGCGGGATCGTAACGACGTATGGTCGCAGGGCGCGGAAGGTCTCCCGTCGCGGCCCCTCGGGGGCGCGCAGCTCATGCAGCAGCGCCTCGACCTGATCCCCGTCCTGATACCCGGTGACGGCGACCGGCACGGTGTCGTCGTCGATCATCCGAAACGCGAGGGTCCAGTCACGCTGCGAGGCCGCGGCGTCATGCAAGGGGCCCTCAGCGACGCTGAGGAAGTCCAGCTTCGTGCGGCGCTCCTGGATCTTCGCACCACGCTTCCCCTGATCGGCGTTGATGGTGGTGTAGAGGTGCTGGTAGTACAGGTCGAGCGCTGTCACAGCGTCGGGGTCGGTCCGATCTGGTTCTGGTCCGAAGAACATTCGGGTCGAGCCGACGGCGGTGCGATAGAACCTCGGTACTGGCGCATCGGCCGCGTCGAACACGACGACGCGACCGGGCTCCTTGCGGTTGCCTTCCCGGTTCGCTCGCCCGGCGGCTTGTTGCAACGACTCCGCCGGGGCGAGCGCGCGGAACACCACGGGGAAGTCGACGTCCACTCCGGCCTCGATCAGTTGGGTGGACACCAACAGCACCGGCTCGTCGTCGCCAAGGAGCCCGCGGACCTCGTCCAGCACCGCGCGGCGGTGCGCCGGGCACATGCGGGTGGACAGGTGGCGCACCGTGACGTCTGCCCGCTCGTCCAGCAGCCGGAACATGCGTCGCGCGTGGTCCACGGTGTTGACGACCACCAGGGCCTGCCGCTGCTGTGCGACCTTGTCGGCCACCTCGGCCAGATCCGGCTTGGGCTCGATCCACCACTCGTAACGCGCCCGGCGCAACCGCTGGAAAAGCTCGACCGGCTGATCCACCAGATCGTGCACCCGCAGCGTGGACCACACCGTCAGGCTGTCGAACGCCGGCTGGGTGGCCGAGGTCAGCAGCACCGTCGTGCCGAAGTGCTCAGCCAGCAGCTTCAACACGTCCAGGATCGGCACCAGCAGCGCCACGGGTAGCGCCTGCACCTCGTCGAGCACCAGCACCGCATCGGCCAGCCGGTGCAGCTTGCGGGACCGGGCGGGCTTGCGCCCGAACAGCGAGTCGAACAACTGCACCGTGGTCGTCACCACGAACGGCGAGTCCCAGTTCTCCGCGGCCAACCGCAGCCGGCCCTCGTCGCTGCCGTCGAACTCGGACTGGGAGTGGTGCTCCAGCACGGTCTGCTCCCCCAGTAGCTGGCGGTAGACCTCCGCGTTCTGCTCGGTGATCGTGAGGAACGGCACCGCCACTATCACCCGTGCCTTGCGGTGCCGCGCCGCGTGGTGCAACGCGAACCCCGCCGAGGTGATCGTCTTGCCCGATCCGGTCGGCGCCGGCAGCCGATACACCCCACCCGGGCCTGCTGCGCCGCGCACCGCAGCGTCGTACAACTCCGCGCGCACGTCGTCGATCGGCGACGCCGCTCGCTCCGCGAGCAGCGCGCGGCGGCGCTCCTCGAACCGCCGCACCAACCCGCCCATGTCCGCGGGCGGCGCGATCACAGGTGAGGCCGCCCCGTGGAAGTGTGCCGCGGTGTCCAGGTGGTCGGCGTCCACCAACGCGGAGAAGACCATGCGGACGCCCATCTCCAGCAGCAGCGGCTCACGCCGCCAGCCTCCGGGTATCAGAAGGGGACCGTCGATGAGCTCCTGCACCTCTGGTACCTGCTCGAACAGCCGCGCCACCGTCGCCGCCTCGTCCACAGCCGACTCCCGACGGGCTGCACGGAGATTCCCGATGTCGGTGAGGCCGCCGTGGTGACCCAAGATCGTCATCGCCGCTTCCCGGCCGGGCCCCACCAGCAACCGGGCCCCCAGCGTCTTGTGATCACAACCCACGACACCATCGGTGCCCTCGACGGCGAGCAGCCGCTCCTGCCACGTACACGAGGCCTTGCCGGCGTCGTGCAGCAAACCCGCCGCCGCGGCCAGATCACCAGCGCCGAACGGCTCGGCGAACTGCCGGGCCAGGGCCGAGGTCGACCTCAAGTGGTCAGCGAGGCCGTGCCTTCGACCCGCACCGTTCGAGCTATGAGCCCACACGGACAACTCCTCCTCAGATGTGCCGCCGCGACCGGCCCGTTGCCTCGTCGTCGCTCACCGGTAGACGCACTGGCCGTAATCGAGCGGCAACAGTCTCACGGATCGGACCGACAATGCGTGGGAAGCTCACGCCTCGTTGGTGGCGTGGCCGGACGGCCGGAGATCACCCCGTTCTGACTACCGCCTCGGGTGTACAGACGGGCCTGGAGCCAGCGGGCGCGATCGCCTGAAGCGCCGTCCAGGACGTCAGCGGGGAAGAGCGGTCCCGGCGGGCACCTGGCCGAATGCCTCGATCTCCTCCCGGAGCTGCTGTGCCACCGGCGATGACGTCCGAGGTGGAGGCGGGCGGTCAGTCCAGTCCGACTGTAAGGGCCCGGATGTGCTCGGCGAGCTCGATGGCTTGCCTCTCGGCACCCCTGTCGCGCAACATCGCCCGCACCCTACGCAGCTCGCGGGTTGC
>JBOHGT010000266.1:0-5320 GCA_050700385.1 Pseudonocardiaceae bacterium | reverse complement strand
GGGCAGCGCGGCCGCCGGCAGGGCGCGAGCCGCGCGCAGCGCGTCCGACCAGATCGCCGCCTGGCGGCGCTGCGCGCGACCGCCGAACACCCGCAGTGAAGCGAGCGTGGCCTCGTCGGGCGGGTCGGCCAGCGCCGCCTCGACGATCGCGGAGTCGGGCAGCACCCGTCCGGGCGCGATGTCGCGCCGGCGGGCGAGTTCCTCGCGGGCGTTCCAGAGTTCGCGCACCGCGGCGAGCTGCCGTGGCCTGCGGATCCGGTGGATGCCCGACGTGCGGCGCCACGGGTCGCTGCGGGGTTGCGGCGCTTCGGCGGTCCGGACGGCCTCGAACTCCTCCGCCGCCCACTCCGACTTGCCCTGGGTGGCCAGCTCGGCGGACATCGCCTCGGCCAGCGGCAGCAGCAGCTCGACGTCGAGCGCGGCATAGGTCAGCCATTCGGCGGGCAGCGGCCGGCGGGACCAGTCCGCGGCACCGTGGCCCTTCTCCAGCCGGTAGCCGAGCATCTGCTCGATGAGGGGACCGAGCCCGACCCGTTCGAACCCGGCCAACCGACCGGCCAGCTCTGTGTCGAACAGTGTCGCCGGGTGCAGCCCCAGCTCGACGAGGCACGGCAGGTCCTGCGAGGCCGCATGTAGCACCCACTCGGCGGTGTTGAGCACCGCGGCCAGCGCGCCGAGGTCCTCGAAGGCGACGGGGTCGAGCAGCACCGTCCCGCTGCCCTCGCGGCGCAGCTGCACGAGGTATGCGCGTTGCCAGTACCGGTAGCCGGAGGCGCGCTCGGTGTCGACCGCCACGGGCCCGGTGCCGCCGGCGAGCACCCTGGTCACCTCGGCGAGCGCCGCCGGCGTGTCCGCCACGGGCGGGACGCCCTCGGCGGGGGCCGGCAGCGGGATCGGCGTCGGACCCTCGCTCAGCGGATGACCCCGGCCCGCATCGCCAGCGCCACCATCTGGGCGCGGTCGCCGGTGCCGAGCTTGCGGCCGATCCGGGACAGGTGACTCTTCACGGTCAGCGCGGACAGGCTCAGCGCCTCTCCGATCTCCTTGTTCGACTGCCCGTCGGCCACCAGCTGCAGCACTTCGACCTCGCGTGCGGACAGTTCCCGCAGCGTGTTGTCGGTGCCGGGTACGCGGGTGCTCGTGGCGAGCATGGGTGCGACGCCCGGCCCGGCGTGGACACCGCCGTCCAGCACCCGACGCATCCCGTCGGAGGGCCCGGTTGGCGACGCCGACTTGAGCAGGTAGGCCTGCGCGCCGGAGTGGAACGCCGAGCGCACCGAGCCGGGGTCGTCGGACGAGGCGAGCACGACGATTCGTGGCCAGCCCTGGGTGCGCAACTCACCCACCAGGTCCAGCCCGCTTCCGTCGGGCAGCCCGAGATCGAGAATGGCGAGGTCGCACGGCCCCGAGGCGAGCGCGTGTGCTCTGGCCTCGGCCACCGTGGCGGCCTCGTGCACGGTGCCTGCGCCCATGGACGCCAGGCCTGCGGCGATCGCCTCCCGCAACAGCGGGTGGTCATCGACCACCAGCACCGAGAACAGTTCCTCCCGCGGGTGCGGGACCATGGACGCCGGCAAAGAGCCGGACGGCTGAGCCGTCCCTGATCGAACGACTGAGCCGTATCCGACAGCAGCCACGTCGCTACCTCCCTGGAGTCGGTCGTACCCCCCGACCGCACCGGGACCCCGCCGAATGACCGCGCCGCCACTCGACCGGGGGTGGTGTCGTACCGGTGGAGAGTAGCGGCCCCGAACGCTTCGCGGGGCCTTTGCGACCACCTTCTTGGGGGTATCGCCGTGCCTTACGCGATTGGCGGTCGCACGATGGGGCGAGTCCTCGGGCAAGGTGTAACGCCAGGGCGGAGCTGAACGACATTACGCCGTTGCGGTGGCGACGAGTAGCGATTCACTGCTCAGTCAGTACACCATCCGGATCACTGCGGCTTGGCGCGCCGGATCAGCCATGGCGCTGGACGAGGGTGGCGACCCCGACAGGTGGCAGGCCCGCGGCGGCCGCGATCAGATCGCAGAAGGCCCGCGCGTGCGCCGCCAGCTCGGGGCCTTCCGGGGTCCACGAGGCACGGAGCTCGACGTCGTCGGTGCGCTCCGGGCCTGCGATGTCGCCGAAGCGGGCCGAGGACGTCTGGGTGACCGTGCCACCCAGTGCCGTGTGCGCTGCGCCCGCTCCGCGCAGCGCATCGGTGAGCCAGGACCACCCCACCTCGGGCAGCAGCGGATCCCCGGCGAACTCGGTCTCCAGCTCGGCGCGGACGTAGGCCACGATGCGCAGCGTGCCGCCCCAGGCTTCCTGCCCGTCCGGGTCGTGCAGCAGCACCAGCCGGGCGGTGGCGAGCTCGCGGGCGTCGACGACCACCTCCGCGCCGAGCGCATGGCTCCACGGCGCCAGCCGCTGCGGCGACCGGATCGGGCCGAGCTGCACTTCCGGGCGGGGGCGGACGCAGGCCAGTGACGCGACCGCTCGCCGGAACAGCTCCGGCGCAGCCGACAGCTCGGACACGTCACGATGCCCGGGAGGGCCGGGCGGGCGGGGCGGCGGGCAGTTGCCACCAGACCTCGACGCCGCCGCCGCACTGCAGGCACACCGCGACGGGCGCCGGGTCGCCGGGTAGCTGCACGATCTCCACCGCGCACTCGACCCGGCAGCCAGGGCACCAGGCGGACTCGAGGATCGCCTGTTGGGGAACGTGATCCTGGGGCACGTGCACCTCCGCTGCCGACTACCATCCGATGGTTCCTACCGTCGCACGCGGGGGGCGTCTGGTGGGGGCGCCACGCCGCGACCGCATGGGACGATGGCCGCACGATGACGAAAGCCACCGAAGCGGCCACCGGGCGCCGTGAACTCACCGAGGCCCCGCTGCTCGTCGCGGCCCGCGGTGGCCGCCCGTCCCGACCGCCGGTCTGGTTCATGCGGCAGGCGGGCCGCTCGCTGCCGGAGTACCGGAAGGTGCGCACGGGCGTCCCGATGCTGCAGGCCTGCCTCACGCCGGAGCTGGCCTGCGAGATCACCCTGCAGCCGGTGCACCGGCACGGGGTGGACGCGGCGGTGCTCTTCAGCGACATCGTGGTGCCGCTGCGCGCCGCGGGTGTGGCGCTGGACATCGTGCCCGGCACCGGGCCGGTGGTGGACTCGCCGGTGCGCACCGCCGCCGACGTCGCCGCACTGCCGCGGCTGGACCCGGATGCCGTCGAGCCGGTTGCGCAAGCGGTGCGGTTGCTGGTGACCGAGCTCGGGAGCGTGCCGCTCATCGGGTTCGCCGGCGCGCCGTTTACCCTGGCCTCCTACCTCGTCGAGGGCGGGCCGAGCCGGCACCACGAGCGGACCAAGGCGTTGATGCACGCGCAGCCCGCCGTGTGGCACGGGCTGCTGGAGCACCTCGCCGGGCTGACTCTGACGTTCCTGCAGGTGCAGGTAGCCGCCGGGGTGGACGCCGTGCAGCTGTTCGACTCCTGGGCCGGGGCGCTGTCCGAGCGGGACTACCGCGAGTTCGTGCTGCCGCACTCGGCCCGGGTGCTCGGCGGGCTCGCCGCGGCGGGCGTTCCCCGGATCCACTTCGGTGTCGGTACCGGGGAGCTGCTCGGCGCGATGGCACAGGCCGGGACCGACGTGGTCGGGGTGGACTGGCGGGTGCCGCTGGATGTCGCGGCGCGGCGGGTGCGGGCCGCGCGGCCCGGCCGGCCGGTGGTGTTGCAGGGCAACCTGGATCCGGCGCTGCTCGCGGCGGGCTGGCATGCCATCGCGCGGCAGGTACGCCGGGTGGTCGAGGAGGGGCGGGCCGCCGACGGGCACATCGTCAACCTCGGTCACGGCGTGCTGCCGGACACCGACCCGGAGGTCCTGACCCGGGTCGTGGAGCTGGTGCACTCGTTGTGAACGTCCATATCCGGTGATGCGGGTGGTCGTGGTCGGCGGCGGGATCTCCGGGCTCGCCGGTGCCCACCGGCTGCGCATGATGCTCGGCCCGGACGCCCGGATCACGGTCGTCGAAGGCTCGCGGCGCCTCGGGGGAGCGCTGCGCACCGTCGAGCTCGCCGGCGTGCCCTACGACGTCGGCGCCGAGGCGTTCCTCGCCCGCCGCCCCGAAGCCACCGCGCTGGTGCACGAGCTGGGTCTGGACGGCGAGCTGGCCCACCCGACCCCGGCCGGGGCGACCGTGCGAGCCGGTGGGCGGACCGCACCGCTGCCGCGGCACACCGTCATGGGACTGCCGGCAACCCCCAGCGATGTCGCGGAGGTGCTGTCCGAGCGGGGGCTCGCACGGCTGGCCGCAGAGCCGACCGCGCCGCTGCGCTGGGAACCCGGCAGCGACGTGGCTGTGGGGGAACTGCTCCGCGCGCGGGTCGGCGACGAGGTGGTGGACCGGCTCGTCGACCCGCTGCTCGGCGGGGTGTACGCGGGGCGGGCCGACGTGCTCGGCCTTCGCGCCACGCTGCCGGCAGTGGCAACCGCCCTGGACGAGGGTGCGCCGTCGCTGCGCGACGCGGCCGCCGCGGTGCTCGCGGAGACGGGCGACGCCGCCGGCCCGGTGTTCGGCACGCTGCGCCGCGGCCTGGTCGGCCTGGTCGACGCCCTCACGGCGGCCGCCGGCGCGACGCTGCGGCTCGGATCCCCGGTGCGCGCGCTGGCGCGAAGCGACGGAGGCTGGCGGCTCGTGCTCGGCAGCGCGGCGGAGCCGGAGGCGCTGGAGGCCGACGCGGTGCTGCTCGCCGTGCCGCCGCCCGCGCTGCGGCGGTTGCTGGCGGGCCCGGTGCCGGCCGGTGCGGTCGCGGCCGGACGCGTCGAGGTGGCCTCCTCGGCCGTGGTGGGTCTCGCGCTCCCGGCCGGGGCGGCGCTGCCGGACGCGTCCGGCGTGCTCATCGCTGCCGGTGAGCCGCATGTCGCCAAGGCGTTCACCTTCTCCAGCCGCAAGTGGACGCACGCCCGGGGCTCCAGGGTGCTGCTGGTGCGGGGCTCGCTGGGCCGGCACGGCGAGGTCGCGACGCTGCAGCGTGACGACGGCGAGTTGGTCGCCGCAGTGCGGGCCGACCTCGCCGCGCTCACCGGGATCGACGCCGAACCGGTGGACACCGTGGTGGCCCGCTGGGGTGGCGGGCTGCCGCAGTACGCCACCGGCCACCTCGAGGCAGTTACCGCCCTCGAGGCCGCGGTGGCCGCGCAGCCGGGCCTGGCCATCGCGGGGGCGATGCTGCACGGTGTCGGGATCCCCGCGTGCATCGCGACCGCCGATGCCGCGGCCAGCCGGATCGCTGCCCACCACCCGACGTCGTGAATGATTTCGGTAGCCCTGGCTACCGAAATC
>JBOHGT010000265.1:0-35932 GCA_050700385.1 Pseudonocardiaceae bacterium | reverse complement strand
GATTTCGGTAGCGGGAGCTACCGAAATCATTCACGACCCGCGGTGATCGCGCACCGGGGTGCCTCGGCGCACCGGGCCGAGCACACCCTGGCCGCCTACGCACTGGCGCTCGACCAGGGTGCCGACGGCCTGGAGTGCGATGTGCGGCTGACCCGCGACGGGCACCTGGTGTGCGTGCACGACCGCCGGGTGGACCGCACCTCGACCGGCCGGGGCGTGGTGAGCGCCACCGACCTCGACGCCCTCGCCGGATATGATTACGGGCGCTGGCACGACGAGCTGTCCACCGCCGACGAGCTGGTGACGCGCCGCGTCGCCGAGCCTCCCGATCCGCCCGAGCGGCGCCGGCTGCTCACCCTCGCCGACCTGCTCGGGCTGATCACCGACCACCGGCGCCACGTGCGGCTGTTCGTCGAGACCAAGCACCCGGTCCGCTACTCGGGACTGGTCGAGGCGAAGCTCGTCGCGATGCTGGCCCGGCACGGGCTCGCCGCGCCGGCATGCAAGGACGACTCGCCGGTAGTGGTGATGTCGTTCTCCTCGCGGGCTGTGCGACGGGTGCGCACCGACGCGCCCGGACTGCCGACGGTGCTGTTGTTGCGCACGCTGACCGGAGTCGCCGACGGGTGGCTGCCGCCGTGGGCGGACATCGCCGGGCCCGACGTCCGGGATCTGCGCGCCGACCCCGACTACGTCGCGCGGGCCGCCGGGCGCGGCCACCCGACCTACGCCTGGACCGTCGACGACCCCGCCGACGTGGCGCTGTGCCGTGCCGCCGGGGTCCGCTACGTCGCCACCAACCGTCCCGCCGCCACCCGCGCTGCGCTATCGCGGCTGTGAGTGCTAGAATCTGGACGTATGCCTAAGTCGATCGCCCAAGAAGAGGTTCGACATGGTTGCGACAGCGACGGAGCGGGGCCGGGCCACGCGGGAACGTCTCCTGGACGCGGCGGCGAGGCTCGTCCCCGAGGTCGGCTGGGGTGCGGTCACCACCCGTATGGTCGCCGACCGCGCCGGAGTGAATCCCGGGCTGGTGCACTACCACTTCTCGTCGGTGGCCGGGCTGCTCGCCGAGGGCGCGTTGCGCGTTGCCCGGCAGCTGGTCGCGGGGCCGAGAGAGCTGCTCGTGCAGGCACCCGACACCCGGACCGCGGTCGAGCGGCTGCTCGCCGCGCTGCAGCCCTACACCGGCACGGATCCGGCATCCCTGCTGCTCACGGAGGCGTTCCTCGCCTCGACGCGTGACGAGCGGCTGCGTGACGAGCTCGGCGCCCTGCTCTCGGACTTCCGGGCAGAGGTGGCGGGATGGCTGCGCGCGCAGGGCCACGGTGACGCCGATGCGGCCGCCGCGGTGCTGGCCGCGGCCATCGATGGGCTGATCCTGCACCGCGCGATCGACCCATCGCAGGACCTCGCGTCCTGCACCGGCGCGCTGCAACAGCTGCTCGCGCCGCACGGCACGGGCGAGGCCGTCCGGTCCCACGGAGCCGTCCGGTCCCACGGAGCTGTCCGGTCCCACAGAATGGAGGACACGTGAAGGCAGTGATCTGCGGCGCAGGCATCGCCGGACTCTCGCTCGCCTGGTGGCTGGACCACTACGGGTGGGACGTCACCGTCATCGAGCGCGCCCCCGCGCTGCGTGACGAGGGATACATGATCGACTTCTTCGGCTCCGGCTATGATGTCGCCGACCTGATGGGCCTGCTGCCGCGGCTGCAGCAGGCCAGCTACCCGGTCGATGAAGTCAGCTACGTGGATCGACGGGGGAAGCGGATCTGCGGCCTGGACTACTACGCTACGGGCGCACGCAGCCTGGACGGGCGCTTGCTCAGCCTGTTGCGCGGCGACCTGGAGCACGCGCTCGTCGACGCCCTCGGGGACCGGGTACCGATACGGTTCGGCCGCAGTGTCGACGCCGCGGTACCGGTGGGCAGGCAGGTAGCGGTCACGCTGACGGACGGCACCGAGGAGCGGGCGGACCTGCTGGTCGGCGCCGACGGGATACACTCCCGGATCCGGGAACTGATCTTCGGACCCGAGCGGCGATTCCTGCGCTACCTCGGCTATCACACCGCCGCCTACATCATCACCGACGACGCCCTGCGCGGCCGGCTGGGCGACCGGGTCGCGATGCTCACCCGACCCGGCCGGCTGGCCGGCTTCTACGCCATCGACGGCGGGCGAGTGGCCTCGTTCCTGGTGCACCGCGAGCCCGAACCGGCGCTGCCCGACGATCCGCGTGCCGCACTCCGGCAGGTCTATGCCAGCCTCGGCTGGGTGGTCGACGACGCGCTGGCCCACTGCCCCTCGCCGCCGGCGCTGTATTACGACCAGGTCGCCCAGATCGAGATGCCGCGGTGGAGCCGCGGCCGGGTGACTCTCGTCGGCGACGCCTGCTATGCCGTGTCGCTGCTGGCCGGCCAGGGCGCATCCATGGCCATGGGCGGCGCGTACGTCCTGGCCGCCGAGCTCGCGGCAGCCGCCGACGTGCCCGCCGGCCTCGACCGTTACGAGGAAAGGCTGCGACCGACCATCCAGCGAAAGCAGGTCGCCGGCCGGCGCGCCGCCGAGTGGATCGCCCCCACCACCAGGAGGCGCATCGCGATGCGCAACATGGCGCTTCGGCTGACCGCGCTGCCGGGCACCAGCCGGCTGCTCGAGCCGGTACTCGCCTCCGGAGCCGACAGCGTCGTCGCGCGCCCGACCGGACGGAGTGCCCCGGTGGGACTGACCGCACACCAGCCCTGACGTGACTCTAGGGTGACGGCCGTGCCGACCAAGCGTGGTGCGACCAGGAACCGCCGCAACGCCGCGATGAACCCCCGGCAACCATGCCCGTGCGGCTCGGGCAAGCGGTACAAGGCCTGTCACGGCGCCGCGGGCGGCGCGCAGGACGTCATCGTCACCCGGCCGTTCGACGGGCTCGCCGCCCAGTGCGAGCTGGTCGCGCTGCGCGAGTTCCTGCCGTCGGCGACGGCACCGCTACCGCTGGCCGGCGCCGGCGAGCGCACCGTCACGCTCGCCACCGTGCTGCCGATGGCCGCCGCCGCGATGGTCCGGGCGGACGGCTCGGCGCTGGTCGGGCTGCAGGTGCAGACCCGCTCCGGTGACCTCTCCCGCGATCTGGGCCGCGCGGTGCGCTGGGTGCTGGACGCCGAGCCCGGTGCCATGCTGGCGGTGGTGAGTTCCGGCACCGCGGGCGGCGAGGACGTCCGGTTGCAGGACCTGCTGGTGGCCGGTGCGCCGCTGGACGTCACGCTGCACCCCGACTTCGGCTGGTGGATCCCCGGCGAGGAGCCCCCCACCGGCGACGTGGCGGTCTCGCTGGAGCGCGCCAATGCCACGATCATGCCCACCGAGCGGGTGACCGACGCCGCCTACTGGACTGATGCCGGCGACAAGGCGCACATCCGCTGGGTGCGGCCGGAGCCCGAGGAGCGGTTGCTCGCCGCACTGGCGCGGTTGCAGGTACGCGAGGAGCTCGATCTGGGCGAGGGCTCCCGCTACGCGGGCTCGTTCCGGGCGCACGGCCTGCTGGTGCCGGTCTGGGACGTCGACCGCGAGCGGCACGCCCGGGAGTGGGTGCCAGGTGCCGAGGCGTTCGCGCCCCGGCTGGCTGGCGCCCTCGGGTCGCTCGACGGCGAGCCGCTGTCCGAGCCCGAGCGCCGGGCCCGCGACAGCCTGCGAGGCCGGCAGGTCACCCTCCGCTAATCGTCGCGCTCGGTGACGCCGACTGCGACTGGCTGCTGCGGCGCATCGGCAGCCGCCAGGATTGAGACGGCGGTACCGTCGGACTCATGAATGCGCCGCAGCCGTGCCCTGGCCGGGGCAGGGGTCGTGCTCGGGGACAGAGGCAATCCGCAGGTGGTCGCGTTCGAAGACCCACACCCGGGTGGACACGCCGAGGAGCCGCAGCGGGTAGGTCCCGGCCAGGTCCAGACCGCTGACCCCGCGAGGGACCGGTGGCGGGACAAGGACCACGACCCGGCCACCCGGCCGCGTCACCCGCGCCATCTCGGCCAGGGCGCGCCGCAGCCAGCGGGCCGGCTCCTCGATCCGGAACTGCCGCCCGAAGGGCAGGTTGGACACCACGGCATCGAAAATGGCATCGGCATGCGGCAGCTCGAGCACGTCGCCCTGGTCGACCACCGCCCCGGGCACATTCTGGCGGGCGATCGCCACCGCCTCGGGATCCAGGTCCGAGCCCACGGCCTCCCAGCCCGCCGAGAACACCTCCGCCAGGATCGTCCCCGATCCGCAGCAGGGGTCCAACACTCGTCCGCGCGGCCCGCCCGCCAGGCGCACCATCGCGGCGGCCACCACCGGTCGCAGGGCGCCCTTCCTCTCAGCCGGGCGCCCGCTGCCGTGCTGGCGCATCCGCTTGCCGGACAGCCGCAGCCCGGCCACGAACCTTCCCCGCTGGTATTCCAGCACCCACAACTCCAGGTCAGCCGGGTCACCCACCCGCCAGCGGGGGCGATGGGCCGCCACCGTGCTGGTCACCGCGGCACGCAGCTCGGTCCGCTTGAACCGGCGCTCATCGATCACCCGGGCGATCACCCGGTAGGTCATCGCCGAACTCAGGTGCCGGGCGAAACGGGTCCATGCCGACAGGCCGCGCTCCAAGTCGCTCCTGGTCACCAGCGAGTCGGCGACGCGCTTGGGCGGCCCGGTCCCGGACTCGGCGAGCGTGACGAAGACGTCCTCGGCCAGCCGCAGCGCCGACAGGTCGGGCCGGGCACCGCGGCGGATACCGAAGAAGACGATGTCGGCCCGGCCGTCATGACCGGGCTCACCGCCGGCGTCGAGGTCCCCAGCGGCGTCGATCTCCTCCCGCAGCAGACCCCCGAGCCCAGGCAGCGTGGTCGCGAAGAATCCCGGCACACCCACGCGATCGTGCTCCGGGCCGGGTCCTCGTTTCCGCTGCCCCATGCCCGGTCACGGTACCGGCGGCCGGTGCCGTCACGCTGGCAAGCGACAGCCGGGCGCACGCCAGGTCAGCGGTGGACCATCCCAGGACCTCGACGGACCGGGCGCTGGCGTCCCTACCCGGCGGCGCGCACAGGCACGAGCGCGTCACACTGGTCACCTGAAGAAGGGAGTGAGGAACACTCATGGCTGAGCCCGTGGCACCGCACACGCTGCTCGAGGCGATCATCCGTCAGCGTCAGCTCTCGTGGGACGAAGCGGCCGACCTGGTCGCCGACACCACCCGGCAGCACGAGAAGGCCGTGGTCTCGATCAGCGGTCGTCACCTCGGCCGGCTTGCACGAGGCGAGCGCACCGGTGTCCGGCCCAACCCGGCCACCCGCCGGGCGCTGCAGCACACCTTCGGCCGGCCGATCGACGAACTCCTGGCTCCCTATGCCCCCGGTGACCTCACCGGTGTCGCCGGATCGGCCCCCGGCCCCCAGCCTCGGGAGGTGTTGACCATGGCGGCCGACCGGGCGCGCCGGTTCCTGGCGAGCCAGCAGACGATGTCGGATGAGTCGATGCAGCTGATCTACGACGACGTCCGGGATCTGGCGCGGGCCTACCTGACCCGGCCGTTGCCGGAGATCTTTGGGGCATCTGGTCTCGGCGCAGGACACCGTATTCGGCCTGCTGGAACGACCCCAACGTCCCGCACACGCCCGGCAGCTCTACTTTCTGGGTGCGGTCCTGGGTGGGCTGCTCGCCAAGGCATCTCATGATCTGGCCGATCCGCACGCGGCCCTGGCGCAACTACGGACGGCCTGGCTGTGCGCAGACCAGGCCGACCACGACGGTGCGCGTGCCTGGATATCCGGACTTCAGTCGCTGGTGTCGTATTGGGCACAACGACCGCACGACAGCATTCGCTACGCCCAGCGCGGCGCCGATCACGCCCAGCGCGCCGGGAACACCACCATGGTGTGGCTGCCCGCTGGCGAGGCCCGCGCCTGGGCGGTGCTCGGCAATGCCGAGGCTGCCCGCGAGGCCATCGACCGTGCCGAACGGGCCTGGGAGCACGTACGGTCCGACGAGTTGGACGAGCTTGGGGGTCTTGCCACGTTCAGCCGCCCGCGCCAGTTGTACTACGCGGCGGACGCGCTGTCCTGGTTGCCCGCCGAGTCCGCCGTCGCGGACGACTACGCTCGCCAGGCCGTCGCGGCCTACCCAGACCTCGCACACCCTGATTGCGACTTCGGCGGGGCGGCAGGGTCGCGCGCGGACCTCGCTCTCGTCAGGATCAAACGCGGCGAAATCGACGGCGCCACCGATGCGCTCGCCCCGGTCTTCGAGCTACCCGCCGAGCAACGCATCAACGGAATCATCCACTCCCTCAACCGCGTCCACCGCGCACTCACCAACATGTCCTCGAGCGCACCCGCCGGAGAAGAGCTTCAAGAGCACATCGAAGACTACACCCGAACCCCCATGCGCACGCTTCCGAGATAAGCACCACTCATTCGGCGAGCGGGTGAAAAGGGACGTGCTGAGGTGACGGTCGATCTGCGGTCGCAGCCTATAGACCGCCCAGCGCGAGGCGCGGGTGCAAAAAGACCACTGGTGAGTCTCTTGCCGCTGTAGCCGAACTCTCGCAGCGGGCGCTGACTGGGCCGCCGAACTCCTCGCGCACGCCAAAATCCGGAGTGCCGGACATCCCGCCGAGCTGATGTTTCCCCCGATCCTCACCCTGCCCAAACCGGGCCACGACCGGTTCCCAGGTGGCTGAGCTCAAGCGGCGGCCTGGGTGCTGATGCGGTGGGCGAGGTCGAGTGCGGTGGAGTCGGTGGTGTGCCGCCGGATCTGGTCCCCCAAGACGGCCAGGTCACGGGTGGTGCGCCGGGAGCTGACCTGGGCGGTGGTGGCGAGTATCAGCTCGGTGGTGGTGTTGGCGAGATCGGTCTCGCCGCAGCGGTACTGGTTGGTGGCCAGCGTGGTGCGCCCCCAGAGCATCGCGCGGGCGCGGGCCGGGTCGCGCAGGGTCAGCGCCTCGGTCATCTCCGTGACCGCGTTCTCGGCAAAGTGCGGCTGATGGCTGGCGAGCTGGGAGTAGGCGTTTGCGCGGCCGGCGGGCAGCTCGGACTGGTCGGGCAGCACGACGGTGCTGATGACCCACTCGTCGGGTGCCTGCTGGGCCCGGTCGCAGTGCTCCCCGGCGTGGCGCAGCGCGCGCTGCACCTCGTCGGCGTCGCCGAGGCAGGCGTGCGCCCATGCCTCGTCGAGGGCGAGGCCCGTGAGCCTCCCGGGGAGGCGGCCTCCTGGGCGGGGATCACGCCCAGCGAGACGATCTGCAACGCCTCCCGGATGTGCCCGGCCTGCAGGTACAGCTCGCCGAGGCGTCCCAGCGCGTGGGCGGCGAGCAGCGGCTGCCCGGCCAGCCGTGCCGACTCCAGCGAGCGCAGGTAGCAGCGCTGCGCCGACAGCGGCAGGCACAGGTCTGCGGAGGTCCAGCCGGCCAGGCTCTCCAGCCGGGCCAGCGCCGCATGAAGCCCCCGCTGGACGGTGTCGGAGGCGGCCGCCCCGCACAGTTGCTGCGCCCAGGTCAGGTGGCCGAGCACGGCGTCGCGGCAGGAGCCGCCGCCCATCGCCTTGTCCTGCGCCATCAGGGCCCGGGTCATCGCCTCGACCAGCGCCACGTCCGAGGCGCCGATCCGGGCCGGGGCCGGGCTCGCGCCGACCTGGGCGTCCAGCATGGCCCGATCCGCGGTGGTCAGACTCGCCCCGACTGCGATCTTCGCCGCGAGCCCGATCGCCTCGCGCCGTCTCATCGACTGGTCCTCCACGGGCGTTCCGTTGATCCTACAGCGGGTCGCGGTGCACCGGGCAGGACATGCACCGTGGCCCGCCCCGCCCGGAACCCAGCTCGGAGCCGGCGATCGCCAGCACCTCGATGCCCGCGTCGGCCAGCCGGGTGTTGGTCTCCACGTTGCGCTCGTAGGCCACCACCACACCGGGGGCGACGGCGAGCGTGTTGTTCCCGTCGTCCCACTGCTCGCGCTCGGCGGTGACCGGGTCCAGCCCGGTGTCGATCACCCGCAGCTTCTCGATGCCCATCTCCTCGGCTGCGGCGTGCAGGAACGGTACCGGCCCGTCAACACGCACTCCACCTGACCTGGCAGGGTGCAGCGGGTAGGCCTCCAGGGCGTCGCGGACAGCCGGGTACATCACCACCGCATCGGCGTCGACCATGGTGCACACGGTGTCCAGGTGCATCGAGGCACGGCGCTGCGCGATCGGGACGGCGAGCACGGTGTGCGCCAGCCCGTCGGCGAACGCCGAGCGGGCGAAGGACTCGGCGCCGGCGGGAGTGGTGCGCTCCCCGACGCCGACGGCGACCACCCCGGGCGCGAGCAGCAGCACATCGCCGCCCTCGACCGGCGCGCTGTGCGCCCCGTAGGCGCGCTCGGCCCCGGCGAACCGCGGGTGGTAGGTGTAGATCAGGTCGGTGAGCGACGTCTCCCGCCGCCGCGCCGGCATCGCGAGCGAGGTGATCGCCACCCGGTCGCCCACCCACACCGAGGAGTCGCGGGTGAACAGCAGGTTGGGCAGCGGGTCGACGGCGAAGTCGTGCGGGTGGTGCATCCGGCGCACCAGGCCTGCCGACGGCCCCGGGAGCTCCTCGAAGGTCATCCCGGCCATCAGCACGGTCGCCAGCGTCGCGGCGTCCACACCGGACAGGTGCGCGCGCAGTGCCTGCGCCTCGTCGAGGCCCAGCCGCAGCTCGTCGACCGCGGCGCCCACCCCGGCCGCCCGGGCCCGCGGATCGCGCAGCGCCTCGCCGAGCAGCTCGGCGAGCAGCAGCACCTCGACGCCGCGGCTCCGCAGCAGGCCGGCGAACGCGTCGTGCTCCTGCTGCGCCCTTCCGACCCACGGGATGCCGTCGAAGAGCATCTGGTCGTTGTTGCGCGGGGTGAGCCGGGACAGCTCCGGGCCGGGCCGGTGCAGCAGCACCGTGCGCAGCGCACCCACCTCGCTGTCCACCCGCGGCACGCGCCGATCCTAGGTCCGGCGAATCGGGGCGGGAAGCTGCGGCCCGCCCCGGTTCGGGCGGCCTCTACGGTGGAGCGGTGAGCGAGCCGCTGCTACCCCGGTACGGGACCCGCTCGCTCGGCGAGGTCGTCCCCTCGATACTGACGGCGCTGGGCGTCCCCGGGTATGCCAACCTGCTGGACGTCCCGCCCGCCCGCGCGGCGTGCCTGCTGCTGATCGACGGCCTGGGCGCCGAGCTGCTGGCCACCCACGCCGCCGATGCGCCGTTCCTCGCCTCGCTCGCCACCGGCACCGAGCCACTGACCGCCGGGTTCCCCGCGACCACGGCGACGAGCATCGCCTCGCTGGGTACCGGCCTGCCGGCCGGGCAGCACGGCCTGACCGGGTACACCTTCGCGGTGCCCGGCGCGGGCGTGCTCAACGCGCTCACCTGGTGCTCGCACGCCGACGGTGAGCCGGTGGACCTGCGGGAGCGCGCCGTGCCGGAGCAGCTGCAGCCGCACGACACCGCGCTGGCCCGCGCGGCGGCAGCCGGGCTGGACGTGCAGGTCGTCGCACCGCCGGCGCAGCACGAGTCGGGCCTGTCCCGCGCCGCATTACGCGGTGGGAGCTTCCGCGCCGTGCACGCGCTGGGTGATCTCGCCGCCGCGGTGCTCGCCACGACCGGGTTCTGCTACGCCTACCACGGCGATCTCGACCACGTCGGGCACCTGTACGGACCGGGTTCGCTGCCGTGGCGGCTGCAGCTGTCCCACGTCGACCGGCTCGTCGCCGCGATCGCCGAGCGGCTGCCGGGCGGCACGCTGCTCGCGGTGGTCGCCGACCACGGCATGGTCACCGTCACCGACCCGGTCGACGCCGACGCCGAGCCGGCGCTGTCCGGCGGGGTGCGCGTGCTGGCAGGCGACCCCCGGGCCCGGCATGTGCACGCCGTGCCCGGCGCGGCGCCCGACGTGCAGGCGGCCTGGTCGGAGGTGCTGGGCTCGCGGGCATGGGTGGTGTCCCGGGAGGAGGCCGTGACGGCCGGCTGGTTCGGACCCGTCGCCAGCCCGGTGGCCGAGCGGATCGGCGACGTGGTGGTGGCCGCGCGTGGCGGGACCGGCGTGCTGCGGCGCGTCGCGGAGCCGCGCGAGTCGGCATTGGTCGGCCACCACGGGTCGCTCACCGCAGCCGAGCAGCTCGTCCCGTTCCTGCTGGCCGGGGGCTTGTGAGTGCCGTGGGTCAACCCAGGCCGAGCGCCCCGGCCGCCGCGGGGTCGGAGTCGTCGAGGAACTGCCGGCAGCGGCGCGCCTCGTCGTCCTCTCCGATCTCAGCCGCCGCGCGGGCCAGCGCCGCCAGCGCGCGCAGGAAACCCTGGTTGGGGTGGTGCGACCAGGGCACCGGTCCCCGCCCGCTCCAGCCTGCCCGGCGCAGCTGATCCAGGCCGCGGTGGTAGCCGGTGCGGGCGAAGGCGTACCCGGCCACCGCGTCGCCCTCGTCCAGCGCCCGCTCGGCCAGCGCCGCCCACGCCGCGCAGAACGCCGGGTGGGCGGCCGCCACCGTGGACGGGTCCGCCGCGGCAGCCAGGTCGGCCTCCGCACCGGTGTCGCTGGGCAGCAGGGTGGGATCCGGACCGAGCAGGTTGCTGTACAACGTCATGCCTCCATGATGGTCGGCGCGCGGCAGGGCGCCCACGCCGGGGCCGTGCTGGACAGGCAGACACGGTGTGCTGGATGCGCAAACACACCGTGCCGTGGCGGTGGACACGCCGGGGGCGGGGTCAGCCGGCGAGCATGCGGCCGGCGGAGCGCAGGTTCTCGCAGGCGTGCGCCACGCGGGCGGCCATCGACTGCTCGGCCACCTTGAGGTAGCTGCGCGGGTCGTAGAGCTTCTTGTTGCCCACCTCGCCGTCGACCTTGAGCACGCCGTCGTAGTTTCCGAACATGTGCGCCGCGATCGGGCGGGTGAATGCGTACTGGGTGTCGGTGTCGATGTTCATCTTGACCACGCCGTAGGACAGCGCCTCGTGGATCTCCTCGAGCAGCGATCCCGATCCGCCGTGGAAGACCAGGTCCAACGGCTTGGACCCGTCCTCTAGGCCCAGCGCGCGCGTCGCCACCTCCTGGCCCTGCCGCAGGATCTCCGGGCGCAGCTTGACGTTGCCCGGCTTGTAGACACCGTGCACGTTGCCGAACGTCGCGGCCAGCAGGTAGCGACCCTTCTCCCCGCCGCCGAGCGCATCGACGGTGTGGTCGTAGTCGCCCGGTGCGGTGTAGAGCTTGTCGTTGATGTCGGCCGCGACGCCGTCCTCCTCGCCGCCGACGACGCCGATCTCCACCTCGAGGACGAGCTTCGCCTTCCCGCAGGACTCGAGCAGCTCCGCGGCGATGGACAGGTTCTCGTGCAGCTCGGTGGCCGAGCCGTCCCACATGTGCGACTGGAACAGCGGGTCCTCGCCACGGTCGACGCGCTGCTGCGAGATCGCGATCAGCGGGCGCACGAAACCGTCCAGCTTGTCCTTGGGGCAGTGATCGGTGTGCAGCGCGACGTTGACCGGGTAGCGGTCGGCGACGACGTGGGCGAACTCGGCCATCGCGACCGCGCCGGTGACCATATCCCTGACCTTGGACCCGGAGGCGAACTCCGAGCCGCCGGTGGAGAACTGGATGATCCCGTCGCTCTCGGCCTCGGCGAAGCCCCGCAAGGCCGCGTTGAGGGTCTCCGATGAGGTCACATTGATCGCCGGGTAGGCGAAAGAGCTCGCCTTCGCGCGGTCCAGCATCTCGCCGTAGACCTCGGGCGTGGCGATGGGCATGACGGTGATCTCCCTGTGTTGTTGGTCGGGGCGCGCACCGACGGCACGCGGCGTGATGCGCGCAGTATGGACTACCCCTTCCCCGCTGCGGGGCACCCCCGTCCGAGGCCCGGACACCATGCGGCCGTCGCCCACGAGGCGGATCACGCGGAAGTTGAGACGTCGACGTAACGTCGTCGCAGTATGTTCAAACGCGTGCCCACCGAGGACCTGCGCGCGGTCGAGCAGACCGTCGAGATGACGCTCGGGCAGCTGCGTGTCCTGGACACCGGACCGCCGGTGGCCGCCGCACCGGTCCCGCTGACCCTCGAGGACCTCTACCGGCAACACCGGATGCGGCTGGTGCGGCTGGCGATCCTGCTGGTCGACGAGCCCGCCACCGCCGAGGACGTCGTGCAGGAGGCGTTCACCGGGCTGTACCGGCACTGGGTCCGGCTGCGCGACGAGGCCGCCGCGCTGGGCTACCTGCGCACCGCCGTGGTCAACGGGTCGCGCTCGGTGCTGCGCAGGCGCAAGACCGCCAGGTCCTACGTGCCACCGCACGCCGTCAACGCCCGCTCCGCGGAGTCGCTGGCCATGCTCACCGCCGAGCACCAGGCGGTCGTCGCCGCGCTCGGGCAGCTGCCCCCACGGCAGCGGGAGGTGCTCGTGCTGCGCTACTACGGGAGCATGACCGAGGTGGAGATCGCCGAGGCCACCGGCGTGAGCAAGGGCACGGTGAAGTCAACGGCGAGCCGGGCGCTCGACGCGCTGCAGCAGATCATGGCGGGTCGATGAGCGTCCCCGAGCAGCGGATCGCCGAGGCGTTGCGCGCGCAGGCGGCGAGTCTGCCCGGCCCGCCGCCGAGGCCCGCACTCGAGCGGCGCCCTTCGCGCAGGTGGGCGCTGCTGCTGGGCGCGCTGCTGCTCGGTCTGCTGGCTGGGGCGCTCGCGGGCGCCATCAGCGTGCTGTGACGCCTACCCCTGGGTCGTGAATGATTTCGGTAGCGGGAGCTACCGAAATCATGCACGACACACGGCCCGGTACGGTGTGATCTCGTGACGCCCACACTCGCCGCCACGTCGCTCGCTCTCGGCCCCTCCTGGCTGGATCCCGAACAGCTGTTGCGGATGCTCGGTCCCTACGTGCTGGCTGGCCTGTGCTTGATCATCTTCGCCGAGTGCGGCCTGCTCATCGGGTTCTTCCTGCCTGGCGACTCGCTGCTGTTCACCGCGGGCCTGTTCGTCGCGAACGGCTTCATCGGCGCCCCGATCTGGCTGGTCTGCCTGCTGCTGACGGTGTGCGCGGTGCTCGGCAACGTGGTGGGCTACTACATCGGGTACAAGGCGGGCCCCGCGCTGTTCAACCGGGCCGACTCGCGGCTGTTCAAGCGGGAGTACGTGGACAAGACCCACGAGTTCTTCGAGCGCTACGGCGCGCGGGCGATCGTGCTGGCCCGGTTCGTGCCGATCGTGCGCACCTTCATCACCGCCATCGCCGGCATCGGGCGGATGAACCCGCGGACCTACTTCACCTACTCGGTGATCGGCGGCGTCGCCTGGGCCACCGGTGTCACGCTGCTGGGTTTCTGGCTGGGACGGATCCCGTTCGTGCGGGAGAACATCGAGGCCATGCTCATCGGCATCGTGGCGCTGTCGGTGCTGCCGATCGTCATCGAGGTCTTCCGGGCGCGGCGGCAGAACCGGCGGGCGGCGCGGGTCTGACGCCGCGTGATCCGTCCGGCCGGGCGGGCGCCACGTATGCTGGCTGCCGATGCTCACCCGACTCGCCACCCTGGGCCCGCTCGCCTTCGGGCCGCTGGAGTCGGCCGGGCCGTCCACGGTGTGGCTCATCGTCACCACGTTCGTCTTCGTGGAGTGCGCGCTGGTCCTGGGCATGTTCCTGCCCGGCGACACGATGCTGCTCGGCGCGGGCGTCGTGCTCGCGGGCCAGGGTGGGGCAGACCACGCGTGGACACTCTCGGCCGTGGCGACCGTGCTGGCCGTCGCCGGCAACCAGGTCGGCTACCTCATCGGCCGGCGCACCGGCACCCGGGTGCTGGCCCGCCAGGGCGGGCGGGTGCTCAACCGGCGCAACCTCGAACGGGCGCACCGGTTCTTCGACCGGTGGGGCTTCTGGGGCATCGTCGTCGCACGCTGGATCCCTTGGGTGCGTACGCTCGCCCCGCCCATCGCCGGCGCCGCCCGGATGTGCCCGCGACGCTTCCTGCTGGCCTCCGCAGCGGGCGCGCTGGCGTGGGCGCCTGCGCTGGTGCTGGCCGGGTTCTACGCGGCAAGCGTCATCCAACGCACGCCCTGGCTCGAGCCCGCGGTCACCATCGGCGTGGTCGGCCTGTTCACCGTGACCGTGGTGCTCGGGCTGTGGCGCTACCGGCAGGACATGCGCAAGCCGGTGGACCCCGAGTCGACCCTCCCCGACGGGCAGCGAGCGGGCGCATGAGCGAACGGCGAACCGTACGGCCGGCCACGCCGGGCGACAGCGCGGCGGCGAAGTAGGCATCATGGGGGCGATGACCAGCCCGCAGCAGCGGCGACGCAGCCTGAGCACGCGGCGGATCGCCGCCGGCGCGATGTTGGGGGCACTCGCGGCGCTGCTGATCGTGACGATCGCAGGCGGGTCCTCGGGATCGAACCTGCTCGCCGGTGCCGGGGTGGGTGACGGCGCGGACACGACGATCACGCCGCCGTTCGAAGCACCGGCCGGGGCATGCTTGACCTGGAAGAGACCGGACGCGTCGGACGCGCAGCGGGTCGAGTGCGCGCAGCCGCACCTGTTCGAGGTGACCGGCACCGTCGACCTCGCGAACCAGGTCGGTCGCAGGGCGGCCTTCCCGGCCGACGAGGTCTGGCGCCAGCTGGTCGCCGAACGCTGCACACCACTGTCGGCCCGGTTCCTCGCCGGGCGGTTCGACCCGTTCGGGTGGTTCAGTGTCGGCGCCATCAAACCCAGCGCCGCCAGCTGGGGCGACGGTGACAGGGTACTGCGCTGCGGCCTGCAGGTCGTCGGGCGCACCGGGGCGCTCTACCCGACGGTGGGCGCTGCGGCCACGCACGACCAGTCCGACGTGCACGAGCCCGCGACGTGCCTGGGGATCGACGGGACAGGGGTGGGTGACCCGGTGGACTGTGCACAGCCGCACGCCGTGGAGGTGGTGGGCGTGGTCGACCTCCGGCAGGCGTTCCCCGGCGACTTCCCGGACGAGGCGGCCCAGGACGGCCTGCTCAGCCAGGAGTGCATGCGGCTGGCTGGCGAGTTCGCGGGTCGCCCGCAGATCGTGGGCGAGAAGGGGCTCACGGTGTTCTGGGAGACGTTGCGCCCGGAGAGCTGGCAGGCCGGCAGCCGGCGGGTCGACTGCCGGCTGGGTGCGTTCCTGCCGGACCGCTCCGGGTTCGCGCCGGTGACCGGTGGTGTCCGGGGCGATGTGGTGGTGGGCACCGAGCCCGCTCCGCCGGCCCCGAGGACCCAGGGCCCGTCCCCGATGACGATCTCGGCGGTGCCCGGCGCCGCGACGCCGCCGCCGCCGGCCCCACCCGGCTGATGGCGGCCTGGATGAGTTCCGACCGGTTCGACGAACTGGTCGGCGAGGCATTGGATCTGATCCCGGCCGAGCTGGCCGCGGCGATGGACAACGTCGTCGTGCTGGTCGAGGACCGCAACCCCGACGAGCCCTCCCTGCTCGGGCTCTACGAGGGTGTCGCGCTCACCGAACGGGACACCAGCTACGGCGGCCTGCTGCCCGACCGGATCACCGTGTACCGGGACGCGCTGCTCGACGTCTGCGCCGACGAGGCGCAGGTGGTCGACGAGGTCGCCATCACCGTGGTGCACGAGGTGGCGCACCACTTCGGCATCGACGATGCGCGGCTGCACGAGCTCGGCTGGGGATGACACTCAGCACCGCCACCCGCTGCTGCGCGATAAGCGCACTTATGGTGGCTGCGGGGGCGTCCGGAACCACCGTAAGTGCGCTTATCGTGCAGCGGGGAGGTCGACGTCGTGCCAGCGCAGGCACCGCCAGCCCGCCGTCGCGCCGTCGCGCTCGAGCAGCACGGTGGCGGTATTCGGCAGGTAGTGCACCCAGGCGAAGGCCCCTTCGACGTTGGGCGCCAGCGCGCAGGCCGCCAGCCGCAACGCCGCGCCGTGGCTGACCAGCACCACCGTCCCGTGCGGGTGCGTGACCCGGACGCGGTCGACGTCGGCGAGGTAGCGGCGCAGCACCTGCTCGCCGGACTCACCGCCGGGCACCGCGCGGTCGAGCTCGCCGGTGTGCCACGCGCGGTAGACGTCCTGCCACAACCCACGCTGCTCGAGGTCGTCGCTGCCCTCGAGGTCCCCGGCGAACGCCTCGTGCACCCCGTCGAGCAACGCCACGTCGAGCCCGTGGGCCACCGCGACGGGCCGCGCCGTCTGCTGCGCGCGCACCGCGTGGCTGGCGTAGACGGCGACCACCGGCTCGGTCGCCAGCCGCTCGGCGAGCTCCGCGGCCTGCCGGTGTCCCTCGTCGGTCAGCGGGTAGCCGGGCAGCCCGGTGTCCAGCGCACCGCGCACGTTGGCCCCGGTCTGCCCATGCCGGGCCAGCACCAGCCGCAGCCCACTCACGCGCCCCGCCCGGCACGCACCGCGTCGAGCCACTGCCGCGCGGCGACGAACCTCGCCGGGTCGGGCCCGGGGCGGGGCGCACCGGTCCGCGGGTAGGAGCCGAGGAAGCGCACCCAGATGCAGCGGCGGTGCAGTTCGGCGAGCGCGTCGCCGACCGCGGAGTCGGCGACGTGGCCGTTGCAGTCCAGGAAGAAGCGGTACTGCCCCAACTTCTCCTTCGCCGGCCGGGACTCGATGCGGGTGAGGTCGATGCCCCGCAGCGCGAACTCTGCGAGCACCTCGAGCAGCGCGCCGGGTCGGTCGGCGGCCGTCGCGACCAGCGACGTGCGGTCGGTTCCGGTGGGCACGGGCAGCGGGCCGCCTGGCCGGCGCAGCAGCAGGAAGCGGGTCTCCGCGTCGCCGACGTCGTGCACCCCGGTGGCGAGCGGCTCCAGCGGGTAATGCCGCACCGCGACCGGCGCGCACACCGCCGCATCGGCCTCGCCGTCGACCACCGCGACCGCGGCCGCGGAGGTCGAGGCGGACAGCACCACCACGGCACCGGGCAGCTGCTCGGCCATCCAGCCGCGAACCTGCGCGGCGGCGTGCGGGTGGGTTGCGACGGTGCGCACATCGGCGGCGGTGGTACCGGCCCGAACCAGCACGCTGAACCGGATCGGCAGCACGTGCTCGGCGACCGCGACGACGGGGTCGTCCTCGGCCAGCGAGTCCAGGGTGGCCGGCACCGAGCCCTCGACGGAGTTCTCCACCGGCACGCACGCACCGTCGACCTCCCCGGCGCGCAACGCGGTGATCGCCGCGATCACGCTCACGGTGGGGACGAGTTCGGCTCCGGCAGCCAGCGCGCGGGCCGCCTGCTCGGTGAAGGTGCCCTCGGGACCGAGGTAGGCGATGCGCGGCACGGCACTACCTTACGGCGGCGTCGGTTGGGGTAGGCTCACCACCGCCTGAGGGGAGTGGTTCCCGCCGTCGCGCTCATCCGGGTCCGGACGCGAGGAGTCCTCGGTGTTGCTCTCCCCTGTCTTCGTGGCGACCGCCTTCGTGCTGGTGCTACCGGCCGAGTTGCCGGACAAGACGATGCTGGCCACCCTGCTGCTCACCGCCCGTTACCGGCCCTGGCCGGTCCTCGTCGGGGTGTCCGCCGCGTTCGCGGTGCAGTGCGTGATCGCCGTGGCGTTCGGCAGCGTGCTGTCCCTGCTGCCCGATCGCGTCGTCGCGGGCGCGGTGGCGCTGCTGTTCGGGATCGGCGCGGCGCTGCTGCTGCGGGAGGGCTGGCGCGGCGGCACCCACGACGAGGGAAGCGAAGGGACTGGCAACGGCGAGACCTCCGCGGCGCGCATCGCCGGGATCTCGTTCGGGGTGCTCTTCGCTGCGGAGTGGGGCGATGCGTCGCAGTTGGCCACCGCGGCGCTCACCGCGCGTTCCGGAGAGCCGCTGTCGGTCGCCGTCGGGTCCTGGGCGGCCCTGGTGGTGGTCGCCGCCATCGCCGTGCTGGTCGGGCGCCGGATCGCGCACCGGCTGCCCACCCGGTGGATCCAGCGCGTCGCGGGCGTCGTCTTCGCCGCGTTCGCACTCGTCGCAGGCTACGAGGCCCTGCTCGGCTGACCCGGTTGACCTCGGCTGACCCGGCGGGTCACGGCGCGGTGAGCAGGTCGGCGAGCGCGGCCGCGGCGGCGACGACATGCGGGCCGACCTGCTCGACGTCCAGCGGCTGCAGTGCGACCACGCCGACGCTGGCGACCAGGCCGGCGACACCCCGGACCGGGGCGGCCACCCCGTACGCGCCCGGCTGCAACTCACCCGAGCTCGTCGCCCACGGCGGGTCGCCCTCGCGCAGCAGCATCGCCCGGCCGGCCGCGCCTTGGTGCAGCGGGTGGCGGGACCCGACCCGGTAGGCCACGTGGAAGTCGGTCCATGACGGCTCCACCACCGCGACGGCCTGCGCCTCCGGCCCGTCGGCGACGGTCAGGTGCGCGGTGGCGCCCACCTGCTCGGCCAGCGACCGCAGCGTCGGCGTGGCGACCGCGCGCAGCTGCGGCAGCACGTGCCCGGCCAGCGCCAGCACGCCCATCCCGAGCCGTACCCGCGAGCCCGTCCGCCGGACCAGGCCGCGCTCCTCCAGCGGCACCAGCAGCCGGTACACCGCGGCGCGGCTGACCCCGACAGTGGTCGCGAGGTCGCTCACCGTGGGCGCCTCGGCCTCCGCGTCGGCCACCGCCTGTAGCAGCGCGAGGCCCCGCTCGAGGGTCAGCGAGCTCTCCCGGGACGTCACCACGAGGCTGTCTTACAGCAACCCGAGCCGTCGCAGGTCGGACACCGGATCGTTCGGGTTCGCGGCGCCGTAGCACGCGAAGACCTGCCGCACCCCGCGCGCCGCGGCCTCGCCCAGCGCGGCGGCCTCGGCGGCAAGCGCGGCGGTGTCGGTGCTGGCCAGCGCCGCGCGCACATCGCGGCCCGCGACCGCGCGGGCGGTGGCGACCAGCATGTTGAGCAGGCCGTGGTGGGTCAGCCCGGTGGCCTCGTCATGGGTGCGCACCGCGTGCTGCAGGCCCGCGGTGGCCTTGAACGAACGTCCGGATGCGCAGGCGACATCGAGGAACTCGGCCACCTCGTCGACGCTCGGGAACGATTCGGTGGACTTGCCGCCGCAACGCAGCTTCGGCCAGCAGCCCCACTGCGCGACCCGCCGCACCCCGTCGAGCCAGTCCGGCCTGCCGCGCCGGGGTTCCACCACCTTGACCACGTCGTCGGGGACGAACTCGGTGAGGGTCATCAGCCAGTTGCTGTCCACATCGGACGATGCGGGTGCCTCGACCATCCGCACCCCGAGGAGGTTGGTGTTGTCCTGCGCGATCGAGATCGCCTTGGGCAGCCCACCCAGGCCGGTGTCGGCGACCAGCGAGACCGCGAGTGGCTGCTCCGGCGGGGTGGCCCGCAGCTGGCCGACCAGCTCGCCGAGGCGGGACACCGGGCACAGGAAGAAGCCGAGTACCCCGGAGTGCGGCCGCTGCCTGGCCTCGAGGTGCGCAGCGACCGCCACCGGCAGGAGCGCGACGGACGGCGCGAACAGCGCGGCGTCGTCCACCAGCCGGGCGAGCAGGGCCGGGACATCGCGGGGACCGGGCGCATGTAGGTCCAGCACCGTTGACACCCGTGGCACCCTAGTGGCGACGCATTGTGCGAACAAAGACGCCCGGATATCGGTCGTCTGCGGGGAGATCGAGATGCCGTACTACCGCGCCGTCGGGGAGATCCCCCGCAAGCGCCACACCCAGTTCCGCCGACCCGACGGCGGCCTCTACGCCGAGGAGCTGATGGGTGTCGAGGGCTTCTCCGCCGACTCCGCGCTGCTCTACCACCGCCACCTGCCCACCGCGATCGTCGACGCGGTGACCGTGCCCGATACCTGCAGATCGACGAGCGCGAACCTGCCGCTGCGGCCGCGGCACTTCCGCACCCCGATGCTGGCCTTCGACGGCGCCGACGCCGTCACCGGCCGCCGGCAGCTACTCGCCAACGCCGACGTCGCGATCTGCTTCGTCGCGGCCACCCGGCCCAGCCCGCTCTACCGCAATGCCACCGGCGACGAGCTGCTGTACGTGCACGCCGGTGCGGGGGTGGTGGAGACGATCTACGGCGCGCTTGACGTCGCTGCCGGCGACTACGTGGTGCTGCCGGCGTCGACGACCTACCGGGTGGTGCCGACGCCGGAGCTGCGGCTGCTGGTGCTCGAGGCGCGCGGGCACCTCGGGCCGCCGCGGCGCTACCTGGCGGCGCGGGGGCAGTTCCTCGAGCATGCGCCGTACTGCGAACGCGACCTGCGCGGGCCGTCGGAGCCGTTACTGGCCGCTGACGCAGCGGGGACCGACGTCGACGTGTTGGTGCGCCACCGCGCCGGGCTGACCCGGTTCACCTACGCCGACCACCCGTTCGACGTGGTGGGTTGGGACGGCTGCCTGTACCCGTGGGCATTGTCGATCCACGACTTCGAGCCGATCACCGGGCGGGTGCACCAGCCCCCGCCGGTGCACCAGACCTTCGAGGGCCCCAACTTCGTGGTCTGCTCGTTCGTGCCGCGCAAGGTGGACTACCACCCGTTGTCGGTGCCGGTGCCCTACAACCACGCCAACGTCGACTCCGACGAGCTGATGTTCTACGTCGGCGGTGACTACGAGGCGCGTCGGGGCTCCGGCATCGGGCTCGGCTCGCTGTCGCTGCACCCGGCGGGGTGCACGCACGGGCCGCAGCCCGGCGCGGTGGAGGCCTCGCTCGGCGCGGAGCGATTCGACGAGACCGCCGTCATGGTCGACACCTTCCGGCCGCTCGAGCTGGGCACCGGCGCGGCGGAATGCGAGGACCCCTCATACGCCTGGTCCTGGTCGGGCCGCGGCCCCGGCTGATCCGGCCCCGGCTGATCCGGCCCCGGCTGATCCGGCGTCAGCCGCGCAGCTCGCGGGTGACCCTCCGCTCGGCGACGAAGGACATCAGCGGGATCGTGCCGGCGAGCATCACCAGCAGCATCCGGCCCGGCTTCCACCCGACCGCGGTACCCAGCAGCAGTACCGTCACCAGGTAGACCATGTAGAGGAAGCCGTGCACCGGCCCGGTCCAGGTGAGCCGCTCATCCCCGAAGCCGTAGTGCAGCACCACGGATATCGTGAGCACGAGCAGCATGACGCCGGTCGCGTAGGCCATCACGCGGAAGGCCAGCAGTCGGGGAGAGACCTTCTCAGTGCTGCCGGTCCTGCTCGGCGAGCCGGGCGAGGACGGCGTTGTACGCGGCGAGCTCATCGTCGGGGTCGTCCTCCTGAACGGGCTGCGGTCGGGGCGCGGGCGGTGGGTGCGCGGGCGGTGGGGGCGGGGCCGCGGTCGCCGGCCGGCGGGACTCCAGCTGCATCACCCGCCACCACGCCAGCACGGCGAACACCGCGAACAGCGGCCACTGCAGCGCGTAGCCGAGATTCTGGAAGTCCCCGGTGGCCGACTGGGAGCGGTCCCACTGCCAGACGCCCAGCGCGACGAACGCCACTGCGGCCAGCGCGACCAGCACGTGCCCCACCCACCACTTCGGGGAGAGCACGAACCGTCGCACGGGCCTCAGGATACGCCGCGGGATAACGTCGCGTCCGTGGCGGGACGGCGGGGCGGAGTGCGCGGGTGGCTCACCCCACCGCTGCCACCCGCGGTGCTCACCGACCCGGTGGAACGCCGCGCGGTGACCCTCGAGCTGCTGCTGGTGTTCACCGTGACGCTGGGGCTGTCGGGGGTGCGCAGCCTGCTCTCGCTGATCGACGCGCTGCTCGCCCCCGAGCCGCTGGACGCCCAATCCGTCGCGATCAACGTCCCGGCCCGCGCCACGGATCTGGTGGACCTCGCCTACCAGCTGACGAGCGTGGCGCAGCTGCTGGCCTGGGGCGGGCTGGGCGCCTACCTGCTGTGGCGGGGCGGGGTCGTGCTGGGCTCGCTGGGGCTCGACCGGCGCCGACCCGGGCGGGACGCTGTGCTGGGCGCCGGGCTGGCCGCGCTGGTCGGGATACCCGGGCTGGGGTTCTACCTCGCCACCCGGGCGCTCGGGATCAATCTCACGGTGGTGCCCTCCGCGCTGGACGATACGTGGTGGCGGATCCCGGTGCTGCTGGCCTCGGCGATGGGCAACTCGGTCGCCGAGGAGCTGCTGGTCGTCGCCTACCTGATCACCCGGCTGCGCCAGCTCGGCTGGTCGGAGAACCGGTCCCTGCTGGCCAGCGCGGTACTGCGCGGTGCGTACCACCTCTACCAGGGCTTCGGGGGTTTCGCGGGCAACCTGGTGATGGGGCTGGTGTTCGGGCGGGTGTGGCAGCGCAGCCACCGGCTGTGGGCGCTGGTGATTGCGCATGCGCTGATCGACGTGGTGGCCTTCGCGGGCTACGTCCTGCTGCGCGGCCGGGTCGGCTGGCTGCCCTGAGACCTCCACCGGGTTGCGGTGATGCGCTCGTAGACCTCGATGTACCGCTGGCGGGTCGCCTCCACGATCTCGTCAGGAACCGGCGGCCCGGGCGGTGTCCTGTCCCATCCGGTACGCACCGACCAGTCACGCACGAACTGCTTGTCGAATGCATATTGCGGCCGCCCGGGTTCCCACTGGGCGGCTGGCCAGAAGCGGGAGGAGTCGGACGTGAGCGCCTCGTCCCCCAAGGTCAGCAGACCGGTGGCGTCCCAGCCGAACTCGAACTTGCTATCCGCGATGATGATCCCGTTTCGCAGCGCGTGGTCGGCGCCTGCCTGATAGAGGTCGAGCGTTGCCCGGCGCAGTGTCTGCGCGGTCTCCCGGCCAGTCTCGGCCACGACGTCCTCGAATGTGATGAACTCATCGTGACCCGTATCGGAGTATTTCGTGGTCGGAGTGAAGATGGGCTCGGGCAGGCGGCTGCCCTCGACCAGTCCGGACGGTAGGGGCACGCCGGACACGGTGCCGTACTTCTGGTACTCGCGGAGGCCCAGACCCGCGAGATGGCCGCGCGCGATGCACTCCACCGGGATCATCCGCAGGGGTTTGCACCGGATCGCCCTACCTGCGAGCTCCGGTGGCACGTCGGTGGCCGAGACCAGGTGGTTGGGCACGACGTCGCGCAGCTTGTCGAACCACCACACCGAGAGCTGCGTCAGCAGCGCGCCCTTGTCGGGGATGGGAGTGGGCAGCGCCACGTCGTACACGGAGACCCGATCGGATGCGACCAGCAGGAGGTCGTCTCCCAGGGAATACAGGTCGCGGACCTTCCCGGCGTGGAGGTGCTTCACGTCTCCCGACCTATCACCGTGTGTCCAGGAAGGTCCAGTGGTTCGACGGCGATACACTCTTGCCGCCCTCGACGATCCTACCGTGGTGCGCGTCGGCGGCGGCTGACCACGGTGTGCCACCCCAGGAGCGTGGCCCACCAGCATCGGCGCGAACCCGGCGGAGGGACGTCGTGGCTCGGAGCTACAGTGACAGTGCGTTACTCCAGGGGTGGGTGTCTCTCGCGAGAGTGTGGGTGATTGGTCAATTCTGGAGGAAGAGTTGACGGATCATGCACACTCCGGCGTCAACACCCCAACCTCCCCGGGCGCGAGGACCCTCCCAGACTGTCTGCACTGAGGAGTTGCGGCCAACACACCGTGCAGTTGCGGTGAACACGCCGGGAAAGGGGAGTGTCAGAGCAGGCCGCGGGCGAGGCGCAGGTCGCAGGTGTGCCGGTACCAGGTCCACCGGTCCGGGGTGCGACCCGCCACCCCGTCGCGCAGCACGGCCGCCGGCAGGCAGCCGAGCTGAACCGCACGCCCCGTGGCCAGCCGCACCCGGCGGCCGAGCAGCCCGCGGCGCACCACCCGGACGAGCAGCCCGTGTTCGGGGTCCGGGGTCACCTCGAGGCGGGATGCCTGCCCGCGCAGCACCAGCTGGTCGTCGCAGTAGGCCACGCCGCGCACCGGGCGGATCACGCCGAGCCCGACCAGCACCCCGCCGGCGTCGTCGCGCAGCAGCGGCACCGGGTCCGGCTCGCCGCGCAGCGCCACCACCGCCGCGTCGGACGCCACCACCGGCAGTCCCCACAGCCGCGCCACCGCAGACGTAGCCGACGACGGGACGTAGCCGACCGGCACGGATCCCAGCAGGTCGCCCCGCAGCAGCCGCAGTGCCACCGCGGCCAGGTCGGCGTCGGTCCCCGCGACGACGAGCCGTCGCCCGTCCAGCGACGACAGCACTCCGGCGAGCTCGTCGCGGCCCGGCCGGGCACCCACCTTCACGATCGGGACACCGGGACCAGGCCAGCGTACGTCCCCGCAGGTCACCGCGACGGCGTTCGGTCCGGCGTCCACTCCGACCTCCTGGTCTACTCTCGGCCCCGCACGAGCGCGGTGGGAAAGACAGAGCCAACGGAGTGTCACATGCCGGCGATCGTCCTCATCGGCGCCCAGTGGGGCGACGAGGGCAAGGGCAAGGCCACCGACCTGCTCGGCGAGCGGGTGCAGTGGGTGGTGCGCTATCAGGGCGGCAACAACGCCGGCCACACCGTCGTGTTGCCCGACGGGAAGGACTTCGCGCTGCACCTCATCCCGTCCGGGATCCTGACCCCTGGCGTCACCAACGTCATCGGCAACGGCGTGGTGGTCGACCCCGGGGTGCTGCTGGAGGAGATGGCGGGCCTGGAGAGCCGGGGCGTCGACACCCGCAGGCTGCTGCTCTCCGCCGACGCGCATCTGATCATGCCGTACCACGTGGAGATCGACAGGGTCACCGAGCGCTACCTGGGCAAGGCGAAGATCGGCACAACCGGCCGGGGCATCGGCCCCGCCTACCAGGACAAGGTGGCCAGGGTCGGCGTGCGGGCGCAGGACCTGCTCGACGAGAAGATCCTGCGGCAGAAGGTCGAGGCCGCGCTGGAGTTCAAGAACCAGGTGCTGGTCAAGGTCTACAACCGGCGCGCCCTGGAACCCGGCCACGTCGTGGACACCGTGCTGGAACAGGCGGCGCACTTCGCGCACCGCATCGCCGACACCCGGCTGCTGCTCGACGAGGCGCTCACCCGTGGCGAGACCGTGTTGCTGGAGGGCTCGCAGGGCACCCTGCTCGACGTCGACCACGGCACCTACCCGTTCGTGACCTCCTCCAACCCGACCGCGGGCGGCGCATGCGCCGGCTCGGGCATCGGCCCGACCCGGATCACGGCGGTGATGGGGATCCTCAAGGCCTACACCACCCGGGTCGGTTCGGGCCCGTTCCCCACCGAGCTGCACGACGCGATGGGCGAGTGGCTACGCAAGACCGGCGGCGAGATCGGCGTCACCACCGGCCGTTCCCGCCGCGTCGGCTGGTTCGACGCGGTGATCGGGCGCTACGCGGCCCGGGTGAACGGGATCACCGACTTCTTCCTCACCAAGCTCGACGTGCTTTCCGGGCTGGAGACGGTGCCGGTGTGCGTCGCCTACGAGGTCGACGGCAAGCGGTTCGACCAGATGCCGATGACCCAGACCGACCTGCACCACGCGGTCCCGGTGTACGAGGAGCTGCCCGGCTGGTGGGAGGACGTCTCGGATTGCCGGTCCTTCGACGACCTCCCGGTCGCCGCGCAGGACTACGCGCAGCGGATCGAGCAGCTCTGCGGCGCCCGGGTCTCGGCGATCGGCGTCGGCCCGGGACGGGAGCAGACCGTCGTGCTGCGCACGCCCTGAACCTGGGTGCAGCGCCGGCCCCGGCTCGGTTCGCGGCGGCAACGGAACTCAGAGCTCGGCCACTGCGGGCACGATCTCCCGCCCGATCAGCTCCAGCGGCGTGATCTTCCAGAGCTCCGGCACGATGCCGTGCGCCTCCTGGATGCCGAGCCCGGCCAGCCGGCGCAGCTCCGCCAGGATGGCGCCCACCTTCTCGCCGTTCTCTCCGACGTCGAGCGGGAACATCACCGTCTTCTCGATCTCGTCGTAGTCGCGACCCTCGCGCTCGCAGTGCGCACGCAGCACGTCGAGCTTGCGCTCCAACTCGGGGCCGTGGAACAGGTTGCAGGCCTGGGCGTACCGGGCCACCAGCCGCAGCGTCTTCCGTTCTCCGCCACCGCCGATCAGGATCGGCGGGTGTGGGCGGGCCAGCGGCTGGGGCGAGTTCAGGGTGCGTTCCAGCCGGTAGTGCTTGCCGGTGTAGGGACCGTCGGAGCCGCTCCACATCTGCAGGCAGATCTGTAGCGCTTCCTCCAGCCGCTCGAAGCGCTCTGCGGTCGGTGGGAAGGGCAGCCCGAGGCCACGCGCCTCGGCCTCGTTCCAGGCCGCCCCGATGCCCAGCCAGGCGCGGCCGCCGGAGAGCACGTCCAGCGTGCTGACCAGCTTGGCCAGCATGCCGGGCTCCCGGTAGACCACGGCGGTCACCCAGGAGACCAGCTCGACCCGCGAGGTGTGCGCGGCGAGGTAGCCCAGCGTGGTGTACGCCTCCAGCATCTCGTGCTGGGGCGGGCCGAGGCCGCCGATCTGCCAGACGTGGTCCATCACGCTGACCCGGGCGAACCCGGCTTCCTCCGCGGCTGTGACCACCCGTTCCAGGTCCGCCGCGAGCCCGGCAGGGCCGTTGGGGTAGGTGAAGTCCGCGATGTGCAGCCCGATCCTCACGTTGACCTCCCGGTACTCGGCGCCCTCCCGAGACTAACCCTGCGAAAGCGGTACCGACGGCCGGAACGTGGGATCATTGCTGCATGGTGACTCCCGCCGAGGGGCTCGCCCGACTGCGTGCGGCAGCGGAGTTGGGCGAGCTCGACGCGACGTTCGACGCGGTGCAGGCGATCACAACCGGGTGCCGCAGCACGTCGGCGCTGTTAGGTTTGAGTAAGCCATGGCTACAGCAGACGAACCCCACCATCCCGACGCCGGTGCGGCCGGTGTCACCGTCTGCGTGCCGGACCTGTCGCACGGGCGCGGTCTGTGGCAGGTGGTCAGCGACTCGAAGGTGCTGGACGTCAACTCCAGCTACGCCTACCTGCTGTGGTGCCACGACTTCGCCGATACGTCGGCGGTGGCGCTGGAGGGCGACCAGGTGGTCGGCTTCGTCACCGGGTACCTGCGCCCCGCGGCGCCGGACACGCTGATGATCTGGCAGGTCGCGGTCGACGAGCGCCAGCGGGGCAGCGGGCTCGCCGGCCGGATGCTGCACGACATCCTCGACCGGGCGCAGCCGCGGGGGGCGCGCTGGTTGCACACCACGATCAGCCCGGACAACGAGGCGTCCATCCGGCTGTTCAGCGGCGTGGCGCGGGACCGGGGCACAACCATCGAGTGCCGTGACCTGTTCTCCCCCGAGCACTTCCCGGACGGGCACGGGGCCGAGGACCTTTACGTGCTCGGCCCGTTCGAGCCGACCCGCAGCACGCCCCACGATTCTTCTACGGAGCAGCAGTGAGCATCTTCGATACCCTCGAATCGCAAGTCCGCAGCTACAGCCGCGGCTGGCCGACGACCTTCGACCGTGCCGTGGGTTCCTGGATGTACGACGAGGAGGGCAAGGCCTACCTCGACTTCTTCGGCGGCGCCGGTGCGCTGAACTACGGCCATAACAACCCGCTGTTCAAACAGGCGCTGATCGACTACATCCAGGGCGACCGGGTGACCCATGGGCTGGACATGAACACGGTCGCCAAGCGGGAGTTCCTCGAGACCTTCCGGGACAGGATCCTGCGCCCCCGCGACCTCGACTACAAGGTGCAGTTCCCAGGCCCGACCGGCGCGAACAGCGTGGAGGCCGCGCTCAAGCTTGCCCGCAAGGTGACCGGGCGCGAGTCCATCATCAACTTCACCAACGCCTTCCACGGCATGACCCTGGGTGCGCTGTCGGTGACCGGGAACTCGATGAAACGTGGCGGTGCCGGCATCCCGCTGGTGCACGCCACCCCGATGCCCTACGACAACTACCTCGACGGGCGCTACCCCGACTTCCTGTGGTTCGAGAGGCTGCTGGAGGACTCCGGCAGCGGGCTCAACGAGCCGGCGGCGGTGATCGTCGAGACGGTGCAGGGCGAGGGCGGGCTCAACGTGGCACGCTTCGAGTGGCTCAAGGCACTCGAGGAGCTCTGCCGCCGCCACGACATGCTGCTCATCGTCGATGACGTGCAGATGGGCTGCGGTCGCACCGGGCCGTTCTTCAGCTTCGAGCCGGCCGGCATCACCCCGGACATCGTGACGCTGTCGAAGTCGATCGGTGGCTACGGGCTGCCGATGGGGCTCACGCTGATCAAACCCGAGATCGACGTCTGGGGGCCCGGCGAGCACAACGGCACCTTCCGGGGCAACAACCTCGCCTTCGTGACCGCCACCAAGGCCATCGAGCACTACTGGAGCGACGACGTATTCGAGACGGCCACCCTGGAGAAGGGCGAGCAGGTCAACCGGGCGCTGGACGCGATCGCCGCCCGGCACGACGGTGCGTCGGTACGCGGCCGCGGGCTGGCCAAGGGCCTGGCCTTCGATCAGGTCGAGCTGGCCGGCAAGATCGCCAGGGCCTGCTTCGACCGCGGCCTGCTGCTGGAGACCGCCGGACCGTCCGACGAGGTGGCCAAGATGCTGCCGGCACTGACCATCACCCCCGACGAGCTCGACCAGGGTCTGGCGATCCTCTCCGACGCCGTCGACGTGGTCTGCTCCTGACTCCCGCCCGTCCGCACCAGAGGAGGAAGCGTTGATCGTCCGATCCTTCGACGAGCTCACCGACACCGAGCGTCACGTGAAGACACCGAACTGGCACAGCAGGCGCATCGTGCTGGCCAAGGACGGTGCGGGATTCTCGTTACACGAGACGGTGCTCTACGCCGGCACGCTGAACGACATGTGGTACGCCAACCACATCGAGGCCGTGCTGTGCGTGAAGGGTGAGGGCGAGCTCACCGACCAGGAGACGGGGATCACCTACCAGATCACGCCGGGGACCATGTACCTGCTCGACGGCCACGAGCACCACCAGCTGCGGCCGATGACCGAGATGACCATGGTGTGCGTATTCAACCCGCCCGTGACCGGACGCGAAGTTCATGACGAGAACGGCGTTTATCCCCTGATCGTCGAGGGTATCCAGGACGAGACCACCGCAGCTGGCTGATGGTCGCATTACCGACGGACACTGCGAAGGAGGACGCATGACCGTCAGCACGGTCCCCGACTGGTACCCGACCCGCGTCTCCGACCGGCCGAGGATGATCGAGCGTAGCCACCCCACGGCTTGGCCGGGGCACAGCGCCGGCCCGGCATCGGCCGACGATGTCGGTTTCTACGACCGCAACGGTTACCTGCAGATCCCGGGTCTGCTCGACGCCGAGGGGGTGCAGCCGTACTGGGACGAGCTGGGGCGGCTGTCGACCGATGCAGAGATCAAATCCGACGAGCGGACGGTCGTGGAGAAGGCGTCCGACGAGGTGCGGTCCATCTTCGAGGTGCACCGGATCAGCGAGATGATCGCCGAGCTGGTGCGTGATCCGTGGGTGGTCGGCCGCGCGCGCCAGCTGCTGGGGTCGGAGGTCTACGTCCACCAGAGCCGGATCAACTACATGCCCGGGTTCAAGGGCAACGGCTTCTACTGGCATTCGGACTTCGAGACCTGGCACGCCGAGGACGGCCTGCCCGCGCCGCGGGCTGTGAGCATCTCGGTCGCGCTGACCGACAACTACCCGTTCAACGGCGGGCTGATGGTGATGCCGGGCTCGCAGCAGACCTTCGTGTCCTGCATCGGCGAGACGCCTGCCAACCACTACAAGGAGTCGCTCACCGAGCAAGAGGTCGGCACACCCGACCGCGACACGCTGCGGGCGCTGGCCTACCGCCACGGCATCGACCAGTTCACCGGTCCTGCCGGGTCGGCGTTGATGTTCGACTGCAACATGATGCACGGGTCGGGCAACAACATCACCCCGTTCCCGCGCTCGAACATCTTCATCGTGTTCAACAGCGTCGACAACCCCGCCGGCGAGCCGTTCGCCGCGTCCTCACCGCGGCCGGAGTGGGTCGCCAGCCGCAACACCACCCCGGTGCGCTGCGGGCACCGACTGTAACAACCAGGCGCGGTGTATCCGGGACCGGCGCAGCCTGGTCCTACCCGCGTCGTTACCCTGCGCACTCGTGCGAGTCCTCGTCATCGGCTCCGGCGCCCGCGAGCACGCGCTCGTGCTCGCCCTCTCCCACGACCCGGCCGTCACCGCGCTGGCCTGCGCGCCCGGCAACGCGGGCACCGCGGCGCTCGCCGAGCAGCACGGCGTCGACGTCACAGACCCGGCAGCGGTCGCGGAGCTGGCGACGATCTGGTCGGCCGACCTGGTGGTGATCGGCCCGGAGGTACCGCTGGTCGCCGGTGCGGCTGGCGCGGTGCGTGCCGCGGGCATCGCGTGTTTCGGGCCGTCGGCCGCGGCCGCCCGGATCGAGGGGTCCAAGGCGTTCGCCAAGGACGTGATGGCCGCCGCCGGCGTGCCGACCGCGCGCAGCGAGCTGGTCGACAACCCGGCCCTGCTGGACGCGGCACTGGCGCGCTTCGACCCGCCCTGGGTGGTCAAGGACGACCGGCTGGCCGCAGGCAAGGGCGTCGTCGTCACCGAGGACACCGACACGGCACGGGCGCACGCGATGAACCTGCTCGACGACGGCCACCCGGTGCTGCTCGAGTCCTACCTGGATGGTCCGGAGGCGTCGCTGCTCTGCCTGGTGGACGGCTCGTCGGTGGTGCCGCTGCTGCCCGCGCAGGACTTCAAGCGGGTCGGCGACGGCGACATCGGCCCGAACACCGGCGGGATGGGCGCCTACGCGCCGCTGCCGTGGGCCGCTGGTGACCTCGTCGACGAGGTGGTCGAGCGGACCGTCCGGCCGGTGGTCGACGAGCTCGCCCGGCGGGGCGCGGCGTTCACGGGCCTGCTGTACGCGGGGCTCGCGCTGACGTCCTCCGGTCCCCAGGTGATCGAGTTCAACTGCCGCTTCGGGGATCCCGAGGCCCAGGCAGTGCTGGCGTTGCTGCGCACGCCGCTGGCAGGGCTGCTGCACGCTGCCGCCTCCGGCGCGCTCGCGAGTCACCAGCCGCTGGAGTGGGCGCCCGGCGCCGCCGTCGCGGTCGTCATCGCCGCCGACGGCTACCCCGCCATCCCGCGCACCGGCGACGTCATCACCGGCGCGGACGGCGAGGGCGTGCTGCATGCCGGGACCCGTCGCCGGGAGGACGGCGCGGTGGTCTCGGCAGGCGGTCGGGTGCTCTCGGTCGTGGGGACCGGCAAGGACCTCGCCGCGGCCCGGGAGCAGGCCTACCGGCGGATCGAGGTGGTGCACCTGGCCGGGGCGCATCACCGCACCGATATCGGGCTCCGCGCCTCACGCGGTGAGGTGACACAGCCAGTGGCGGCGACGCGATAGCCTCGGCAGCCGCACTGACGAGCGGGAGGTAGCGCGACGGATGGTGACCTGGGACCGGCATAGTGACGACCTGGTGCTCTCGCTGTCTCCCGAAGGTGTCCGGTTCCTCCGCGAGCAGTGGTGCTGGCTGCGCGAACTGGTGCGCTGGCAGCTCGGCTCGACCACCGACGACCCGCTCGCCGAGCTGACCGGTCTGCCGGTGCCGACGGGCCGCATCGACGGCCGGCTGGCCTACGTCGTGGACTACTGGTCCGGGGTCGACGAGCCGGCGCCGGTGCGCTGCGTCCGCGAGGCGTGGGTGCTGCACGACCTCGAGCAGGGCCTGGGCCGGGTGCTCGCCTCGCTGCCCCGCCACGGCGGCCATGTCGCGCTGCCCGATCCGGCCGACGAGTGGGGCTGGATGATCGAGACGTTGCATGTCGTGCTCGACGTCTCGGGCCGGGTGAACGCGGCCGGCGATCCGTCCCGTGCCCTGCCACCGGAGCCCTCGCCGGAGGAGGCTGAAGACTACCGGCGCAGCCTGGAGTGGCTCGAGCTGGTGCTCGACGCGCTCGCCGAGGCCAGACGGGCCGCCCAGGCGGCGGCGGGCGACTGAGGTACCGGGAACCCGGGGCGGTCACGCCGCGTCCGAGTGGTAGCACGGGGTGTCGAGACGAGGGGATAACCGTGACGCAGGCGCAGTTCACCAGCGAGGCGCTGCAGGCGTGCCGCACCGCTGCCGGCCAGGCCGCCGGCCCGATCGGTGGCGTCGGTGACGCCGCCGCCACGGTGGAGCTCTCTGCCACCGCATTCGGGCAGCTGGACGCCGCCGGTGCACTGTCCACCGCGGTCGGCGAGTTCGCCGGGAAGCTGGGTACCGAGTACGAGGCCGCCGAGCAGCGGCTGCGCGGCGTCGAACGTGCGCTCGACGCCGTCGAGATGAGCGTGGCCGCCACCGAAGCCGCCGCGCGGGACAGCTTCACCCCGAGTGGGGTCTGAACCGAGAGGAGCCGGCATGTCGTTGCGGGACGAGGTCGCGGCGCAGCCGGGAGGTGGCGCGCTCGCCGAGCAGCTGGCCGAACTCGACGTGCAGCCCGGGCTGATCACCGTCGCGGCGCAGAGCTTGCGCACCACCGGCTCGGACGCCGGCAGCGTGCTGGCCGGGGTGCAGTCGTCCGTCACCGGGCTGGACGGCGCGTGGCAGGGCCGGTCGGCCGACGCGTTCGTCGGTTACATGAACGACTTCGCCGCCGCGGGTACCCAGCTGCAGGACGCCGCCACCGCGGTGGCCGATGCGCTGGACACGGCGGCCGGGACACTCGAGGGGGCAAAGGCGTCCATCGAGTCGAAGGCGGAGAACTTCCTCATGGAGGTGCGCCGGCTCACCCAGCAGATGCAGGGCCTGCCGCAGGGCGAAATCGACCTCCGGATCCAGCGGATCGCCGCCGAGGTGGCAGCCGCCGCCGAGGCCGACGTCACCGCGGGCAACCAGGCCGTCGACACCGCGCGGGACGCGGTGACCCAGGCGGGTGGCGGCCTGTCCGCACTGTTCAGCACGTTGCCCGAGCCGGGCACGCAGTCGTTCACCCCGGCACCCGGCCGGACGGTCGACTGGGTGCCCAGCACGCCGCCGGAGGCCGGCCCGCCCGAGCAGGCGTCGGGGCAGGGCAAGCCCTCCGACGGGGGCGGCTCCGGTAGCGGCGGTGGTTCGGGTGGCGGCGGTGGTTCGGGTGGCGGCTCGGGAGGTGGCTCCGGCGGCGACTCCGGTTCGGGTTCCGGTGGCGGTTCGGGCGGTGGCGGCGGGCTCGGGTCCAGCGGCGGTCCCCCGGCAGGCCCACCCCCGGGCAACGTCGACCAGTGGATCCGGGAGGCCATCAAGATCCTGCAGGCCAACGGCATCCCGGTTACCGAGGAGAACATCGACGAGATCTGGACGATCATCCAGCACGAGTCCGGCGGTGACCCGAACGCGATCAACAACTGGGACTCCAACGCCGCGAAGGGCACCCCGTCCAAGGGCCTGATGCAGACCATCGACCCGACCTTCGACGCCCACGCGCTACCCGGGCACACCGACGTCTGGAACCCGGTCGACAACATTATCGCCGGGGTGCGCTACACCTTCGATCGCTACGGCGGCTTCGAGAACCACCCCGGTCTGGAGTCGATGGCCGGAGGTGGCGGCTACCAGGGCTACTGAGGTCGAGTGGTCCAGCCGCTGCCGGACACGCGCGATACGGTCGGCAGCACCAGCGGCGGAAGGGGACGGGAGTGGAGCGCGACGACCAAGGGCTCGGTGAGCTGCTGAGTACCGCCCCGGCGCGCCGGGCGCTCGCCCGGCACGACGTCGGTAACGTGTACCGGCTGCTCACCGAGGGCGGGGTCACCCAGGCCCGGATCGCCGAACTGACCGGGCAGTGCCCGTCCGAGGTGTCCGAGATCCTGGCCGGGCGCCAGATCGTCGAGGACTACGACGTGCTGGTGGCCATCGCCACCGGGCTCGGTGTGCCCCGTGCCGCGATGGGACTGGCCTTCGGCGACGGGAGCGCTTCCGAGCCTGCTTCATCGGTCATCGACGACGATTTGCCGCCCATTCCCCTTCCCGAGCGGGTCGGCGACACCCACGTGGAGGGACTGGAAGGGGTCACGGCGATCCACCGGGACGTGGACCGGCGCCACGGCAGTACGGAGTTCGGGCTGAGCATGATGTTCGACCACGCCTGGTATTGCGAGCAGCTGGCGCCCCACGCGTGCAGCGACGACGTGCACCGTCGCATCGCGCTGGCGGCCAGTGACGCCTACGTGTCGGCCGGTTGGATGGCGGTCGACCTCGGTAAGAAGAGGATGGCGTGGAGTTACTTCGACCGTGCGCGGTGGTTCGGCCAGCTCGCCGAGGACGAGATTGCGGTCATGGGGGCGGTGCAGTCCTTCGGCCGGACGGAGCTGTCCGACGACCCGAGCTATGCGCTCACAATGTTCCAGCTCGCGCTGCTCATCGGATCCTCGACCATCACCCAGGCGTTCCTCGAGGCGGACGAGGGCTGGGCCCACGCGATGCTGGGCGACGTCGAAGCCGCCACCCGGGCGATCGGGACGGCAAAGGCCATGTTCGAGGCCGCCGACCCGGACTCGGCGCGACCATCGTGGATGGACCCGGCGCAGGCCCTGCCTGACCTGTTGAGCGTCACCGGCGCTGCGCAGTTGCAGCTGGGCCACCTTTCCGGCGCCGTGGCCGACCTGTCGCACGCGCTGGCCGCCCGCCCTCCGGACGCTGCGCCGGCTCGTGCGATCGACGCTGCCACGCTGGCCACTGCTCACCTTCGCGCCGGGGAGGTCGAGCCCGCGCTGAGTGTGGGCCACCGTGCGGTCGACGCCGCCCGGGGGGTGCAATCGGTGCGGGTGCGCGACCGGCTGGAGCGCCTGCACCAGGAGCTCCAGCGCCGATCGGACGAGCCGAGCCGGGAGCTCGCGGAGCGGGTGGTCGGGTTGCCGACTACCGAGATGGCTCGCCGCCTGGGAATATCCAGTAGCTCGTTGCGGCGCTATGTCAACCGCGGACTGGTCGAGCCTCACCAGGTCACCCCGGCAGGCCACTACCGGTTCGACCCGACGTATGTCCGCCAGCAGCTCCAGCAGCTCCGCGACGGACGTCATTGAGGGTGGAACCCCCCGGCCGACCCGGCGGGGTGACTCCGGGCCGGCGGTTGATGTAGTTCGTGGCCGAACCGACGCGCGGGACGTCGGCGAACGGTCCGAGCGGTATCTCACGGAGCTGGCCGAGAACGGCGACTGCGGCGTCCAGCGCGAGGGTCGGGACGGCGAGGTCGGGTACCGGGTCGCCTACCACCTCTTAAGGCCTATCGGGTCGCGGTCCCGCCGTGCACGGCGAGCTGCGGAGGGGATCAGGTGGGATGCGGCGCGGGGGGTGGGCCGACGAGCTGCACGTCCCAGTCGCGGCTTGCGTCCCCCGGTCCCTGACCGACAGCGACACGCTCCATCCTGATCATCGTCTGGCATCTGCTGTCCGACCCCACCGCCCGCTTCCACGACCTCGGCGCCGACTTCTACACCCGCCACATCGACAAGACCCGAAGCCCGCCACCTCGTCCACCAACTCCAAAGCCCTCGGCCACCAGGTCACCCTGACACCCGCCGCCTGACCAGCCACAACCCGCCCACAGTCACCCAGGACCGAGGCGCATCCCCGCCTGCCCGCGTGGTTACGTCATTCCGGTCAGAAGGGTGGAGGTTCGTCGGGATCGGGTGGTGGTCTCGGCGTTTCGGGTTCGATCACCGGGGACGGGGTGGAGGTGTACTCATGCCCGCTGGGTGTGCGCCAGGTGACGCAACCATCGGGGTGCCGGGTGACTGACCAGCCGGGCGCTTGCTTGACCCTGTGATGGGTCCGGCATTTGGCATTCAGGTTGTCGTCGCTGGTGGGGCCTTGGCCTGCCTGTGGGTCGTGGGCTATGGAGTGGTCGAGGTCGCAGCGGTGCGCGGGGATGCGGCAGCCGGGGAAGCGGCAGGTCTGATCCCGGGCGATCACATGTTCGGCGAGGCTGGGTGGCGGCCGGTAACGCCGGGTCCCCACATCCAGCAGAGCCCCGCAGGCCGGGTCGGTCAGGATGCGGCGCCATACCCCGTCGGCGGCCAGTTGGCGGGCCACGTGCGCGGGCAGGGGCCCGTAGCCGGCGAGTTCGGCGGGCTGCTCGTCGAGGCCGAGCAGCATGGAGAACG
>JBOHGT010000264.1:0-4192 GCA_050700385.1 Pseudonocardiaceae bacterium | reverse complement strand
GGTGGCGGGTTCGGTCCGCGCGGCTCGGGTGGGTCGGCAGGTGGGGGTGCCGGGTCGGGGCAGCGCCCGTCGGGGGCCGCGGGTGGCGCGGGCGGGCAGAGCGCCGGTGGCGCGGCCCGTGCGGGCGCAGCAGGCGCCGGTGCCGGGCGGGGCGGTGCCGGGATTCCGTTGGGCGGGATGGGCGCCGGGCGCGGCCAGGGCGGCGACGACGCCGAGCACCAGCGCAAGATCCTCATCGAGGCCGACAAGGACGCCATCGTCGGCAAGCTCGACGCGGTGGCCCCGCCGGTGATCGGGGAGGACCCCGACGTGTACCAGCGCGACGACGGGCGGTAGCGCCATGACGAGGGGGTGGCGCCTGACCGGCGCGCAGTGGGCGCTGCTCGCCGAGGACCTGCGGCACACTGACTACCCGCCCCCGCTACGGGTCACCACCCGGATCCGCAGCGCGGCGGCCCGCTCTCGGGTCCGAGACGAGCTCGAGGCGGGCGGGACGATGCGGTCCGGGCGCGTCGATGCAGACCTGGAATCCGCGTTGCGGCTGCTCTACCGCCCCGCACTGTGGCTGGACTCGCTGTGGCTGCCCGACGCGACAGCCGAGCGCCCGGTACGCCTCCTCGCTGCCCAGAGCGGCCGCAGCGGGGTGTGCGCCGTCCAGCACCCGGGCCGGCAGGGCACGACGCTGGTGGAGTTCATCCCCGCCGGCGGTCTCGGGGTGGCGGTCGTCGCGCGGCTGCCCGCAGCGCGACCTGGTCGCAAGCCCGCCGCAACGGTGCCGCCCGACGACCCGCGGGCGCGCGCCGACGGGGAGGAGCCCGGCAGCGTGCTCGTCTCCGGCGAAGCCCCCATTGCCCGACCTGCGAACGGTCGCGCGGCGGCCGCAGAGATCATCGGCGCCCCGCACACCCGCGCCGGGCAGATCGCCGGCAACGTCCGCGACCCCTCCGGGACGGTCCGACGCTCGCCGCTGTTGCGCTGGTACGACAACGAGGGCGACGGCCGCTACCAGGCGAGCCTGACCTCCCGAGGCTGGCTGGAGGTCGCTCCCGCCGACGCCCAACGGCTCGGCCAGGCAGCCGACCGGCTGCTCGCGTTCCTCACCCGGGATTAGCCCTGGCTGGAGCGGGGCTTGCGCGAACCGTCCGTAGCGGACGCGGCGAGTAGCAGCCCGCCGAGCAGCCCCGCGTTCTCGAGGAAGTGGCGCTGCTGCGCGCGTCGCTCAGCGGCGTCATCCGCCGCCCAGAACGCATGCCCTGCCACCGTGGTCGGTACCAGGCTCACCGCGAGCGCTGCCGCAGCGGCCCTGGGTGCCCGCCCGAAGGTCAGCATCAGGCCGGCAACGAGCCTGACGGCCGCGTCGATCTGCACCATCGTTCCCACGTCCGGGGTGCTCTCGGCGGACAGCATCACCCGGCCCCGCTCCACCATCGGCTTGGCCGCCTCCATTGCCGGCTTCAGGTTGAGCAGGGCCTCCAGCCCGCCGGAGACGAAGCCGACAGCGAGCAGGGAACGGGCGATGCGACCCAGCAACATGAGGAACTCCCTCTCGGAGAGATCTTGGGCGTGGCGCCGGTAAACGGTAACCCAGGGGTGCGACCGCAGTCCCCGATCGGGGCCGGCATCACCGGATCGGGGACCCGGATCAGCTGTTGAACGTGTCGGGGTCGGGGCCGATCCGCTGGCCGGTCTCCAGCTCCGCGATGACGGCGATGTCGTCGTCGGCGAGCTCGAAGTCGAACACATCGATGTTGGAGCGGATGCGTTCCGGGGTCACCGACTTCGGGATCACGATGTTGCCGAGCTGCAGGTGCCACCGCAGGATGACCTGCGCCGGGGCCTTGCCATACTTCTCGGCCAGCTCGACCACGGACTCGTGCTCGAGGACCCCGCCCTGGGCCAGCGGGCTCCACGCCTCGGTGGCGATGCCGTGCTCGGCGTGGAACGCGCGCATGTCGGCCTGCGGAAGGTTCGGGTGCAGCTCGATCTGGTTGACCGCCGGCACGGAGCCGCTCTCCTCGAACAGCCGGAGCAGGTGCGGGGCCTTGAAGTTGGACACGCCGATCGCGCGCACCCGGCCGTCGGCGGCCAGCTTCTCGAACGCTTGCCAGGTCTCGACGTACCTGTCGACCCTCGGCTGCGGCCAGTGGATGAGGTACAGGTCGACGTAGTCGAGCTTCAGCCTGCCGATGCTGCCGTCGAACGCCCGCAGCGTCGCCTCGTAGCCGTGGTCGGTGTTCCAGAGCTTGGTCGTGACGAACAGCTCGTCGCGGCGCAGCCCGGAGGCCGCGATCGCGTCCCCCACTCCCGGCTCATTGCCGTAGGCAGCAGCCGTGTCGATGCTGCGGTAGCCGGCGTCCAGCGCCGTGCCCACCGCCCTCGCCGTCTCGCCGGGCGGTATCTGGAAGACGCCGAACCCGAGCTGCGGGATCTGCGCACCGTTGTTCAGGGTGATGGTCGCAACCTTGCTCATGTCCGGTGCAACGGCGGGCAGCGCGACCGACCTTCCCGCAGCTCCCACATGATGAGAGAGGTCTACGTCTGGGTCACTCACAGACGACTGGTCTATCCGGGTGGTGAGCACCCGCTGCGGATGCGAGCGCCGGCCATCCGGCCAGACTGGCGGGATGGCCGACACAGCGACGCGGGAAGTCGAACGCAGCTACCAGGCCCCGGGGGTCAGCGGATCACCGCGTCTCTACGGTCTGCCCGGGGTCCACCGGCTGGAGGGGCCCGAGGAGCAGACGCGGGAGTCGTTCTACATCGACACCGACGACCTGCTGCTGGCCCGGACCGGCGTCACCGTGCAGCAGGTGCCCGGGCGGGACTGGATCCTGACGCTGCCCGGCGACGGCGCGCCGCTGCGGGTGCCGCCCGACGCCGGCGACACCCAACGGATCCCGACGGCGGTCGACCAGCTGGTGCGGGGCCACGCCCGCGGGCACGAGCTCGAACCGGTCGCACACACGCAGAACACGTCCTCGCGCTGGCAGCTGCTGGACGAGAGCGGAACGCCGCTCGGAGAGATCGTCGCCGACGAGGTGTCCGCGCAGACGCTCGGCGCATCAGTCACGGTCGACTCCTGGTACCGGCTCACCGTCACGCTCCGCAAGCGCGACGACGTGCTGCTCGCCGCGATCGAGGAGCGGCTGGCCGATGTGGGCGCGCACCGCGCGGCGCCGCAGTCCACCCTGCGGCGGCTGTTCGGCGACCGGCTGCCCACCCCGCGGCGGCCAGTCCGCAAGCGCCGCAAGCTGCGGCCCAAGTCGTCGGCGGGCGACGTGGTGCTCGCGACCGTCGCCGATCAGGTGGACACGCTCAAGGAACTCGACCCGGCGGTGCGCGCCGACGAGCCGGACGCGGTGCACCAGATGCGGGTGGCGATCCGCCGGTTGCGCAGCGCGCTGCGCAACTTCAACCGGATCGTGGACCGCGACGCCACCGCCGGGTTGCGCGACGAGCTGCGCTGGCTGGCCGGGGTGCTCAGTGCGGCCCGCGACCAGGAGGTCGTGCAGCAGCGCACCGAGGAACTTCTGGAGGCGACGCCGCCCGAGAACGTCCTCGGGCCGATCGCCGCGCAGCTGTCCCAGCAGTTCGCCCGCGAGCAGGTGGAGGCCCACGCCCGCATCGTCGCCGAGCTCGATACCGACCGCTATTACGCGCTGCTCGACGCGCTCGACGGCCTGCTCGCCGACCCGCCGCTGACGCCGCTCGCAGCCAAGCCCGCCCGCGCCGTGCTGCCGAAGCTGGTCGGCCGCTCGGTCAAGCGGGTCGACCGCACAGTCGCCCGGGCCGGGGCCGAGCAAGACCCCCAGGCGCGCGCGGCCGCGCTGCACCAGGCTCGCAAGGCGGCCAAGCGGGCCCGCTACGCCGCCGAGACCGTGGCACCGGCGCTCGGCAAGCCAGCCAGCCGCTCGGCCAAGGGCTACAAGAAGGTGACGCAGCTGCTCGGCGTCCACCAGGACACCGTGCAGAGCCGCACGTTCCTGCGGACCCTCGGTGGGCGGGCGCACGTCGCCGGCCAGAACGGGTTCACCTTCGGGCTCTGGTACCAGCAGGAGGCGGCCGGCGCCGAGCGCGTGGAACGCGAGTTCCCCGACCTCTGGCGCCGGGTGTCCCGGCCCAAGCGCCGTCGCTGGATGCGCTGAGCCCCGCAGGGTCGTGAATGATTTCGGTAGCTCCCGCTACCGAAATC
>JBOHGT010000263.1:0-8003 GCA_050700385.1 Pseudonocardiaceae bacterium | reverse complement strand
GTCCCCGCGTTCTGGTGGCAGAACGCGGTTATCGACACCCCCATGACCGCGTTCTGGTGGCAGAACGCGGTTATCGGGGATGCGGTTGACGCGTTCTGGTACCAGAACGCGGTTATCGGGCCGATCTGTGGGGCGCAGCCACCTGTGATCTGATCCGTGGCATGGCTACCGGCAACCCGCTGCAGAACGTCAGGTTCCCGTCCAACGGATCCACCGCGCACGGCTACCTCGCACTTCCCGAGTCGGGCCGCGGGCCCGGCCTCGTCGTGATCCAGGAGTGGTGGGGGCTGACCAGTCACATCGTCGACGTGACCAACCGGTTCGCCGCGGAGGGCTTCGTCGCGCTCGCCCCGGACCTCTTCGGCGGCGCCACCACCCACGACGCCGATGAGGCCGGCAAGCTCATGGGCGAGCTGCCGGTGGAGCGCGCGGCCACCGACCTCGCCGGGGCGGTGGACTTCCTGCTCGCCCATGAGGCCGTGACGGGTAGCAAGGTCGGCGCCGTCGGGTTCTGCATGGGGGGCGGCTTCGTGCTGGTGCTCGCCGCCCAGCAGGGCGACAAGATCGGTGCCGCGGTGCCCTTCTACGGTGTGCTGGGCGAGGAGTACCCGCGTTTCGACAACCTCACCGCGCCGCTGCTGGGCCACTTCGGCGAGCGGGACGGGATGGCAAGCCCCGACAAGGTGCGCGAGCTCGCCGCGACGATCGAGCAGCAGTCGGGGCAGCGGCCGGACTTCCGGTTCTACCCAGCGGGCCACGCCTTCTTCAACGACGAGAACCTGCTGGGCACCTACGACGCCGAGCAGGCGGCCAAGGCCTGGGCGGCCACGCTCGGCTTCCTGCGCCAGCACCTGAGCTGACTTCTCGTGAATGATTTCGGTATCCCTGGCTACCGAAATCATTCACGAGAAGTCAGCGCCACGAGGGCAGCCAGAGCTCGGCGTTCCAGTGCGCAGGGGTGATCGAGTCGCCGACCAGGATCGGCCACAGCCAGACGAAGTTGGCTACCACGAGGCCGACGTAGATCGCCACGACGAGCAGCCCCGTGCCGCGTCGCTCGGAGCCGGCACGCGCGCTGCCGAGGATGTCGCCGAGCGCCAGCGTCACGCCGATCACCAGGAACGCCGCGAGCGGCGTCATGTAGAAGAAGTACATCTGCCGGTCGATGTTGGTGTACCAGGGCAGATACCCGGCGGCGTAGGCGACGAGCACCGAGGCGTAACGCCAGTCCGCGGTGGTGACGACCCGCCAGATCGCCCACCCGAGCACCGGCAGCGCGACCCACCACAGCGCGGGGGTGCCGACGAGCATCACCGCGCTGACGCAGTCGTCGCGCCCGCAACCCGGAGCGGCGACGCCCGACTCGTAGTAATAGAGCATCGGCCGCAGCCCCATCGGCCAGCTCCACGGCTTCGACTCCCAGGGGTGCGGCTCGGCGGGTGTGGCGAGGTTCGCGTGGAACTCGAGCACCCGAGCGTTGTAGTAGCCCAGCGAGCGAAGCGGTCCGGCGGCTGCGTGCCGGTCGGTGCCGGCCTCGCTGGCGAACCAGGCCCACCACGTCGCGAGGTAGGCACCGATCGGCACCAGTGCCAGTGCCCACGATGCGGGAGCCAGGTCGCGTGCCGCGGTGCCGACCCAGGGCCGGCGGACCCCCGCGGCCCGCCGCGCGCCGACGTCCCACGCCACCGACATCACCGCGAACGCGGCGAGGAAGTACACGCCGGACCACTTGGCCCCGCAGGCCAGGCCGAGCAGCACGCCCGCGCCGAAGCGCCACCAGCGCACGCCCAACCGGGGGCCGAGGGTGTGGTCGCCGATGCGTCCCTGCGTCACCACCACCGCGAGCCGCTCGCGAACCTGCTCGCGGTCGACGACCAGGCAGCCGAAGGCAGCGAGCACCAGCACCGCGAGGAAGACGTCCAGCATCCCCATCCGGGACTGCACGTGGCTGGCCCCGTCGGCGATGAGCAGCACCCCGGCGATCGCGCCGAGCAGGGTCGAGCGGGTCATCCGTCGAACGATCCGCACGATCAGCAGCACGCAGACGGTGCCGGCAAGCGCGGCCGAGGCCCGCCACCCCCAGGCGTTGTAACCGAAGAGCAGCTCGCCGAGCGCGATGAACTGCTTGCCCAGCGGCGGGTGCACCACGAGCTCGTAGCCCGGGTTGTCCTCGACGCCGCCGTTGCGCGCCATCTGCCAGGCCTGCGGCACGTAGTGCTTCTCGTCGAAGACCGGGGTACCGCCGTCGGTCGGGTAGCCCAGGTTCCAGAACCGCACCAGCCCGCCGAGCACGGCAAGGCCGAGGGCGGCTGACCAGCCGCGGAACCGGTCGTGCAGCGGCCGGGACAGCAGCCTGCTCACCGGGTCCGGCGGCGCGTCGGCCGGCGGGGGCAGCTCGCCGACGCCCACCAGCGGGTCGTCGGCACGCTCACGGCTCGCCTGCGGGACCAGGGTCACGGGCGCGATCGTAGGCTCGACCCCGTGAACGGTGGGCGGGTGTTGCTGGCCGGGACACCGTTGGGCGACTCCCGGGACGCCTCGCCGAGACTGCTGGCCGCGCTCGCCGAGGCCGACGTGGTCGCCGCGGAGGACACCCGGCGGCTGCGCTCACTGGCCGCCGCGCTGGACGTCACGGTGCGCGGTCGGGTGGTGTCGCACTACGACGCGGTGGAGACCGCGCGGATCCCCGGGCTGCTGGACGCGGTGCGCGGCGGCCGGACCGTGCTGGTCGTCACCGACGCCGGGATGCCCTCGGTGTCCGACCCGGGGTACCGGCTGGTGTCCGCGGCGGTGGCTGCGGGGCTGGCGGTGACCTGCCTGCCCGGCCCTTCGGCGGTCACCACCGCGCTGGCGCTGTCCGGGCTGCCCTGCGAGCGGTTCTGTTTCGAAGGCTTCGCCCCGCGCAAGCCCGGGCAGCGGCGCCGATGGCTGGCCACGCTCGCGGACGAGCCGCGTACCTGCGTGTTCTTCGACTCCCCTCACCGGCTGGCGGCGACGCTCGCCGACGCGGCCGGCGTGCTGGGCGCCGACCGCGCCGCCGCGGTGTGCCGGGAGCTCACCAAGCCCTACGAGGAGGTCCGCCGCGGCGGGCTGGGAGCGCTCGCCGCGTGGGCCGCAGCGGGAGTGCGCGGGGAGGTGACGGTGGTGCTGGCGGGTGCCGAGCCGGCCGCCCCACCCGACGTCGCCGAGCTGGTCGGAGAGGTCTGCGAGCGGGTGGGGCACGGGCAGCGGCTCAAGGACGCGGTCGCCGACGTGGCGCAGCGCCACGGCGTGCCCAAGCGCGCGCTCTACCAGGCCGCTCTACCCGGGAAAGCGGAGCAGGTCGAGTAGGGGGGCCGCCTTGGTCTCGCACTCCGCCCACTCGGCGTCCGGGTCGGAGTCGGCCGTGATGCCGCCGCCCACCCCGAACCAGAGCTGCCCGCGGTACAACTCGTAGGTCCGGATCGCGACGGACAGCTCGGTCCCGGCCACCGGGGAGGCCAGCCCGACCGCGCCGCAGTAGACCTCCCGCGGCACGGTCTCCAGCTCGGCGATCACCTGCAGCGCGCGGTGCTTGGGAGTGCCGGTGACCGAGGCCGGCGGGAACGTCGCGGCGAGCAGCGCGGCGTCGTCGACGCCCGGCGGCAGCCGCCCGGTCACGGTGGACACCAGGTGCCACACCCCGGGGTGCGGCTGCACGTCGAGCAGCTGCGGCACCGCCACGCTGCCCGTCTCACACACCCGGCCCAGGTCGTTGCGGGCCATGTCGACGATCATCACGTTCTCCGCGACGTCCTTGGCCGAGGCGCGCAGCCGCCCGGCGTTGCCGTCGTCGGCCGGTCCGCGGCGGGGCAGCGTCCCCTTGATCGGTGCGGTGCGCACGCCACGGCCGTGCCGGGCGAGGAACAGCTCCGGGGACAGCGAGGCCACCGCGCCCCAGCTCCCCGACAGCAGCGCCGCCCGCGCCGGGCGCAACCGCGCCACCCCGGCCGCGAACAGCTCCGTCGGGTCGGCGCGCAGCCGGGTGCAGAACCGGGTGCACACGTTGACCTGGTAGATCTCGCCCGCGCTGATCTCGGCCACCGCGCGGCGCACCGCAGTGCAATAGGCCGCCGCATCCGGCGACTGCACCGCGGCGGGTCGCCACGGCCGGTGTGGCGGATCGTCCGGGCCGCTCGCCACCAGCGCGGCCAGCTCGTCGGCGCGCCCGGCCGCGGGAACGAGCTCCTCGTACCACCAGGTGCCGGCGGAGTCCCGGCGCAGCACGTGGTCGGCCCAGCCGCCCGCGGCGGGCGGCAGCCGCCGGTGCCGTGGCAGCGGGTCGGCCAGGCCGTAGCCCAGGTAGCCGAACCAGCCGCCGCCGACGGCGCACCCCGGGCCCGACACCCGCGGGCCGGCGCCGAACGTGGCGAGCGCGGCCCGGGCGGGTACCGGTCGCAGGTCCACCGACGGCGCGAGCACCGCGCCGCCGCCGAACCAGTCGCCGGTCAGCGCCGCAGGCGGCGGCAGCCCGAGCCGGCGCGCCCGTGCGGCCAGCCTGCGCAGCACTTGCGGGACCGCCGCGCCACCGTCCAGTGCCCGCACCCCGACCCGCACGGGCGCCGGCTCAGGCCGTCCCGGCCGGTGCGGGTTGCCGGCGGTGGAGCAGGTAGTTCTCGGGGTCGAAGCGCCGGGTCAGCCGGCGGAAGCGCCCGGTGAACCCCGGCCACAGCGTGGTGTTGCGGCCGGCGTCGTCGAGGTACCAGCTGGCGCAGCCGCCGGTGGTCCAGACGGTGCCGGCCATCCGCTGCTGCACGCCGGCCACGAACTCCGACTGCGCCCGCGGGTGCACCTCCACCGCGCCAACGTGCCACGCCGCCATGACGCGCAGCGCGTCCAGGACGTACTCGATCTGCGACTCGATGGCCAGCACCACCGAGTTGTGCCCGAGCCCGCTGTTCGGCCCCATCAGCAGGAACAGGTTGGGGAAGCCACTGACCGCGGTGCCGAGGTAGGCCTGCGCGCCCGCCGACCACTCCCGCGCCAGCAGCCGCCCGTCGCGGCCCCGGAGCCGGTGGGCCACCGGCGGGTCGGTGGCGCGGAACCCGGTGCCGAAGATGATCGTGTCGACCTCCCGCTCGGCACCGTCGGCGGTGACGACGGCGCGGTCGCGCACCTCGCGGATCGGATCCGTGACCAGTTCCACGTTCCGCCGTTGCAGCGCGGGGTAGTAGTCGCTGGAGACCACCACCCGCTTGCACCCCAGGGTGTAGTCGGGTGTCAGCGCGGCCCGCAGCTGCGGGTCGCCGACCTGCAGCCGCAGGTGCGCGCGCGCGATCAGCCCGGCGATCTCGAGCAACCGGGGGACGGTGAAGCCCACCATGTAGGACTCCCGCACCCAGTAGGTGCCCGACCGCAGCCAACGCTGCAACGCCGGGACCGTGCGGTAGAGCCGGCGCTCCAGCCCGGTCCGGGCCCGGTCGAACCGGGGCATGATCCACGGCGGGGTGCGCTGGAACACGTGCAGCGCGCCGACCTGCGGTGCGATCTCGGGTACGAACTGCGCGGCCGAGGCTCCGGTGCCGACCACGGCGACACGCTGCCCGCGCAGGTCGTGGGAGTGGTCCCAGCGTGCGGAGTGGAACGCCGGCCCGGCGAACCGCTCGACACCGGGCAGGTCCGGGACCGAGGGTTCGCTCAGCGCGCCGGCCCCGGAGACGAGGACGGTCGCGGTGAACGTCCCACGGGAGGTCTCGATCCGCCAGTGGCCCGCGTGGTCGTCCCAGCGGGCGTCGAGCACCTCGTGGCACAGCCGCAGGTGCCGGCGCAGGCCGAACCGGTCCACGCAGCCCACCAGGTAGCGGTGGATCTCCGGTTGCGGGGAGAAGCTGTGCGACCAGTCCGGGTTGGGGGCGAAGGAGAACGAGTAGAGGTTCGACGGCACGTCGCAGGCGGACCCCGGGTAGGTGTTGTCGCGCCAGGTGCCGCCGACCCCGCCGGCCCGCTCCAACACCACGAAGTCGTCGATGCCCTGCTGGACCAGCCGGATGGCCATGCCGAGGCCGGCGAACCCGGCACCGACGACCGCGACCCGGACATGGCCTGCCGCGTGCGGGTCCGTCATGGGCCTATTGTCCCCGGCGGACGTCCGTGCCCGATACCGGCATGACCGGCCCGGCGCGTGCCCCATACGCTGGGACGCATGAGCGATCACGTGCTGACCGCCGTGGCGTGGCCCTACGCCAACGGACCCCGTCACATCGGCCACGTCTCCGGCTTCGGTGTGCCCTCCGACATCTTCGCGCGCTACCAGCGGATGGCGGGCAACCGGGTGCTCATGATCTCCGGCACCGACGAGCACGGCACGCCGATCCTGGTCCAGGCCGACAGCGAGGGGCTCTCGCCGCGTGAGACCGCGGACAAGTACAACCGGATGATCGTGGGGGACCTGCAGGGGCTGGGCCTGTCCTACGACCTGTTCACCCGCACCACCACGCGCAACCACCACCGGGTGGTGCAGGACCTCTTCCTCGCCCTGCATCGCAACGGTTACGTGCTGACCCGCAGCGCGCTGGGCGCGATCAGCCCGTCCACCGGCCGGACCCTGCCCGACCGGTACGTCGAGGGAACCTGCCCGACCGGTACGTCGAGGGAACCTGCCCGATCTGCGGTTACGACGGCGCGCGTGGCGACCAGTGTGACAACTGCGGCAACCAGCTCGACGCGGCCGACCTCATCAACCCCCGGTCGCGGATCAACGGCGAGAAGCCCGAGTTCGTCGAGACCGAGCACCTCTTCCTCGACCTGCCCGCGTTCACCGAGGCGCTCGGCTCCTGGCTGTCCACCCGCACCGAGTGGCGACCCAACGTGCTCAAGTTCTCGCTGAACCTGCTCGACGACCTGCGCCCCCGCCCGATCACCCGTGACCTGGACTGGGGTGTCCCGGTGCCGCTGGACGGCTGGCGCGACGCTCCGATGAAGCGGCTCTACGTCTGGTTCGACGCCGTCATCGGCTACCTGTCGGCCTCGGTGGAGTGGGCTGCCCGCTCCGGTGACCCGGATGCCTGGAAGGCATGGTGGTGCGACCCGGACGCCCGCTCGTACTACTTCATGGGCAAGGACAACATCACCTTCCACTCGCAGATCTGGCCCGCGCTGCTGCTCGGTCACAACGGGGCAGGGGACAAGGGCGGTGAGCCCGGGCGGTTCGGCACGCTGAACCTGCCCACCGAGGTCGTCTCCAGCGAGTTCCTCACCATGAGCGGGTCGAAGTTCTCCACGTCGCGCGGCACGGTCATCTACGTCGGCGACTTCCTGCGCGAGTTCGGGCCGGACACGCTGCGCTACTTCCTGTCCATCGCCGGGCCCGAGAACCAGGACACCGCCTTCACCTGGGACGAGTTCGTCCGCCGGATCAACTTCGAGCTCGCCAACGAGTGGGGCAACCTGGTCAATCGCTCGATCTCGATGGCAGCGCGCAACGTGGGCGCCGTGCCGCGGCCGGCGACGCCGACCGCCGCCGACGTCGAGCTGCTCGACACCGCGCGTGCGGGCTTCGGCACCGTCGGTGAGCTGCTCGAGCGCAGCCGGTTCAAGGCCTCGCTCACCGAGGCGATGCGGGTGGTCTCGGCGGCGAACAAGTACCTCTCCGAGCAGGAGCCGTGGAAGCGCGACGACGACCCGGAGCGCCGCGACACCATCCTGCACACCGCGTTGCAGGCCGTCTCGGACGCCAATGCGCTGCTCACCCCGTTCCTGCCGCATGCCGCGCAGCGGGTGCACGAGCAGCTCGGCGGGACCGGGGTGTGGGCCGCGCAACCGGAGATCCGCGAGGTCACCGAGGCGGATGCGCCGGACTACCCGGTGCTGACGGGCGAGTACACCGCCGAGCAGGCTCGCTGGGAGTCCACGCCTATCGAGATCGGCCGCCCGCTGCGGCGGCCCACGCCGCTGTTCGCCAAGCTCGACCCGGCGCTGGGCGACACCGGTCCCGCCTGGGCCCCCATCAGTCGTGAATGATTTCGGTAGCTGTAGCTACCGAAATC
>JBOHGT010000262.1:0-4344 GCA_050700385.1 Pseudonocardiaceae bacterium | reverse complement strand
TTTCACTGCATCCGATGCAGTGAAAGTGCCCTTCACTGCGCCTCGGCAAGGGGGCGGGCCCTCGTGGTGTCACTACACGGGCCTGAGCGAGACTGCGGGCATGACCGAGGACTTCCGGATGGAGCGCGACACCATGGGCGAGGTGCCGGTGCCCGCCGACGCCCTGTACCGAGCCCAGACCCAGCGCGCCGTCGACAACTTCCCGATCTCCGGGCGTGGCCTGGAGCGCAGCCAGATCCGGGCGCTGGGCCTGGTGAAGGCCGCGTGCGCGCGGGTGAACGGTGAGCTGGACGTGCTCGACGCCGACGTGGCCTGCGCCATTGCCGCCGCGGCCGACGAGGTGGCGGCGGGCGAGCACGACGCGCACTTCCCGGTGGACGTGTTCCAGACCGGCTCGGGCACCAGCTCGAACATGAACGCCAACGAGGTGATCGCGACGCTCGCCGGCAAGGCGACCGGCCGGGACGTGCACCCCAACGACCACGTCAACGCCTCGCAGTCATCCAACGACGTGTTCCCCACCACGATCCACCTCGCGGCCACCGAGGCGCTCGCCCACGACACCGTCCCCGCCATGATCCACCTCGCGTCGGTGCTGACCCGCCGTAGCGAGGATTGGGCCGATGTGGTCAAGGCGGGCCGCACGCACCTGATGGATGCCGTCCCGGTGACGCTGGGCCAGGAGGCCCGCGGCTGGGCCGCACAGGCCCGCCACGGCGCCGACCGGCTGCGGGACTGCCTACCCCGGCTCGCCGAACTGCCGATCGGTGGCACCGCGGTCGGCACCGGCCTGAACGCTCCGGACGGCTTCGGCGCCGCGGTCGTCACCGAGCTGCGGCGCTCCACCGGTCTGGAGGAGCTCGCCGAGGCGTCCGACCACATCGAGGCGCAGGGCGCGCGGGACGGCCTGGTGGAGGCCTCCGGCGCGTTGCGGACCGTCGCCGTCTCGCTGTTCAAGATCGCAAACGACCTGCGCTGGCTGGGCTCGGGACCGCGCACCGGGCTCGCGGAGCTGCAGCTGCCCGACCTGCAGCCCGGATCGTCGATCATGCCCGGCAAGGTCAACCCGGTGATCTGCGAGGCGACGATGATGGTCGCGGCGCAGGTGATCGGCAACGACGCGTGCGTAGCGTTCGCCGGGTCGCAGGGGAACCTCGAGCTCAACGTGATGATGCCCGTGATGGCCCGAAACCTGCTGGAATCCGCCCGGCTGCTGGCCGCCGCCGCCCGGCTGCTGGCCGGCAAGGTCATCGAGGGGGCGCAGGCCGATGTCGAGCGGTGCCGCGAGTACGCCGAGTCCTCCCCGGCGATCGTGACCCCGCTGAACCGCTACCTGGGCTACGAGGAGGCGGCCTCGATCGCCAAGCAGTCGCTGGCGCAGCGGCGCACCATCCGCGACGTGGTGCTCGAGCGCGGGCATGTGGAGGACGGGAGGCTGACCACCGAGCAGCTCGACGCCGCACTGGACGTCCTCGGCATGACGCGGGGTCACTGATCACGCAACGTCACCAGGGGTGACGACTTTCGGGGGTTCCTGTAGCGCAGGTGTTCCATCTACCGCCCCCGGTCAGGAAGCTGTGAGCTGGGCGGCGCCCAGCCGCAGTCAGGAGGCTGGATGGATGCCGGGCGGCGCCGGGGAACACTCCTCGCCGTCGCGACGCTCCTTGCCGTGCCGTTCTCCCTGCTCATGGCGGCTGCCGTGGGCCTCATGCTACTCGTCGGGCTGCCCGGCACGGGCGGCTTCGGCAACCAGGGGTGCGGTCTGCAACCCTCGGGCAGCTCGGCGCTGACCTCGCCGATGACACCGGGCAGCTACCGGCTGACCTCCGGTTTCGGTAGCCGGTCCAACCCCGTGACCGGGAAGGCCGAGGGCCACCGCGGCCAGGACTTCGGCGCCCCGGCCGGCACGCCGATCTTCGCCGCGGCTTCCGGTGTCGTGGTGGCCGCCGGACCGGCAGGGGGGTTCGGGCAGTGGATCGTCATCGACCACCGCATCGACGGGAAGCTCGTCTCCACCGTCTACGGGCACATGTGGCCCCGCGACCTCGGCGTGTCGCGGGGGAACCAGGTGCAGGCCGGTCAGCCCATCGCACGGGTCGGCAGCAACGGCCAGTCCACCGGACCGCACCTGCACTTCGAGGTATGGGAGGGCGGCAGGTTCGCCGATGGGGAGCCGGTGGACCCGATGCCGCTGCTCGCCGAACCTGGCTCGGGTGCCCCGCCCGCGCCGGTGCCGAGGCCGGCAGCCGCCGTGCAGGTGCTGTCCACCACCGCGGCCCCCACGGCGGCGCAGCTGATGCCGCTGCGGCCGACCGGGCGGCAGCGCAGCATGCCACTCACCGCCGAGCAGCTCCGCAACGCCGGGACCATCGTCGGAGTCGGCAAGGGCACGGGCATGCCGCCGCGGGCCTGGGTCGTCGCCATCGCCACCGCGCTGCAGGAATCGACCCTGATCAACCTCGACTACGGCGACCGCGACAGCCTGGGGCTGTTCCAGCAGCGCCCCAGCCAGGGCTGGGGCACCCGCGCGCAGATCATGGACCCGCGGTACTCGTCGGCGAGGTTCTACGAGGCGTTCAACGCGAAGGTCGTGCAGCGGATCCCGGACTGGCAGACCCGGTCGCTGACCCAGCTCGCGCAGATCGTGCAGCGCTCCGGCTTCCCGGAGGCCTACGCGAAGTGGGAGACCGTGTCGGTCAACGCGGTGCTCGCGGTGCACGGCGTGGCCCCGATCGACGGTGGCGTGCCCGTCGCCTGCTAGGTCTGTGGCGCACGGCACGATGACTGCATGGTGCTGCTCGCCGATGTCGTCGCCACCTCGGCGAAAGTCGCCGCGACCCGCTCGCGCAAGGTCAAGACGCAGGTGCTGGCCGAGCTGCTGGTCGCGACATCGAACCCCGATGAGCTGTCGGTTGTCGTCGGGTTCCTCATCGGGGAGCCGAGACAGGGCCGGTTCGGCATCGGATGGACGACACTCTCGGCGATCGAGGGGCCCGTGGCTTCGGTTCCCGAGCTGGGCGTCGGGGCCGTCGATGCCGCGCTGCACACGCTGGCCGAGACCACCGGAACCGGGTCGGCCGGTCGCCGGCACGAGCTGCTCTCCGGGCTGCTCTCCCGCGCCACGCCCGACGAGCAGCGCTTTCTGGTCGGGCTGCTCACCGGCGAGCTGCGCCAGGGTGCGCTGGAGGGCGTGATGCTCGACGCCGTCGCGGCTGCGGCCGGGGTCCCCGCGGACGCGGTGCGCCGGGCGTTCATGCTCTCCGGCCGGTTGCCGGCGACCGCCGCGGCGGCCCTGCACGGCGGCGCGGCGGCGCTGGCCGCGTTCCGGCTGGAGCTGGGCCGTCCGGTACGCCCCATGCTCGCCTCCCCCGCCAACTCGCTCGATGCCGCGCTCGCCGACACGCGACCGGCCAGCGTGGAGTACAAGCTCGACGGGGCGCGGATCCAGGTGCATCGCGACGGCGACGCGGTCCGGGTATGGACCCGGACGCTGCGGGAGATCACCGCCGGGGTACCGGAGCTGGTCGAGCTGGTGCGCGCGCTGCCGTGCGAGTCGGTGGTGCTGGACGGGGAGACACTCGCGCTGACCGACGACGGCCGGCCGCGGCCGTTCCAGGAGACGATGAGCCGCTTCGGCGCCGAGTCGGGCGAGCTGCTGCTACGCCCGTTCTTCTTCGACTGCCTGCATCTGGACGGCGCAGACCTGCTCGACACGCCGTTGCGGGAGCGGCTGAGTGCGCTGGATCGGGTCGCCGCGGCGTACCGCATCCCCTCGGTGCAGCAGCAGGACGCGGCCGCGGAGCTGCTGGACGCGGCGCTGGCCGCCGGTCACGAGGGCGTGATGGTCAAGTCCCTGGCCGCTCCCTACGCGGCGGGCCGTCGCGGGAAGGCGTGGCAGAAGGTCAAGCCGGTGCACACCCTGGACCTCGTGGTGCTCGCCGCGGAGTGGGGTCACGGCCGCCGCCGCGGCTGGCTGTCCAACCTGCACCTGGGTGCGCGCGACCCCGACGGCGGCCCGCCGGTGATGGTCGGCAAGACGTTCAAGGGGCTGACCGACGACCTGCTGACATGGCAGACCGCACGGCTGCAAGAGCTCGCCCGGCGCACCGACCGCTACACCGTGCACGTCCGGCCCGAACTCGTGGTCGAGATCGAACTCGACGGGGTGCAGACCTCGACCCGCTACCCCGGCGGGGTCACGCTGCGCTTCGCCCGGGTGCTTCGCTACCGCCCAGACAAGGACGCCGGCGACGCCGACACCATCGACGCGGTCCGCACCCTGCTCTCGGGCCGTGCATAACTCTCGGGTCGTGAATGATTTCGGTAGCCCTGACTACCGAAATC
>JBOHGT010000261.1:0-5451 GCA_050700385.1 Pseudonocardiaceae bacterium | reverse complement strand
GGCGCGCGCCGCGCTGCCCCGGGCGATCGCGGCGGTCGCCCTGCTCGCCGTGCTCGCCGCCGGGGCGGGCATCGGGGTGCGCGCCACCTTCGGCGCGCACGTCGCGGTGGACGAGGTGCAGTACGTGCTCACGGCGCTGTCGCTGGCGCAGGACGGTGACCTGGATATCGCCGACGAGCTCGCGGACGGCAGCTGGCGCTCCTTCGCCGACGCGCCACCGCCGGTGCAGACCTCGGTGCGGCCCGACGGTGCCCAGATCAGCCCGCACGACCCGCTGCTGGCGCTGCTGCTCGCCGTCCCGACGGGCCTGGCAGGCTGGGTCGCGGCGAAGGCGACGCTGGTGCTGCTCGCGGGGATCCTCGCGGCGCTGACGCTGTGGGTGGCGGTGCGCCGCTTCGCGGTGCCCGTGCCGCTGGCCGCCACGGGGGTGGGTCTCGCCGCGGTATCGGCGCCGCTCGCCGTCTACGGCCAGCAGGTCTACCCCGAGCTGCCCGCCGCACTGGCGACGCTGATCGGGGTCGCGGCGCTGACCGGTCCGGTCCGGCGTGGCCAGCTCGCACTGCTCGCCGCGGCGGTGGTCGCGCTGCCATGGCTGTCGGTGAAGTACGCCGCGGTGGCCGCTGTGCTGGCCGGGCTCGGCGCGCTGCGCTGGTGGCGGGCCGGGCGGCGGCGCGAGGCCATGGCGCTGGGTGGCGCGCTGGCCGCGATGGCCGGCGCGTACCTGGCGGTGCACCGGGCGGTGTGGGGCGGCTGGACGGTCTACGCCAGCGGCGACCACTTCGAGCGCACTGGCGAGTTCGGGGTCGTCGGCAGCTCGCCGGACTACCTGGGCCGCGGGGTGCGGCTGATCGGCCTGCTGACCGACCGGGACTTCGGGCTGGTCGCCTGGCAGCCGGCCTGGCTGCTCGTCGTGCCCGCGCTGGCCGCGCTCGCCGCGCGGCGTCCGCCCGGCGCCGCGGTCCTGGCGCTGCCGCTGGCGGCGGGGTGGCTGGTGGCCACCTTCGTCGCGCTGACCATGCACGGCTTCTGGTGGCCGGGCCGCCAGGTGGTGGTGGTGCTCCCGCTCGCGCTGCTGGTCGTGCTGTGCTGGCTGGCGCGCGCCGGCACCGGCTGGCGGGCAGCCGCCGCACTGCTCGGTACGGCCGGCGCCGTCAGCTACGGCTGGCTGCTCGCCGACGGCTACACCGGCACGATCACCTGGGTCTCCCGCTTCGCCGAGGTAGGGGCTCCGACCCATCAGCTGCTGCGCCCGCTGCTGCCCGACTACCGGGACGAGTTCTGGCCCGCGCACCTGGCCTGGATCGCCGCCCTCGGGCTGCTGGCGGCCCTGGCGTGGCACCACACCCGCTCCCGCAACGCACCGGGAGGCGCCATGCCGACCCCGGTTCCCGTCCCCGCACCTCACCAGGAAGGAAGTACACGATGACCAGTACCGCCCGGCGCATGGCCGCCGCGACCGCAACGCTGGCCGCAGCGCTCGCCCTGCTGCTGTCCGGCTGCAACGACGACGGCGCCGACGTCCGTGACGGTGGCGGCGGTTCGGGCTCGGGTCACGGCTCGGGCTCGGGTTCGGGTTCGTAACGAGCAGCCCGGGCACATGGCCTAGTGGCCGGTGGGGAAGAAAGAGACCTCACCGGCCACGGTGAGGCCGACCTCGTCGTCCTCCAGCAGCTGGCGGCCACCCTCGGTGCGTGCGGTCACCGGGACCGCGGTGCCATCCGGGTCGGCCAGCGTCAGCCGGACCAGCGCGTCGTGGCCGAAGAAGCTCACGCCCGCGACCCTGGCCGGCACCCCGGTGCCGGGCGGGCCGACTACCACCTGTTCCGGGCGGAGCACCACGCTGCCCCGCTCGGCACGTTGCCCGTTCCGGTTGCGCACCGGCAGCACTCCGAGGGCGCATTCGGCGACGTCGTCGTGCAGCACGGCGTCGAGCACCACCGCCTCGCCCACGAACGTCGCGACGTCGAGGTCGCGGGGCCGCGCGTAGAGGTCGGCGGGCGGCGCCGCCTGCACGATGGTGCCGTCCTGCAGTACCGCAACGACGTCGGCCATGGACAGCGCCTCCTGCTGGTCGTGGGTGACCAGCACCGCGGTGGCACCCGCCGCGCGCAGCGCCTGCCGGACGTCCTCACGCACCGCCGCGCGCAGCCCCGTGTCCAGCGCGCTGAACGGCTCGTCGAGCAGCACCAGGGCGGGACCGGGAGCCAGCGCGCGGGCCAGCGCCACCCGCTGCTGCTGACCACCGGACAGCTCGTGCGGCATCCGGGAGCCAAACCCGCCCAGCCCGACCAGGTCGAGCACCTCGCCGACCCGTCCCGCCCGCTGCCGCCGCACCAGGCCGAAGCCGACGTTTCCGGCAACCGACAGGTGCGGGAACAGCGCGCCCTCCTGCGGCACCACACCGACCCGGCGACGCTCGGGAGCCAGCGCCCCGGCCGGGCCGGCGACCGCCCGCCCGCCGATGCAGATCTCGCCGGCGTCGGCGCCCTCGAAGCCGGCGACGATCCGCAACAACGTGGTCTTGCCGCAGCCGGACGGGCCGAGCACCGCCGCGAGTGCACCCTCGGGGACGCTGAGGTCCAGGCCGCGCAGCACCGGGACGGCGCCGAAGCTCTTGTGCAGCCCCCGCACGGCCAGCTCGCTCACCGTCCCTCCTCTGCGACCCGGGGAGCCCAGCGGCTGCCCAGTAACGCCGTCGGCAGCGCCGCGAGCAGCATCAGCGCGGCGGCATAGGGGGCCGCGCCGGCGTAGGCCCCGATCTCGGTGCGGCTCCACAGCTCCGTGGCCAGCGTCTCCATGCCGGTGGGCCGCAGTAGCAGCGTCGCCGGGAGCTCCTTCATGCAGGTCAGGAACACCAGCGCGGCCCCGGCGGCCACCCCCGGTCCCGCCAGCGGAACCGTGACGCTGCGCAGTACCCCACCCGGCGAGCGGCCGAGCGAGCGCGCCACCTCCTCCAGAGCGGGCGGGGACTGCGCCACCGACGCCCGCACCGCGGCCACCGCGGCCGGCAGGAACAGCACCGCGTAGGCGACGACCAGCACCGGCACCTCCTGGTAGACGGGCCGGGCGTAGCGCACCGAGAGGAACACCAGCGACAGCGCGACGACGATGCCGGGCAGCGCGTGCCCGGCATAGGCCGCCTGCTCCAGCAGCCGCCCTGGCCGTCCCCGGTACCGGGCCGCGATCGCCCCGACCGGCAGCGCCAGCGCGACGGCCACCAGCGCCCCGAGGGCGGAGACCGCCAGCGTGCTGGCCGCCGCGGAGCCGAGCTCGGCCGCGTCCAGGCCGGCGGAGCTGCCGCGGACCAACCAGTAGGTCAGCGCCATCAGCGGCACACCCAGCGCCAGGCCCACCACGGCGCCACACCAGACCAGCGCGGGCAGCGTCCAGCGGCCCAGCCGCACGTGACGTCGCTGCCGGGCCGCACCGCCGCCCAGCCGGGCGTAGCCGGCCCGGCCGCGGGTCCGGTTCTCCCCCCACACGATGAGCACGGTGATCGCCACGAGCAGGCAGCCGAGTATCGCGGCAGGTGTGGGGTCGAAGCTGGAGCGGTAGGAGGTGTAGATGACGCGGGTGAACACGTCGTAGCGCAGCACGGCCACGGCCCCGAAGTCCGAGAGCACGTACAGCGCGACGAGCAGCCCGCCACCCGCCGCAGCCGGCCGGACCTGCCGGACCGTGACGGCGAGGAAGGTGCGGACCGCTCCGAGGCCCAGCGAGCGGGAGACCTCCTCGTGCGCAGGGTCGATCCGGGCCAGCGCGGCGGCCACCGGCAGGAAGACGTAGGGGAAGCAGCACAGGCTGAGCACCAGCGTGGAGCCGAGGAAGCCGCCGAAACGCGGGAACAGCGACAGCCAGGCGAAGGCCGCGACGTAGGACGGCACCGCGAGCGGCAGGGCCACCAGCACACCCCACACCGCCCGGCCGGGCAGCCGGGTGCGGGCCACCAGCCCGGCCAGGCTCACGCCGAGCACCAGGCAGATCCCGGTGACCGCGCCGGCGAGGGCGAGGCTGCGCATCACCAGCAGCGCGGTGCGCTCCCGGCCCAGCACCTCGAGCAGCACGCCCACCCCGCCCTCGGAGGCTCGCACCACGAGGTAGACCAGCGGCAGCAGCGCGACCGCCGCGGTAAGGCAGGCCGCGACGAACAGCCCGGCGGGCGGCTGCCCGCGAGCCGTCCGCGACCTGCCCGCCGGCGCAGACGGGTCGGCGGGTGGGACCGATGGCGCCGCCGTCGTGACCCCGGTGCTCATCGAAGGCTCACGTCAGACCCGCTTGCTCGATCATCTGCAGGGTCTGCTCGAGGGTGTCGAGGTCGGACAGGTCGATCTCGGGGGTCTGCAAGCTCTCCAACGGGGGCAGGCCCTGCCCGGCGGGCACCCCCGCGACGAGCGGGTACTCCTTGGTCTCGCCGGCGAAGTAGCGCTGGGACGGCGGGCTGAGCAGGTAGGCCACGAACTGGCGCGCCTGCTCGGCGCGGTCCGAACCGCTGAGCACACCGGCTCCGGCGACGTTGACCAGCGCACCCGGGTCCCCACCGGGGAGGAACTTCAGCCGGGCGGGCACCGCCCGGCGGCCCTCCTCGGCGACCTGCTGGTACCAGTAGTAATGGTTGATCAGCCCGAGCGCGATGATGCCGTCCTCGGCGGCGTTGAGCACCAGCACGTTGTTGTCGAAGAGCTGCACGTCGTTGGCCCGCATGCCCTCCAGCCACCGGCGGGCCGTCTGGTCGCCGTCGAGCACGCGGATCGCCGTGACGAAGGCCTCGAAGGAGGCGTTGCTCGGCGCGACACCCACCTTGCCGCGCCACCGCGGCTCGGTCAGCGCGAAGATGCTGTCCGGCACCTCCGCCTCGGCGACCTGATCGGGGTCGTAGACGATGACCCTGGCCCGCCCGGAGGTGCCGACCCAGCTGCCGTCGTCGGCGCGGTAGCGCGCCGGGACCTGCTCGAGCACGTCGCCGGGCAGGCGCTCCAGCCTGCCGGCCTTGCCCAGCGCCCCCAGCGCGCCGCCGTCCTGGGAGAAGTAGACGTCGGCGGGAGTGGCGTCACCCTCCTCGAGCAGCTGCGCGGCGAGCTGTGCGGTGTTCCCGTAGCGCACCGACGTGGCGATGCCGGTCTCCTGCTCGAACCGTTCGATGAGCGGTCCGACGAGCTGCTCCTGGCGCCCCGAGTAGATGACCAGGGAGTCCTCGTCGATCGCGTCCTCCCCACCACCGCAGGCGGCCACGGCGAGCGCGAGCCCCACCATCACCGTCGGAACCCAGCGTGACCGCCGCACCACCGACCACCTCCCGTTGTCATCCGTCCCGGGGACATCCTAATTAGGCACGGCTAACCTGAGCCATAGGCAACCGCAAGCTGGGAGCGCTGCGTGCGAGGACGGCGGCTCGAGTCCGCGGTGAGGCGCACTTTCGCGCGGTGAAGGGCACTTTCACTGCGTCGGACGCAG